>NZ_JBIAQP010000002.1:186653-580699 GCF_042889145.1 Streptomyces sp. NPDC002680
CCGCCGCGTTTCTGCACCGGGGGGGTGTGTGTTCCCCCTCCGCCCCACGCCGGTTGGCCGGTTTTGGCCCCCCCCCCCCCCCCCGGTGGGGGGGGGGGCCCCCCCCCCCCCGCCCCCCCCCCCACCGCCATGTCCGCATACGTTCGTCCCGCTGCGAGCCGCCGGGTCAACGGCGGCTCCCCATACGGGAGATCGGGGGTGTGCTCGTGCGCATCGGACTGCTGACGGAGGGTGGCTATCCGTATGTGAGCGGTGACGCCAGACTCTGGTGCGACCGGCTCGTGCGCGGGCTCGGCGGGCACGAGTTCGACATATACGCGCTCAGCCGCAGTGAGCGGCAGGAGGACGAGGGCTGGATCGAGCTGCCGCCGCAAGTCAGCCGCGTCCGGACCGCTCCGCTCTGGACGGCCGAGGACGACGGGGTGGGATACGGCCGCCGCGCACGCCGCCGGTTCGCCGAGTGCTACGGCGAGTTGGCGGCAGCGCTGTGTGCCGGACCCGACGCGGGAAACGCGGCGGACGGACCGGACGCGTCCACCGCTGAGGCGGACCGTTTCGGCAACGCGCTGTACGGGCTGGCCGAACTCGCCCGGGACGAGGGCGGACTGGTGGGAGCGCTCCGCTCCGAAGCCGCCGTACGCGCCCTGGAGCGCGCCTGTCGTGCGCCCGGTGCCCTGGGAGCGGCGCGCGAGGCGCGCGTACCGGATCTGCTCACCGTCGCCGCGCACCTGGAGCGCGCTCTGCGCCCCCTCTCGCTCGACTGGTACGAGGACGACGGGCTCGGCTCGGTCGACCTGTGCCATGCGGCCGGCGGCGGCCCGGCGGCGCTCCCCGGACTGCTCGCCCACCACTTCTCCGACGTACCCCTGCTGGTCACCGAGTACGGGGTCCCGCTGCGGGCGCACTACCTCGCCTCGGGCGCCGACGACAGCGCCCCCGCCGTACGGTCCCTCCTCGCGGCCTTCCACGGCAGGCTGGCCTCGGAGATCTACCGGAAGGCCGCGCTCGTCACCCCCGGCAACACGCACACCCGCCGCTGGCAGGAGAGATGCGGGGCCGACCGCGAGAAGCTGCGGACCGTGTACCCGGGCATGGACGCGTCCCACTTCGCGGAAGTGGGCGAGTCGCCGGAGACCGCGGACCCCGACACGCTGATCTGGGTCGGCCGTATCGAGCCCGCCAAGGACCTGATCTCCCTCCTGCACGCCTTCGCGGAGGTCCGCAAGGAGGAACCGAAGACCCGGCTGCGCATCATCGGCGCGGCCACGGGAGCCGAGAGCGAGGCGTATCTCGGCCACTGCAAGGCACTGGCCGCACAGCTCTTCCCCGATGAGGCCGAGGGCATGCACGCCGTCGGCGACAACCCGGTGTCCTTCGAGGAGATCGGCGGCCCGGAGGCACCGACGCTCGCGGAGGCGTACGCGGCGGGCGCGGTCGTCGTCCTGTCCAGCGTGGTCGAGGGCTTCCCGATCAGCCTCGTCGAGGCCATGTTCTGCGCCCGGGCGACCGTGTCGACGGACGTGGGCGCGGTGGTCGAGATCATCGGCGGTACGGGGCTCGTGGTGCCGCCGCGCAATCCGCGGGCCCTCGCGGAGGCGTGCGTGGCGCTGCTGCGGGACCCGGCGCGACGGGAGCGCCTGGGCGCCGCCGCCCGCGCCCGTGCCCTCGAACTGTTCACCGTCGAGCAGAACATCGCGGCATTTCACGGCATTTACCTGGAGGTCGTCTCGCGCAGCCCCGTCAACAAGGTGGTCCTCGACGACACCGGCGAACCGCTGCCGTTCGCCGTCCCCGCGGAGGCCCACGTCCCCGGCCGCTGGACGCAGGCCGGCATAGGCGTGGTGGCCCGGGGCGGGCCCAGCTGGGCGACAGAACGCGCATCCGCACCGGTACAGGCGACCCCCGTACCGGCCGGGGAGGGCGCGCGATGAGCGAGCTGGGAGAACTGGACCGCCCTGGGACACCGAACAGCCCCGGAGCCTGGGACGAGAGCTCGGAGGAATGGCTCATGGCCACCGCGGAGACCGACGCACCGGACACGGAGACGACCGCGCAGGACACACGGGCGCGGGCCCGGACGGCCGTACCCTCCACACGTACCGCGCGCCGAGGCACCGCGGACCCCGTGAAGGCGCTCATGCACCGGCACCGTGAGCTGTGCGAGCGCGCGGTGGACCCCCTGGAGATCGCCGCCGGCCTGGAGGCCCACGGCGTCACGGACCGGACGGCCGCCCGCTTCCGCCACCGGGACGTGTTCTCCCTGGCCGAGGAGATGTACGCCAGGGTCTCCCGGGACGCGGAAACGGCACCGCGGCCCACCCCGCCGACCGCACCCCGCGTACGGGCCGACTGGGTCCTGCTCTCGCTGCTGCCGGGCGCCCTGTGCGCGGCGACGGTGACGGGCCTGCACCTCACCGAGGGCCGCGTCCGGCTCGCCGTGGCGACCCTGGGCGCCCTGGCCGTGGCGCTGGCCGTACGCGCGGCACTCGCCCGGGGGCCACTGAGCCCTAGGTCCCACCCGGCGCCCCCCGGCACCTACGCGAGCCACACCCCGGCGTCCACGCGCGCGTGGACCTACTGGCTCCTCGCGTACGCCCTCCTGGGCGACGACCTGCTCACCGCCGCGCTGACGGGCGGCCTGGACGGATTCCCGGCCGCCGCCGGTGACCTGGCCACCGCCCCGGTGCTGGCCCTCACCGCGGCCTGCGCACCGGCGGCCTGGTGCGCCCACCTCTTCGCGCGCGGAGCCCGTCGCAAACTGGCCGCCAGCCGTGGCCTGGCCGACTTCACGGCAGCCGTGAAACCCCTCCTCCTGGGCACGTTCGCCCTGTTCCTCTGCACATTGGCGGCGCTGACGGCCGTCTCCGGAACGGTCCTGCGCGAACCGGCGGCCCACACCACGACCGTCACCCTGGGCGCCCTGCTCCTCCTGGCCCGCCTCCTCACGGCACACGGCTTCACCCACGCCCCCGCGGTGCTCCTCGGCGCGGCAGCGGCGACGGAGGCGGCGGCCCTGGCCACCGCCTTCGCGTCCCACCTCCCCGGCTGCGCCTTCCTGGCCGTCCCAGTGGACGCGGTCGTGGCCGCCTGGGGTGCGGCAGGCATCCCGGCGGCGGCCTGCGCAGGGGCCGCCCTGGTCCTCCTGCTCCACGCGACCCGCACGCTGACCAGGGCGTCGGCACACGCGATGCCGGGTGAGGCCGGATGACGCCCCGGACCACGACCACGGCAGGTGACCGATTCCGCATCGCCCGGCCCCCCATCACGAACGCACCCGCAACCCCAGAAGGAGCAAACCGATGATCACCTCCCGACCCGGAGCCGGAGAATCCGCCGAGGGAGCCGTCCGATGAGGGTTCTGCTGATCGGAGCCAACGGCTATCTCGGCCGCTTCGTCGCCGACCGACTGCTCGCCGACCCGGCCGTGCAACTCACCGCCCTCGGCCGCGGCGACGACGCCGACGTCCGTTTCGACCTCGCGTCCGGCAGTCCCGGCGCACTCACCCGCTTCCTCGACGCCGTCCACCCCGGAGTCGTCGTCAACTGCGCGGGCGCCACCCGAGGCGGTGCCCGCGAACTCACCCGCCACAACACCGTCGCCGTCGCCACCGTCTGCGAGGCCCTGCGGCGCAGCGGCTGCGGCGCCCGTCTGGTCCAGCTCGGCTGCGGCGCCGAGTACGGCCCCAGCCAGCCCGGTTCCTCCACGGCCGAGGACGCGGTGCCCCGCCCCGGCGGCCCGTACGGCGTCAGCAAGCTCGCCGCCACCGAACTCGTCCTCGGCTCCGGCCTCGACGCCGTCGTCCTGCGTGTCTTCTCGCCGGCCGGCCCCGGCACGCCCGCCGGCTCCCCGCTCGGCCGCCTCGCCGAGGCGATGCGCCGCGCGATGCAGTCCGGCGACGGCGAGCTGAAGCTCGGGGGCCTGGGCGCGCAGCGCGACTTCATCGATGTACGGGACGTGGCACGGGCCGTCCACGCCGCCTCGCTCTCGGCCGCGCAGGGCGTCATCAACATCGGCTCCGGCCGCGCCGTGCGGCTGCGCGACGCCGCGTCCGTCCTTGCCCGCGTGGCTGGATACGGCGGCGCGCTGCACGAACTCGACGGCCCGCCCGGCCCCTTGCGGGCGTCCATCGGCCACCCCCGCCCCGACCCGGACCACGCGCCCCCGGCCGCGTACCCGTACCCGGACGGCTGCGGCAGCTGGCAGCAGGCCGACGTACGCACCGCCCGTGACCGGCTCGGCTGGCGGCCCCGGATCAATCTGGAGGAGTCCCTGGCCGACATCTGGATGGAGGCGGCATGCCGCATCTGACCAGCGCCAGGGCAGGCACCGCGAGCACGGGCGTCCGCACCGGCTTCGGCATCCCGGGCTTCGCACACCCCCTGCTCGCTCCGACCGAGTGGGGCGAACTGACCCGTCCGGGCATGCCCCTGCACTGGGTCGTCCTCAACGTCGCCGACGGCCCGGGCAGCCGCCCCGACCCGCACTGTCTGGAGGCCGCCGGCCGGCTGCGCAACGCGGGCGTCCGCGTCCTCGGCCACCTCGACACGGCCCACGGGGCCCGTACGCACGGTGAACTCGCCGCCGAGGCGCAGCGATACCGCGACTGGTACAAGGCCGACGGCTTCCTCCTGGACCGTTGCCCGACCGACCGCACCGCGCTCCCGGTGATCGGCCGCACGGTCGACACGCTCCGCGCGGCGGACGGCGACACGCACATCGTCCTGGGCCACGGCACCCATCCGCACCCGGCCTACGCGGAGCACGGCGACCAGCTCGTCACGTTCTCCGGCCCCTGGAGCGACTACCGCTGGTCGCAGGTGGCCGAGTGGACCGCCGAGCATCCGCCCGAGCGCTTCTGCCACTTCGTGCACGGACTGCCGCACGGCCATCTCGACGAGGCGCTGCGCGTCGCCCGCTGGCAGGGCGCCGCCACGATCTACTTCACCGACCGCACGGACCGCGGTGGCCGCACCGATCCCTGGGAGACCATGCCCGGCTACTGGGACGACATCGTCTCGCGCCTCGGAACGGGTGTCTCGGAATGAAGAAGGGCGTGGCAGTGTTACGGGGAGAACAACTGTAGTGATTGACCGACCAACGGAGTCCCCGTGTCGCTGCCACCCCTGGTCGAGCCCGCTGGCGAGCTCACCGTAGACGAGGTCCGCAGGTACTCCCGCCACCTGATCATCCCCGATGTGGGGATGGACGGGCAGAAGCGGCTGAAGAACGCCAAGGTGCTCTGTGTGGGCGCCGGCGGCCTGGGCTCGCCGGCGCTGATGTACCTGGCCGCGGCGGGCGTGGGCACGCTCGGCATCGTGGAGTTCGACGAGGTAGACGAGTCGAACCTGCAGCGCCAGATCATCCACAGCCAGGCGGACATCGGCCGCTCCAAGGCCCAGTCGGCCCGCGACTCCGTGCTGGGCATCAACCCGTACGTGAACGTGGTTCTTCACGAAGAGCGGCTCGAAGCCGAGAACGTGATGGAGATCTTCGGTCAGTACGACCTGATCGTCGACGGCACGGACAACTTCGCGACCCGCTACCTGGTCAACGACGCGTGCGTGCTGCTGAACAAGCCGTACGTGTGGGGCTCGATCTACCGCTTCGACGGCCAGGCCTCCGTCTTCTGGTCCGAGCACGGCCCCTGCTACCGCTGCCTCTACCCGGAGCCCCCGCCGCCGGGCATGGTTCCCTCCTGCGCCGAGGGCGGCGTCCTGGGCGTGCTGTGCGCGTCCATCGGTTCCATCCAGGTCAACGAGGCCATCAAGCTCCTCGCGGGCATCGGCGAGCCGCTCGTCGGCCGTCTGATGATCTACGACGCCCTGGAGATGCAGTACCGCCAGGTCAAGGTCCGCAAGGACCCCGACTGCGCGGTCTGCGGCGAGAACCCGACCGTCACCGAACTCATCGACTACGAGGCCTTCTGCGGCGTCGTGTCCGAGGAGGCCCAGGAGGCGGCGGCCGGCTCGACGATCACTCCCAAGCAGCTCAAGGAGTGGATCGACGACGGCGAGAACATCGAGATCATCGACGTCCGCGAGATCAACGAGTACGAGATCGTCTCGATCCCCGGCGCCAAGCTGATCCCGAAGAACGAGTTCCTCATGGGCACCGCCCTGGCGACTCTCCCGCAGGACAAGAAGATCGTCCTGCACTGCAAGACGGGTGTCCGCAGTGCGGAAGTCCTCGCGGTCCTGAAGTCCGCCGGTTTCGCGGACGCGGTCCACGTCGGCGGCGGAGTGATCGGCTGGGTCAACCAGATCGAGCCGCACAAGCCGGTGTACTGACCCGCAGTTCACCTCCCTGTTCGTCCT
Source organism: Streptomyces sp. NPDC002680 (assembly GCF_042889145.1). Taxonomy (NCBI): domain Bacteria; kingdom Bacillati; phylum Actinomycetota; class Actinomycetes; order Kitasatosporales; family Streptomycetaceae; genus Streptomyces; species Streptomyces sp. NPDC002680. The sequence goes on from NZ_JBIAQP010000002.1 coordinate 192,969, forward strand.
GTTCGGTCGGCGGGGGTCCCACGCACCACAGGTGCCCGGGGCCCCCGCCGCCGTCATGAACAGACCTTGCCGTCCTTCGGCACCGTCCCGTCCAGCAGATACGCGTTCACCGTGGAGTCGACGCAGTCGCTCCCACTGCCGTACGCCCCGTGTCCCTCGCCCTTCCAGGTCAGCATCACCCCGACGCCCTTGCCCAGCTCGTCCGCCATCTTGCGCGTGCCCTCGTACGGCGTCGCAGGATCCCCGGTGTTGCCGACCACCAGGACGGGTGCCGCGCCGGGCGCGCTGACCTCCGGTGTGTCGTACTGACCGGCGACCGGCCAGTCGTGGCACCAGCCGGCCGTGTCCCAGCCCATGAACTCCCCGAACACGGGCGAGATCTTCCGGAATGCGGGCAGCTGCTTCTTGGTCTGCGCAGCGGTCGGACGCTGCTTGTCGTCCAAGCACGATATGACCCGTTGGGCATGTGTCGTCGTGCCGTAGTGGCCCGACGCGTCGCGGTCGTTGTAGCCGTCGGAGAGCGCCAGCAGGTCCGAGCCGTCACCCTGCTCGGCCGCGTCCAGGGCGCCGGTCAGTGCCGGCCAGCTCTGCGCGCTGTACAGCGGGACGACGATGCCGGTGAGCGCCAGGCCCTGTGTCAGCTTCCGCCCGGAGGAGGTGGGCAGCGGCTCGGCGTCGATCCGCTTCAGCAGGGCCGCGATCTTCCGCGATCCCTCCTCCGGGTCCTGGCCCGTCGACTTCAGATAGTCGTCGAGAGCGCGCTGGAATCCTCTGGCCTGGTTCTTCGCGTGTCCCACCATGTCGGCGCTCGGGTCGACCACGGCGTCGAGGATCAGCCGTCCCACGTTCTTCGGGAACAAGTGGGCGTACACACCGCCGAGTTCGGTGCCGTACGAGATGCCGAAGTAGTGCGTCTTCGTGTCGCCGAGGACCTGGCGCATCAGGTCCATGTCGCGGGCGGAGTCGGTCGTCGACACATGCGCGATGAGGTTTCCGGCGGCCTTCTCGCAGCCCTTGCCGAAGCTGGCGGCGTCCTGGAGATACGCCTTCTCCTCGGCCGCGTCGTCCGGCGTCGGGTCCACCGACTCGGCGGCCTGGATCTCCTTGTCGCTACGGCAGCGCACGCCCTCGCTGGCTCCGACCCCGCGCGGGTCCCAGCTCACCAGGTCGTAGCGCTCGCGCAGTGCGGAGACCGTGCCTGCGTACGAGGGCATCACGGAGATGCCCGACTGACCCGGTCCGCCGAAGTTGAACAGGAGGGAGCCGATGCGGCTGCCCCCGGTGGCCTTGGCGCGGATGAGGGCCAGGCCGATGGTCTCGCCGTCCGGCTTCGCGTAGTCCAGCGGCACCTTGAGCGTCGCGCACTGCCAGTCGCTGCCCGGCGTGGGGGAGTCCGACGTACCCTCGCAGCGGCCCCAGTCGAGCTTCTGCGAGGTCAGCGAGGCGGGCAGCCCGGGCGAGGCCCGGGACGAGGACGTGGTCGACGAGGGCGCGCCGGCGCCACCGACCCCCTTGTCGTCACCGCTGCCGGACGAGCCACTGCTGCAGCCGGCCACCAGCAACGCGGCTGCGGTCGCGGCCGTCCACCGTACGAAACGAGACATGCGCACTTCCCCCCTGCGGGCCCTCCGCTCGGTCGGCGGATGGCGGTCCGGCCATAGTAGGCGGATCACGCCGAGGCCGTTTCAGCCTGTGGATAACCTTCTGACCTGCACTTTTCTAGGAGCAGACGGTTCCGGCCGCCGGTACCTTCCCGTTCAGCAGATAGCCGTCCACCGCCGCCAGCACACAACGGTTTCCGCTGTCGTACGCGCCGTGCCCCTGCCCCTTGTACGTCAGCTCGACCCCCACGCCCTCACCCAGCGCCCCCACCATCTTCCGCGCGCCCTCGTACGGCGTGGCCGGGTCGCCGGTGTTGCCGACGACGAGGATCGGCGCCGATCCGGTCGTGCCGACGTCGGGGTGGTCGGCGGCGCCCGGCACGGCCCAGTCGGTGCAGCTGAGCATGGACCAGGCCATGAAGTCGCCGAACAGGGGCGAGGCGGCGCGGAACTCGGGCAGCCTCGCCTCGACGTCCGCGACGGTGTAACGCGGCTTCTCGTCGGAGCAGTTGATGGAGGTGTTCGCCGCGGTGATGTTGCTGTACTCGCCGTTCTGGTTGCGCCCGTTCATCGAGTCGGACAGCAGCATCAGGACCTTGCCGTCACCGTCGTACGCTTGTTCAAGGCCTGCGGTGAGATAGGGCCAGAACTCCTGGGAGTACAGGGCCTGCGCGATGCCGTTGGCCGCCGCGCTCTGGGTCAGCTCGCGCGGGAAGATGCCCGGGATCGGCTTGGCGTCGAGATCCTTGAGGAGCTTGGCGATCCGGTCCTCGACGTCCTGGGCGGTGTCGCCGACCGGGCAGTCCTCGGTCTTCGACGTGCAGTCCTCGGCGAAGTTGTCGAGCGCGAGCTGGAAGCCCTTGGCCTGCCCGAGCGAGCCCTGTTCGGGGGTCTGGGTCGGGTCGACGACCGCGTCGAAGACGGCCCGGCCCACCTTCTTGGGGAACAGGTGTGCGTAGACGCCGCCGAGTTCGGTGCCGTACGAGATGCCGAAGTAGTACAGCTTGTCGTCGCCGAGGACCTGGCGCATCAGGTCCATGTCGCGGGCCGCGTCGGTGGTGCGCACATGCGGGAGCACCTTCTTGGAGTGCTTCTCGCAGGCCGAGTTGAACTCCCGGGTGTTGTCCAGCAGTTCGGAGCGCTCGGTGGCGGTGTCGGGCGTCGAGTCCTGCTGGAAGTAGACGTCGAGCTGTTCGTTGTCCTCGCAGCGCACACCGGCGCTGCGGCCGACCCCGCGCGGGTCGAAGCTCACCAGGTCGTAGCGCGTGCGCAGGGCGGTGTAGTCCTTGCCGAACGCGGGGAGCGTGGTGACTCCCGAGCCGCCGGGGCCGCCGAAGTTGAAGATCAGCGACCCGATGCGCCTGCCGGCGGCGCCGCTCGCCTTCGCCCGGATCAGCGCGAGCCCGATCGTGTCGCCCTTGGGCTTGGCCCAGTCGAGCGGTGCCTTCATGGTGGCGCACTGCCAGTCGTCGCCATCCGGCAGCGGGGACGGCGCATCACCGCCGCCCTCCGACTCGGACGGCGCGGGACAGTCCTTCCAGCTCAGCTTCTGGGCCGACAGATCCTCGTCCGTGGAGCCGGAGTCGTCGCTGCACCCCGTCACCAGGGAGACCAGCAGGAGGGCGGTGACCGTCAGGGCAGCGGCACGCGGCGGGAAGGGGTTGGGCATGCCCCCATCCTGCGGTCGTACCCGGCGGGGCGCTCGGGGCGCGAGCCGTACGAGGTACCGCGCACGCGCTTGAGCGCACCCGCCCGAAACCGCACTCCCTAGAGGGAGCCCTTCCGCGTCAGATGGTTGAAGAACAGCCAGCCCGGCAGCACCGGAATCCACAGGGTCAGCAGCCGGTAGAGCAGCACGGCCGGGGCGGCGACCTCCTTGGGGAGGCCGACGGCGATCAGACCGACCGTCAGGGTCGCCTCGACCGCGCCCACCCCACCGGGGGTGGGGGCCGCGGACCCGAGCGCGTTGCCCGCGAGGAAGACGACGGCGACGCTGGCGAGGCTGAGCGAGGTCGTCTCGTCGCCGAACGCGCGGATCGACGCGTCCAGGCACATCACGAAGCACGCGGTGAGCAGCAGCATGCCGCCGATGCCGGTGATCAGTTTCTGGGGCCGCTGGAGGACGTCCAGCATGCGCGGTACGACACCGGCGAAGAGCGACCGCACGCGCGTGACGACGAATTTCCGCAGAAACGGCACCGAGGTCACCACGAGGACGAGCACCGCGACGGTCAGCAGACCCGCGATGACCGTCCGGGACGGCGACAGCGACGGCGTCTTCTCGGTACCGGTCAGATAACCGAACGACAGGAGCATCAGGATGTGGCAGCCGAGCCCGAACAGCTGCGACGCGCCGACACTGGCCACCGCGAGCCCCGGCCGCACCCCCGCGCGTTGCAGGAACCGCGTGTTCAGGGCCACGCCGCCCACCGCCGCGGGCGCCACGATCTTCACGAAGGACCCGGCGACCTGCGCGGCCACGGTCCGCATGAACGGCACCCGCTCGGGTACGAAGCCGAGCAGACTCATCGCCGCGGCGAAGTAGCTCAGCGCCGAGAACAGCACGGCCGCGATGACCCAGCCCCACTCGGCTTCGTCGAAAAGGGTGCCGAACTCGATATGGGTGAGCTGGGAGAGCAGGAAGTACGCGCCGAACGCGCCGGCGATGAAGCTGATCAGCGTGCGCGGTCTCACCCGCTCCAGCCGGGCCGGTTCGACCGGTGCCTGCGGTCTGATCAGCAGCACCTGGTGGCGGATCTGGGTGAGCAGATCCTCCTCGCGGGCCCCGTCCAGGGCCTCGTCGAGAGCCCGCTTCTCGGCCCGCTGCTCCGCCCGTACGGCCTTCTTGCCGGGCTTCTCCAGTACGACGACGGGCCCGGTGTCGGCGTGGGACGCCTCCAGACGGGCCTGCTTGGCCAGCTGGGACGCCTCCAGGACCGCCTCGCGCTGACGCTGGGCACGCTCGCGGGCGAGTCTGCGCAGCGTCGCGCGCGTGGAGCGGGACAGCGCGATGGGCTGGAGCATGGGCAGACAGTCCGCCACCGCGTCCGGGCCGAGCACCCCGACCGCCGACGCCACCGCGCGTTCGGCGCCCACGCGCAGGCCCAGGGTCGACACCAGCTGGGCGATGTCCATGCGCAGCAGCAGGTCCCCGGCCGCGATCTCGCCGACCCGGAGGTCCGTGAGGATCACCTTGCCGGAACGATCCACCAGGATCGCGTCGGCGACGAGTCTGCGATGCGCGATGCGCCGCGACTGCAGTGCCTTCACCTGATGCCAGGTGTTGCGCAGCAGCTCGTCGGTGATGTCCTCGTCGTCCAGCGAGTCGAGCGTGCGGCCCCCGGTGTGCTCGTAGACGAGCATCACGGCGTCGGGGCCGAGTTCCGAGGTCGCGATCAGCTTGGGCGCGTTGGCCCCGGCGGCGATCGCCGCGTACGCGAGGAGAGCCTCCTGCTCCAGGGCCTGGCGCAGCGACTGGAGGCTGCTGCGGGTGGCCAGGCCGCGCAGCGTGATGTTGCGCCACATGCGGTAGAAGAAGCCCTGTGCCTGCTGTTCCCGGTCGACCACGGTGACGTCCAGCGGGGGGCCGTCCTCCAGGGTGACGAAGTAGCGCCGGCCCCGGTCACCGCTGTCCGTCGCCTCCGGCACCTCCTCACGGGCCGCGCTCACCGGGCGGAAACCGACGTGCCGCAGGCCCGCCATCAGGTTGCGCCCGGTGGGACGTACGTTCGGTGAGCCGACCGCGTACAGCGTCCCGTACGCCACCGACCAGCCGATCAGCACCGTCAGGATGATCGAGAACGGTGTCGTGTAGCCGGTGACCAGCATCGAGAAGGCGTCGAGCAGCAGCACCACCCACAGGACGGCGCGCCACCGTGGCCGACGGGACATGCCGACGGCCGTCATGTACGCGATGACCGGCGCGAGATAGCCGTGCACCGGGTCGGTGAGGGCGTGGATGTCGCCGGGGGAGGGCTGGGTCAGCGCCTCCTGGATGGAGTCCGGGGCGGCCTTGGCGACCCACAGGTCGGTGGCGAGGGTCACTCCGTGCGCGAGGACCGCCGCGAGGACACCGTCGGCGATCCGCAGCCCGTCCCGCTTGATCAGTCGCTCGATCGCGAAGGCGACCGGCACCAGGAGGATCGCGATGCTCGACGCCAGACCCGCGATCTTGATCAGCAGGTCGGGCGCCTGGCCGGTGCCCTTGTTGATGTCCTGTTCGAGCCCCGAGGTGGTGCCGTGCGCGAACGCGGCGATCGCGAGCAGGACGACGATCGCGAAGACGCCCGCCAGGAGCCGCATGAGGTCGGAGGGGCGGTGCACGCGCGCGGGGAGCAGCGGTTCGTCGCCCTCGACCTCTTCGGCGTGGGGGTCGTCGTCGGCGCAGTCGGCGGCCGGGTCGGCCGGTGTCCGCTCGGGCTCGGGGCCGGTGCCGTCGGCGCCGGGGCGCGACGAGACCTCAGAGGTGCCCTCCGCGTCTTCGGGGTGCACGCCCTGCTGCTTCATGGTCTCTTCTTGGTCTCGTATCACCGGTCACCGCCCGCACGATGGTGGCATGCCCCTCTGACACACAGGGGCATCAGGGTGCAGTGCGGGGGCGCACAGTCTGCCGCAAGCGCCGCTCCGGGGCGAGGAATACCCACGGTCGCCGCCTCGTCACATTGTCGGTGGGGTGGGGCAGGATGGGCCGGATGAGCAACGAGAGCCTTCCGGCGGACGCCCTGCCGGAGTACGCCGAGCGGGTCCTGGAGGCCGCGGAACAGATCCCGCCCGGGCGTGTCATGACGTACGGCGATGTCGCCGAGTGGCTGGAGGAGGGCGGGCCGCGCCAGGTCGGGCGCGTGATGGCCCTCTATGGAGGGGCCGTTCCGTGGTGGCGGGTCGTCCGCGCGGACGGCGCCCTGCTCCCGGGCCACGAACTGGAGGCCCTCGGTCACTACCGCGCGGAGGGCACACCTCTGAAGGAGGCGAGCAGGGCCACCGAGGGCCATCTGCCGCGCCTCGACATGAGACGCGCGCGGTGGGACGGCGGAGAACCGGCGGAGGGTCACACCTGACAGCTTCCGCCATCGGACGGGCGTCAGGGGAACCTGTGGCCCGTACGGGGTAAACCGGGCACGTCCGTGCCATGGCGTACGTTCGTGGGGCGAGGGGCCGGAGTGGCGCTCGGGGCGGGAGGGAACAAGCGGAAGCCCTGCTTCCGAACCGCCCGTCGGCGTAGCGTCGGCTGCACCTGTCCCCCTCACCTCCCGGCCACCGTTCTCCACGCGTGACGGCCAGCCAACCAGCACACCCACCAGGACCGGCGAACCACGTGAGCTCCTCTTCCTCCACCAGGCGCCTGTCGCACCCTCAGGTGCGACAGGGGGACCGTGGCGCTTACCGACTGGTGCGTACCCCGCCCACGCGGCAGGACCCCCCTCGTCTGGACGCCGCACAGCGCGCGGTGGTTGACCATGCGCGGGGACCACTGCTCGTCCTCGCGGGCCCAGGTACCGGAAAGACCACCACGCTCGTCGAGTCCGTGGCCGCCCGCATCGCACGGGGCGGGGACCCCGAGCGGATCCTCGTGCTCACGTTCAGCCGCAAGGCGGCCGTCGAACTGCGCGACCGGATGGCGCTGCGCATCGGCGCCGCCCGCGCTCCCCGCGCGACCACCTTCCACTCCTTCTGCTACGCCCTGGTCCGCGCCCACCAGGACAGCGAGCTGTTCGTGGAGCCCCTGCGGCTGCTCTCCGGCCCCGAACAGGACGTGGCCGTACGCGGACTGCTCGCGGGCCAGCCCGACCTGGAGCGGCTCGGCCTCGCCCATGTGCGCTGGCCGGACGAACTGCGCGCCTGCCTCACCACCCGCGGCTTCGCCGACGAGGTCCGCGCGGTCCTCGCCCGCAGCCGCGAACTGGGCCTCGGCCCGGACGCCCTGGACGCCTTCGCCCGGCGCATCGGCCGCCCCGACTGGCGTGCCGCCGCCGCCTTCCTCGCCGAGTACCTCGACGTGCTCGACATGCAAGGGGTGCTCGACTACGCGGAACTCGTGCACCGCGCGGTGCTTCTCGCCGACCGTCCCGACACCGCGGGGCAGCTCGCCGCCCGCTACGACGCCGTCTACGTGGACGAGTACCAGGACACCGACCCGGCCCAGGTGCGGCTGCTGCACGCGCTCGCCGGGAGCGGCCGGACACTCGTCGCCCTCGGCGACCCCGACCAGTCGATCTACGCGTTCCGCGGCGCGGACGTCAACGGCATCCTGGACTTCCCGGCGGCCTTCCCGCGCGCGGACGGCCGCCCCGCGCCGGTCGAGGTCCTCAGGACGTCCCGCCGCTCAGCAGCCGTCCCGCTGACCGCCACCCGTCTCCTCACCCAGCGCATGCCCCTGACCCGCCTCCCGGCCGAGAAGGTCCGCGCCCACCGCGGACTCGCCCCGGTCCGTGACGGAGGCCGCGTCGAGGTCTGCACGTTCCCGACGGCCGGTACGGAACTGGACAACATCGCCGACATCCTCCGCCGCGCACATCTGGAGGACGGTGTCCCCTGGGGCGAGATGGCCGTCCTGGTGCGGGCCGGCGGCCGGACGATCCCCACGGTCCGGCGCGCCCTCACGGCTGCCGGGGTCCCCCTGGACATCGACGGCGACGACCTGCCCCTGCGCCACGAACCGGCGGTGGCACCGCTCCTGACAGCGCTCAGGGCGGTGGCTACGGCGGAGGCGTCCGGCGCGGACGAGGAGACGGGCGCCGAAGAGTCAGGGGACGTCGACGCCGCCGTGTCGGGAGACACCGTATGGCTCGGCACGGAGACCGCTCTGACGCTCCTCACCTCCCCCCTCGCAGGCATGGACGCCGCCGATCTGCGCCGCCTGGGCCGCGCCCTGCGCGAGGAGGAGCGGGCCGGGGGCAACCCCGTACCGCCGCCCTCGGACGAACTCCTCGCTCGCGCGCTCGCCGAACCGGAACGCCTCGTCGCCCACGACCCGACGTACGCGCGCGGTGCCCAGCGCCTCGGCGCGCTGCTCAGGAAGGCACGTGAGCGCCTCGCGGGCGGCGGCACGGCCGAGGAGGCCCTCTGGGATCTGTGGAACGGCACGCCCTGGCCGACGCGGCTGGAGCGGGCCGCCCGGCGGGGCGGCGCGGCCGGACGCAACGCCGACCGCGACCTCGACGCCGTGTGCGCGCTGTTCGCGACCTCCGCGCGCGCGGAGGAGCGCACCGGAGGCCGGGGCGCCCTCAACTTCCTGGATGAGATCGACGCCGAGGACATCGCCGCCGACACCCTCACCCGCCGCGCCGTACGCCCCGACGCCGTGCGCCTGATGACCGCGCACCGCTCCAAGGGTCTCCAATGGCGGCTCGTGGTCGTCGCGGGCGTCCAGGAGGGCCTGTGGCCCGACCTGCGCCGCCGCGGCTCCCTTCTGGAGGCCGACCGCATCGGCCGCGACGGCCTCGCCGAACCGCTCACCCCGGGGGCACTGCTCGCCGAGGAACGGCGGCTGTTCTACGTGGCTGCCACGCGTGCGCGTGAACGCCTGGTCGTCACCGCCGTGAAGGCTCCCGCCGACGACGGGGACCAGCCCTCCCGCTTCCTCACCGAACTCGGCGTCGAACCCAAGGACGTGACGGGCCGCCCGCGCCGCCCCCTCTCCGTCGCCGCCCTCGTCGCCGAACTGCGCGCCACCACGGTCGACCCGCGCGTCTCCGGCCCCCTCAGAGAGGCCGCCGCCCGCCGCCTGGCCCGGCTCGCCGCGCTCACCGACGAGGACAGCCGCCCACTCGTGCCGTCCGCCCACCCCCACCGCTGGTGGGGCATGTACGAGCCGACCGAGAGCAAGGTCCCGCTGCGCGACCGCGACCAGCCCGTCGTGCTGTCCGGCAGTGCCCTCGACCAACTCGCCAACACCTGCGCCCTGCAGTGGTTCCTGGGCCGCGAGGTGAAGGCCGACGCCCCCGCGACCGCCGCCCAGGGCTTCGGCAACGTCGTGCACGTCCTCGCCGACGAGGTGGCCTCCGGACACACCCCCGCCGACCTCGACGTCCTCATGGAACGCCTCGACTCCGTGTGGAACGCGCTCGCCTTCGACGCGCCGTGGAAGTCGGCGCAGGAGAAGGAGCACGCACGCGTGGCACTCGAACGCTTCCTGACGTGGCACGTCGACTCCGGCCGCACCGGCCGTACCCCCGTGGCGAGCGAGCACGACTTCGACGTGACCCTCGGGGCCGGCGACTACGAAGTGCGCATCCGCGGTTCCATGGACCGCGTCGAGACCGACGGCGAGGGCCGCGCCTACGTCGTCGACTTCAAGACCGGCAAACAGGCGCCCACCGCCGCCGAGGTGGCCCGCCACCCCCAGCTCGCCGTCTACCAGCTCGCCGTCCGTGAAGGCGCCGTCGACGACGCCTTCGACGGCGTACGACCCGAACCGGGCGGCGCCGAACTCGTCCAGCTGCGCCAGGGCGCCGCCAAACGGGACGGCGGCGAGACCCTGCCCAAGGTGCAGGCGCAGGCACCCCTTGGGGGAGGTTCAGACGCGGGGGCGGAGGGGGAGTGGGTCGGCGACCTGCTGGCCACCGCCGCCGGCAAGGTCCTCGACGAACGCTTCACCCCGACCGCCGGCCAGCACTGCGCGCACTGCTCCTTCCGGGCCTCGTGCAGCGCCCGCCCGGAAGGCCGGCACGTGGTCGAGTGACCCCGGCTGTCAGTGGCCGCCGCTAGCCTCTCTCACGTGCCAGCCAGTATCAGCGACCCCGAGCAGCTCAAGCAGCTCCTCGGCATCCCGTTCACCCCGGAGCAGACGGCCTGCATCATCGCGCCGCCCGCCCCGCAGGTGATCGTGGCCGGAGCCGGGTCGGGCAAGACGACGGTGATGGCGGCACGCGTGGTGTGGCTCGTCGGCACCGGCCAGGTCGCCCCCGAACAGGTGCTCGGCCTCACCTTCACCAACAAGGCCGCCGGTGAACTCGCCGAACGCGTCCGCAAGGCACTCGTCAAGGCGGGCGTCACCGACCCGGACGTCATCGACCCCGACAACCCGCCGGGCGAACCGGTCATCTCGACCTACCACGCCTTCGCCGGCCGCCTGCTGACCGACCACGGCCTGCGTATCGGCCTCGAACCCACGGCCCGCCTGCTCGCCGACGCCACCCGCTTCCAACTTGCCGCGCGCGTACTGCGCGAGGCGCCCGGTCCGTACCCGGCGCTCACCCGCTCCTTCCCGGACCTCGTCAGCGACCTCCTGAACCTCGACGCCGAACTCGCCGAACACCTCGTCCGCCCCGAGGAACTGCGCGCGTACGACGCCGAGCTGCTGCTCGCCCTGGAGGGCGCCAAACTCACCAACGCGGACCTGCGCAAGGTCCCCGAGGTGGCCGCCGCCCGCCGTGAACTCACCGAACTGGTGACCCGCTACCGGGCCGCCAAACGCGAGCGCGACCTGCTCGACTTCGGCGACCAGATCGCCCACTCCGCGACGCTCGCCCGGATCCCAGAAGTGGGCCGCGTCCTCCGCGAGGAGTTCCGGGTGGTCCTCCTCGACGAGTACCAGGACACCTCGGTGGCCCAACGCGTCCTCCTGGCCGGCCTGTTCGGCGGCGGCACCGGCCACCCGGTGACCGCGGTCGGCGACCCCTGCCAGGCCATCTACGGCTGGCGCGGCGCCTCCGTCGCCAACCTCGACGACTTCCCCGAGCACTTCGCCCACGCCGACGGCGGCTCGGCGGCCCGCCAGTCGCTCAGTGAGAACCGCCGCAGCGGAGGCCGCCTCCTCGACCTCGCCAACGGCCTCGCCGAGCCCCTGCGCGCCATGCACGCGGGCGTGGAGGCCCTCCGCCCCGCGCCCGGCGCCGAGCGCGACGGCCAGGTGCGCTGCGCGCTGCTGCGCACCCACGCCGAGGAGATCGACTGGCTCGCCGACTCCATCGCCCACCTCGTGAACACCGGCAAGGCGCCCGGCGAGATCGCCGTCCTGTGCCGCACCGCCACCGACTTCGCCGAGATCCAGGGCGCGCTCGTCGCCCGGGACGTCCCCGTCGAGGTCGTCGGCCTCTCCGGGCTGCTGCACCTGCCCGAGGTCGCCGACCTGGTGTCCGTCTGCGAGGTCCTCCAGGACCCCGGGGCCAACGCCTCCCTGGTACGGCTGCTGACCGGCCCGCGCTGGCGCATCGGCCCGCGCGACCTCGCCCTCCTGGGCCGCCGGGCCCGGTTCCTCGTGTCCCACGCGCGCGTGGGTGACACCGACGACCCGGACCGCCGGCTCGCCGAGGCAGTCGAGGGGGTCGACCCCTCCGAGGTGATATCGCTCGCGGACGCCCTCGACACCTTCCTGGAGACGTCCCTCAGAGGAGAGGGCGACGACGGGCTGCCCTTCTCGCCGGACGCGCGCGTGCGCTTCGCCCGGCTCGCCGTCGAACTGCGCGACCTGCGCCGCTCACTCGCCGACCCGCTGATGGACGTACTGCACCGCGTGCTCGCCGTCACCGGCCTGGAGGTGGAGCTTTCGGCGTCCCCGCACGCCCTGGCCGCCCGCCGTCGCGAGACCCTCTCCAACTTCCTCGACGTCGCCGCCTCGTTCGCCGCCCACGAGAGCGAGGCGAGTCTGCTCGCCTTCCTCGGCTTCCTGCGTACGGCGGCGCAGTACGAGAAGGGCCTCGACGACGCCCTGCCCGGCGGCGAGAACACCGTCAAGGTGCTCACAGCCCACAAGTCCAAGGGCCTGGAGTGGGACGTCGTGGCCGTCCCCGGCCTGGTCACCGGCACCTTCCCGAGCGCCCAGGGCCGAGAGAAGTGGACCTCCCAGGCCAAGGTCCTGCCGCACGAGCTGCGCGGCGACACCGACACGCTGCCCGACATCGAGGCCTGGGACGCCCGGGGCATGAAGGCCTTCCAGGAGGCGATGAAGGACCACCAGCACACCGAGGAACTCCGCCTCGGCTACGTCACCTTCACCCGCCCCCGCTCCCTCCTGCTCGGCTCCGGCCACTGGTGGGGCCCCTCCCAGAAGAAGCCCCGCGGCCCCTCCGACTTCCTGCAGGCCCTCTACGACCACTGCGCGGCCGGACACGGCGAGATCGAGGCCTGGGCGGACGAACCGGAGGAGGGCGAGGAGAACCCCGCCCTGCACGCGGCGGCCGCCGACCAGCTCTGGCCGCTCCCGCTGGACGACACCGCGTTCCGCCACCGCAGGGCCGCCGCCGAGACGGTCCTCGCCCACCTGGAGACCCTCGCCTCCCACGAGGACGGCCACCCCGCTGCCGTGCCGGACCCGGACACGTACGAGGACCCGGACTGGCCACCGCCGTCGGACGACGACGAGATTCCGTACGACGGCCCTCTTGATGAAGACACGGGCTTCCCCGCGGACGACGACGCCGACTGGGACGCCTGGACCACGGACCGCCCCGAACCGCCCGCACAGACGCCGTCCCACGCGCGCGTGCCCCGCACCGAACACGACGACGAGCGCCCGCCCACGGTGCCCCACGCCCGCCGACACCCCGCCGAAGCGGATCTCACCCCCGAGGAGGCCCGTGCCGTCGCCTCCTGGGACCGTGACCTCGACGCGCTCACCGGGGAACTGCTCCGCGCGCGGGAGAGCGTCACCGACGTCCCCCTGCCTCCGTCGCTGACCGCCACCCAGCTGATGCTCCTGGCCGCCGACCCGGACGCCCTCGCGCAGGAGCTGGCCCGCCCCATGCCACGCCCGCCACGGCCCGCCGCCCGCCGGGGCACCCGCTTCCACGCCTGGGTCGAGTCCCGCTTCGAGGACTTGCAGCTTCCGATGCTGGAGCCCGAGGAACTGCCCGGCAGCGACGCGGAGATCGCCGACGAACGCGACCTGGAGAACCTCAAGGACGCCTTCGAGCACACCCCGTACGCACACCGCACGCCCTACCGGGTCGAGGCCCCCTTCCACCTAGCCATCGCCGGACGCGTCGTACGGGGCCGGATCGACGCCGTCTACAAGGAAGGCGACGGCGACGGGGCGACGTACGAGATCGTCGACTGGAAGACCCACCGCGCCCCCACCGCCGACCCCCTCCAGCTCGCCGTCTACCGCCTGGCCTGGGCCGAGCAGCAGGGCGTGCCCCTGGAGGCCGTCGGGGCCGCCTTCCTGTACGTGCGCAGCGGCGAGATCGTACGGCCCGATCTTCCGGACCGGGCCGCGCTGGAGCGGCTGCTTCTGGAGGAGCCGGCCGCGTTCGAAGTACCGGACGAGGATGTCAGTGCGGGCCGATAGGCTCTTGACCATGAGCCATCCCGTTGACAGTGACGTCAGCGCCGTCCGCACGTACATCGAGCAGCACCGCGCGGCCTTCCTCGACGACCTCGCCGAGTGGCTGCGCATCCCGTCCGTGTCGGCCCAGCCCGACCACGCCGCCGATGTGCGCCGCAGCGCCGACTGGCTCGCCGCCAAACTCCGGGAAACCGGCTTCCCGACCGTCGAGGTCTGGGCCACCCCGGGCGCCCCGGCGGTCTTCGCCGAGTGGCCCGCCGACGACCCGGCAGCCCCCACGGTCCTCGTCTACGGCCATCACGACGTGCAGCCCGCCGCCCGCGAGGACGGCTGGGACAGCGACCCCTTCGAACCGGTCGTCCGGGGAAACCGCCTCCACGCGCGCGGGGCCGCCGACGACAAGGGCCAGGTGTTCTTCCACACACTCGGCGTCCGCGCCCACCTCGCCACCACCGGCCGCACCGCACCCGCCGTCCACCTGAAGATGCTCGTCGAGGGCGAGGAGGAGTCCGGCTCCATCCACTTCCGTGACCTCGTCGAGGAGCACACAGACCGGCTCGCCGCCGACGCCGTGATCGTCTCCGACACCGGGATGTGGGCCGAGGACACCCCCACGGTGTGCACCGGCATGCGCGGTCTCGCCGAGTGCGAGATCCAGCTCCACGGACCCGACCAGGACATCCACTCCGGCTCCTTCGGCGGCGCCGTGCCCAACCCGGCGACCGTCGTCGCCCGCCTCGTCGCCGCACTGCACGACGAGCACGCGCGCGTGACGATCCCCGGCTTCTACGACGGCGTCACCGAACTCGGCGACCGCGAGCGCGAACTCCTCGCCGAACTCCCCTTCGACGAGGGGGAGTGGCTGCGCACCGCCAAGTCGTACGCCACCCACGGTGAAGCCGGACACACCACCCTGGAGCGCGTCTGGACCCGCCCGACCGCCGAGGTCAACGGCATCGGCGGCGGCTACCAGGGCCCCGGCAGCAAGACCATCGTCCCGGCCTCGGCCATGGTGAAGCTCTCCTTCCGGCTGGTCGCAGGCCAGGACCCCGATCACATCGAGAAGATCGTCCGCGACTGGACCGCGACCCGCGTCCCCGCCGGGATCCGGTACGAGATCACGTTCGCGGCGGCCACGCGCCCGTGCCTGACCCCGCTGGACCACCCCGCCCTGCAGTCCGTCGTACGCGCCATGAGCCGCGCCTTCGGCAAACCGGTCCGCTACACGCGCGAGGGCGGCAGCGGCCCGGCCGCCGACCTCCAGGACGTCCTCGGCGCCCCCGTGCTCTTCCTGGGCATCTCCGTCCCCTCCGACGGCTGGCACGCCCCGAACGAGAAGGTGGAGATCGACCTGCTCCTCAAGGGCGTCGAGACCACCGCCCACCTCTGGGGCGACCTCGCCGGGAACTGGCGTCATGAGTCCTGACAACCCGGCGCGGCCCGAGCCGCCAGCAGCCCCGGGGCACACTGGAAGCGCTGCCCCGCACTCGCGCGAGCCCGCCCGAAAATCACCGCCCCCCACGCGTCCCCACCCACATCCCGCCGAACCGCCCGCCGAAATATCCGTTCCACCGGGGGAGTTGGAAGCACCTGTGACCACCTGGACCGACCACACCGCCGACCGTCCGATCTCGCTCACCGCCCCCAGCGGCATCGACCGGGCCGCGCACCACCGGCTCGACGAGGCCTGGCTCGCCGCGGCGTGGAGCCACCCCACCACCCGCTGCTTCGTGGTCTCCGGCGGCCAGGTCCTCATCGACGAGACGTCCGACGGACGTACCGAACTCGTCATGACCCCGTCCTTCGAAGCCCCCCTCACCGAGGCGCACCGCTACTTCCTCGGCAAGGACGAGGAAGGCACCAGCTACTTCGCCCTTCAGAAGGACGCCCTGCCCGGCCGCATGGACCAGTCGGCCCGCCCCGCCGGCCTGCGCGAAGCCGGCCTGCTCCTCTCGCCCCGCGACGCGGGCCTGATGGTGCACGCCGTCGCCCTCGAGAACTGGCAGCGGCTGCACCGCTTCTGCTCCCGCTGCGGCGAGCGGACCGTCATCGCCGCCGCCGGCCACATCCGCCGCTGCCCGGCCTGCGGTGCCGAGCACTACCCGCGCACCGACCCGGCGGTGATCATGGCTGTCACCGACGAGGAGGACCGCATCCTCCTCGGCCGCCAGGTCCACTGGCCCGAGGGCCGCTTCTCGACGCTCGCCGGATTCGTCGAGCCCGGCGAGTCCATCGAACAGTCGGTGCGCCGCGAGGTGTTCGAGGAGGCCGGAATCCACGTCGGCCACGTCGAGTACGTCGCCAGCCAGCCCTGGCCGTTCCCGTCCAGCCTCATGCTCGGCTTCATGGCCCGGGCGGCCTCCACCGACATCGAGGTCGACGGCGACGAGATCCACGAGGCCCGCTGGTTCTCCCGCGAGGAACTGCGCGCGGGCTTCGAATCCGGCGAGGTCCTTCCGCCGTACGGCATCTCGATCGCGGCCCGCCTGATCGAACTCTGGTACGGCAAGCCACTGCCGAAGCCGGGCAGCACGTTCTGACCCATGAGAAGACCCCCGCACGGCCGCCGGGCCGGTCGGGGGTCGGGGACACGCGGGTCAGGCGCCGAGGGCCTGCTTCACCTGCGCGAGGCTCGGGTTCGTCATCACGACCTCGGGGCCGTCGTTGGAAGGCACGACCAGCACCGTGGGAACCGTCTGGTTGCCACCGTTCGCCTTCTCCACGAACGCCGCGGAGTCCGGGTCCTGCTCGATGTTGATCTCGTTGTACGCGATGCCCTCGCGGTCCATCTGGCTCTTCAGCCGACGGCAGTAGCCGCACCACGTGGTGCTGTACATCGTCACAGTGCCCGGCATGTCTCTCGCGCTCCTCAGCATTCGGGGGACGGGTGCTCGCTGTGGTGGAACGTACGCGACCCTTCCGCCATTCCCGCGGGGGGTATCCGGGGGTTTCCGAGGCAGCCGCCTGCCGGATTAGTACGACTGCAAGGTGGTGCCTGTGGACAACCGGCTCACCTGTCTCCGGCGACCTGGCAGCATGGCCGTGTGACAGCAGCAACGCACTCCACCCTCTTCCCGCAGGTTCCGGACTCGGCCGACGCGGTGCTCGACGGACTCGATCCCGAGCAGCGCGAAGTGGCCACCGCCCTGCACGGTCCGGTGTGCGTGTTGGCAGGCGCCGGCACGGGAAAGACACGGGCGATCACCCACCGCATCGCCTACGGCGTGCGCGCCGGAATCCTCCAGCCCTCCAGCGTGCTCGCCGTCACCTTCACCGCCCGCGCCGCAGGCGAGATGCGCGGGCGCCTGCGCCAGCTCGGCGCCGGCGGAGTCCAGGCGCGCACCTTCCACTCGGCCGCACTGCGCCAGCTCCAGTACTTCTGGCCGAAGGCGGTCGGCGGCCCCATGCCCCGCCTCGTCGACCGTAAGATCCAGCTCGTCGCCGATGCCGCGGCCGCCTGCCGCATCCGCCTCGACCGGGGCGAACTGCGGGACGTCACCGCCGAGATCGAATGGTCAAAGGTCACCCAGACCGTCCCCGCCGACTACGCGCCCTCCGTCGCCAAGTCCGGCCGCGTCGCCCCCCGCGACCCGGCCGAGATCGCCCAGATCTACGCCACCTACGAGGACCTCAAGCGGGACCGCTCCGTCATCGACTTCGAGGACGTCCTGCTGCTCACCGTCGCCGTCCTCCAGGACCGGCGCGACATCGCCGAACAGGTCCGCTCCCAGTACCAGCACTTCGTGGTCGACGAGTACCAGGACGTCAGCCCGCTCCAGCAGCGGCTGCTGGAGCTGTGGCTCGGGGACAGGGACAATCTGTGCGTGGTCGGCGACGCCAGCCAGACCATCTACTCGTTCACAGGAGCAACTCCGGACCATCTGCTCGACTTCCGCGTCCGCCACCCCGGTGCCACCGTCGTCAAGCTGGTCCGCGACTACCGCTCCACCCCCCAGGTCGTCCACCTCGCCAATGGCCTGCTCGCCCAGGCCCGGGGCCGCGCCGCGGAACACCGCCTGGAACTGATCTCCCAGCGCGACCCGGGACCCGAGCCCGGCTACACCGAGTACGCCGACGAGCCGGCCGAGGCCGAGGGTGCCGCCCGACGCATCCGTGACCTCGTCGCCGCCGGTGTTCCGGCGGGCGAGATCGCCATCCTGTTCCGGACGAACTCCCAGTCCGAGACATACGAACAGGCCCTCGCCGACGCCGGCGTCCCCTACCAACTGCGCGGCGCCGAACGGTTCTTCGACCGGCCCGAGGTGCGCAAGGCCATCAGCGCGCTGCGCGCGGCCGCCCGGTTCGGCGGCAACGACTCTCTCCTGGACGACGTCGTCGACCTGCCCTCGCAGGTGCGTGCCGTGCTGTCGGGGGAGGGCTGGACGAGCGAGCCGCCCGCGGGCTCCGGGGCCGTCAGAGAACGCTGGGAGTCGCTGGCCGCGCTGGCGCACCTCGCGCAGGACTTCACGGCCGCGAAATCGGGCGCCACGCTCGCCGACCTCGTCGCCGAACTCGACGAGCGGGCGAACGCCCAGCATGCCCCGACCGTGCAGGGTGTCACCCTCGCCTCCCTCCACTCGGCCAAGGGCCTGGAATGGGACGTCGTCTTCGTCGTCGGAGTCGCCGAGGGCATGATGCCGATCTCCTACGCGAAGACGGACGAGCAGATCGAGGAGGAGCGCCGTCTCCTCTATGTCGGTGTGACCCGTGCGCGAGAACGCCTCCATGTCTCCTGGGCCCTCTCCCGCGCCCCCGGAGGCCGCCCGAACCGCCGTCCCAGCCGCTTCCTCGACGGCCTGCGCCCCGGCTCCGTCACCACCGCCCACCGGACGGGCACGGCCGGCCCCGGCGGCATCGAGCGCGGCTTCGGCGGCAGCCCAGGCGTGGCCCCGCGCCGGACCCAGAGAACCCCGGCCCGCTGCCGGGTCTGCGGGCGCACGCTGACCGACGCGGGCGAGATGAAACTGATGCGCTGCGACGGGTGCCCCTCCGACATGGACGAGGGCCTCTACGAGCGGCTGCGCGAGTGGCGGGCGGACCAGGCGGCGCGCAGTGGCCAGCCCGCCTTCTGCGTCTTCACCGACCGGACCCTGATGGCGATCGCGGAGACCGTCCCCGACGAAGCAGGGGAGTTGGCCCGCATCCCCGGCGTCGGGGTGCGCAAGCTCAACCGGTACGGAGCCGATGTTCTGGCCATCTGCGCTGGTCAGGAAGTTGAGGGGGAGGACGGGAGTGACTGATTCAAACTCGTCGGAAAAATAGTTTGCGCATGCCCCGGCAATCCCCATAGGTTCTTAGCCACGGGCACGGAGTCTTCTCAGAAGACCTGGATCCGTGCTGTACTTCATAGTCGTATATCCGTTGGACTGGTTCACCCCAGTCCCCCAAGACGCCGAGAGGAGGCGAGTCCAGTGATCAGCATCTACACCAGCTCTGTCAGCGAGGTCAAAATGACCGATCTCTCGGCCGTCTCCCTGTGCATGCTCGGCGTCTCGGACCTGGGCACCGGTCTGTCCGGCATTCCTGCCGTCCGGCCGGCGTCCTCCGTGTCTCTCGCGGGTCTCCCTGTCCGCGAGCGCAATGAGCGACCGAGCAAGGCACTGGAAGCAGGAGCAGTAGTGGCAAAGGCCCCGGCCTATGCCTTTGCGGCCGGTGCCGGATCCCTGAAGCAGACGACGCAGCACCACACGATGTGGGCCTTCCGTGGGCCAGAACCCTGGAGTGATCCAGCCTGATCGATCAGGCCGGCGCCTTCAGGGCCGCGGAACCCCATCCGGGATCCGCGGCCCTTCTGTTTGCCCCGAACGGGGACGACGGAGTGAAGGGGCCTCGGGACAAGAGAAAAACCGCCGGTACCAGCCACACCGGCCCAACAGGGCCGGGACGAACAGACGAGGAAGACGAACCGTGCAACTCGAAGCGCACGCCCCGTCAGTACCGCCTTCCGAAACGATCCCCCCGCCCGGCCTCACGGAGGACTCCACCTTGATCCCGCTCACTGCGCTCACCGCGCTCGACGACGCCATCGAGAACCTCGGCGTACCCGTCCCCTGCCGTTCCTACGACCCGGAGGTCTTCTTCGCCGAGTCGCCGGCCGATGTCGAGTACGCCAAGTCCCTCTGCCGCACCTGCCCGCTGATGGAGGCCTGCCTCGCCGGCGCCAAGGAGCGGCGTGAGCCCTGGGGCGTCTGGGGCGGCGAACTGTTCGTCCAGGGTGTCGTCGTGGCCCGCAAGCGGCCGCGTGGCCGTCCGCGCAAGAACCCGGTCACGGCATGAACATCACAGGAACGATCGACCGTCCCTTCACGCACGACCCCAAGAAGCAGGCCCCGATGACGCCGACCACCAGCGAGCCAGTCGGCTCCGCGACCCCGGACTTCACCACCACCGGTGCGAACGACTCGCGCCAGAACAGGACCCGAGAGATGCAACTCATCCCAGAAGCCCTGGCTCGTGCGCATATGCACGACCGCCTTCAGGAGGCCGAGCGGGAACGCCGCGCGCACCGCGTGGTGACCGCCCGCCGGCTCCAGCGCCGGGCCGAGCGCGCCTCGCTGCGTGCCCGCCGTGCGCTCGCCATGGCGGTCATGCAGTAACGACCACGGCAACCCGGCAGTAACAGCAGTCCCTTCCCTCGGGGGTCGGTCCGTCCGAACGGACCGGCCCCCGCAGTGCGTTGTGCCCGCCGGACCGCCGGTCACAGCGATATCGTCGGCTGATGACGAGTGTTCCCGGCAGCAGTGACGCCCTCGTTGGCGACGACAGCGGTTCCCCGACGGAGCCCCGCACCGTCGTGTGCGCCCACTGCGGTGCCCAGGCCGAAAGCCTGCCGCTGACCTGGACCTGCTCGGTGGAGAACGGCACGCGTCACTACCTCTGCGACACATGCGCCCGGCAGAACCTCAGAGCGATCGAGGGACGGCTGGACTCGGCCTGGTGGTGAGCCGGCTCAGACTCCGGCAGCCGACGCCTCCTCCTCGTCCTCCGGCAGGAAGCCCGGTAGCCACTCCTCCAGTTCCGCGCGCATACGGACCGTCGCCCCCAGCTGGCACAGAACACCGATGGTGCTCAAGGTCACCCGGTGGATCAGCAGATACGACGGGGGCAGGTTGAGACGCTTGCCCAGCTGGTGTGCGGGGGAGCGCGGGTCCGCTATGCGGGCTGCCTGGCTGCGCATCCACCCTCGGGTGAAGGTGAACTCGTCCGCCTGCGCCGGTTCGATGATCGGCAGGAGGTAGTCCAGCACGGCGTCGGGGTCCAGGTCGATGGAGTCCTTGACGAAGCCTTCCGCGCACAGGGCCTCGTAGACCGCCTCGGCCTGACCGTCCAGGGTCAGCCGCAGTGAGTCGCCGATCGTCGGGGGCAGGCCGCCCGGAAGACGGTCGACGGTGCCGAAGTCCAGCACACCCAGGCGCCAGTCGTCCTTGCCGGTCGGGCCGCCGGGCAGCAGACGGAAGTTGCCGGGATGCGGATCGGCGTGCAGGAGCCCGGTGCGGGCGGGTCCCGAGAAGAGGAACCGGGCCAGCAACTGGCCCGCGCGGTCACGCTGCTCCTGGGTGCCGTCCGTGATCACCTCCGACAGCGGTATGCCGTCCATCCACTCCGTCACCAGGATCTGTTCGCACTGATGGACCACGTCCGGTACGACGACGTCGGGATCGTCCGTGAACTCCGCCGCGTGGGCCCGCTGGGCCTGGGCCTCCAGGCCGTAGTCGAGTTCCTCGGAGACGCGGTCCCGGAGTTCGGAGATGAGCGGCTTGATGTCCATACCGGGGATGAGGGGGCCCAACAGGCGCGCGAAGCGGCTCAGTTGGTTCAGGTCGGAGAGCAGTGCCTCGCCGGCGCCCGGATACTGCACCTTGACCGCGACCTCGCGTCCGTCGTGCCACACCGCCCGGTGCACCTGGCCGATCGAGGCCGCGGCGGACGGCTTCTCCTCGAACTCCAGGAACAGTTCCTGCCAGTCCGCGCCGAGCCGCTTCTCCAGAACCGAGTGCACTGTGCGCGTGGGCATCGGCGGAGCCGCTTCCTGGAGCTTCGTCAGCGCCGCTCGGTAGGGGCCCGCGACCTCCTCGGGGAGGGCCGACTCGAAGACGGACAGGGCCTGCCCGAACTTCATCGCGCCGCCCTTCAGCTCGCCGAGGACCTTGAACAGCTGTTCCGCCGTGCGCTGTTGCAGCTCGCGGCCGACGAGGTCCGCCGACTCACCGACGATCCGTTTGCCCAGTCCCCAGGTCGCCCGCCCGGCGATGCCGAGCGGGAGCGCGGCGAGCTTGGCGGTACGGGTGACCGCCTTCCGGGGAAGATCAGACATGCGCCCTCCAAGTTCCGGACGGCCGCGCCGCGTGTGCCTTACGGCGTAACCCGGTCGACGGCCGTTGCTCAGCCATTGTCTCGTGCGACTCCCCGTCCTCCGAGGTGCGTTCCCCCTTCTTACTTTTCTCCTCGGCACCGCAAGGACATGCGGGGTGTGCCCAGACGGGGCGGGCGTGCCAGTCGAGCCCGGGGAGGGAGACCTCCCAGCGGGCACCCACCGTGGACGGGTTCCTGCCGTCCAGGAAGGCCAGCGCATGGCTCGCGGTCAGCCCCGCGACCGTCGTCGCCAGAGCCAGGTCGCAGGCCCTGACCTGGCGTGGTCGTGCGGAACGCCACTGCGCGACCAGGCGTGGCCAGACGGCGTCCCGGTCGACACGCCACCGGTCCAGACAGCCGGCGCAGGCCGTCTCGCCGGGCAGGACCAGTGGGCCCACGACGCCGGTTCCCTCCACGACACCGGCGTACAGATGCGGTGTGCCGGAGGTCACGAGTGGTTCGGCGGCGGCCGGGTCGGGCGCGTGCACGGCGAGGTCGTCGCGCGGGGCGAGGATCACCAAGGAAAAGCCGGGGTCGCTCTCACCGGGCGGCGACTGGACGTCCGTACGCCGTGGTGCGCGGTCCGGGGCCGCTCGTCGGGCGGCGCGCCGGGCCGACTCGTCCCGGCGTTCACCGATGGATTCGGCGGGCAGGCCACCCGGTGCGACGTCCCACGGCTCGACCACACCGCCGTCGCGCACATCGACATGGCCCACGCCCGCACCCGCCAGCAGTGACGCCACCACCGCGCCCACCCGGCCCGCGCCGCGGACCTGCACGCGCAGTGACCGGCGGGCGGCCAGCCGTGCCATCGCCTCGCCCGGTGCCGGTGCGACCAGGGAGAGGGAGGCCAGGTCGGGACCCAGCCGCTCCAGGACCTTCTTCTTGCCGCGCAGCGTTTCGACAGCCGGACCGCCCCCTGTCGCGTCGTCGAGGAGGCCGGCCTCGCCCAGTCGCTCCACCAGTCCGTCGACATGATGGGCCGGCAGGTCCATGCGATGCCCTTCCTCGCGGAGGCGGGACAGCCCGCGCGTGCCGTCGAGCATGTTCAGGAAGCTGCCCGTCGCCGTGTCCATCGGACCGAGGGTCATCGCGTGTGCGGGTGTCATCCCGAACTGGACCGTGTTCAGATCCCGCCAGCCGCGCCGCAGCGCGGGCTTCGTCATCGGGTGGGTGACACGCGGGCGGGTCTCACCCGAGTGGGTCGTGTCCGACAGCGCGACAGTCGTGTCCGGTGTGTCCGACGCAGGCGCAGGTGTGGTGGTTGATCGCATGGCAGGCCCCCGTAGCCAGAGAAAGTCCCCGTTGAAAGTCCCTGTTTGTCGGTGGATGTCAGTGCTCGCTCCGCCGACGAGTGCCAGCATGCCGGGTTTGCTCATCGGGCGTCGAAAGTTGTCCACAGGCCGTGGGTATTCGTCGTACAAATCAAACGCATGGTGGGGGATCGACGCCGAACCGTCCCGGAGTCAAGACTTCCCCCATGTGCAGCGGGTAACGTCGTGCCGTGCCCGCCGACCCACTGCACCGCGCCGGAAACCCACAGCGCAGTACGACGAGCCAGCCGCCAAGCGGCTCGGGGGCGAGCGCGATCGAGGTTCGCAGGAGTGCCCGGCGACGCCGGACGGTCTCCGCGTACCGCGAGGGCGATCGCACCGTCGTGCTCATCCCGGCCCGGATGTCCGAGGCCGAGGAACAGCGCTGGGTGACTGTCATGCTCGACAAACTGGCCGCCCAGGAGAGCAAACACAAACGGGTGCCCGGCGACAGCGAGCTGGCCGAGCGCGCCGAGCAGCTGTCGGCCCAGTACTTCGACGGCCGGGCCCGGCCCACCTCGGTGCGCTGGGTCACCAACCAGAACACACGCTGGGGCTCGTGCACCCCGGCCGAGGGCAGCATCCGGCTGTCGCACCGGTTGCAGGGCATGCCCGAGTACGTCGTCGACTACGTCCTCCTCCATGAGCTGGCCCATCTGCTGGTACCCGGACACGGGCCCCGCTTCTGGCGGCTCCTGGACGCCTATCCGCGCACCGAGCGGGCCCGTGGCTACCTCGAAGGGGTGGTCGCCGCCGACCGGCTGCCGCATCCGCCCTCCGCGCGCGGGGAGTGATCTCCGGGCGGCGGGCGCATGGTGCTGACGGGGCGTTGTGTACCGGGTTTGTACCGGCCTCGGTCACGGCCGGAATTAGCCGTTAGCCTGACCCGACGCATTCGGCATTCGGGATGGGGGACGGTCGGTACGCATGGCCAGGGAATTCCAGCGCGGCCACAAGGCCAGGATCAGTGATCTCACCGCGGGCACGGATCTGTACGTAGGCGTGCAGATCTCCGGACCGGGGCTGACCTTCGACATCAGCTGCTTCGGCCTCGACGCCGACGAGCAGCTCTCGGACGACCGGTACTTCGTCTTCTTCAACCAGCCGAAGTCTCCCGAGGAGTCCATCCAGCTCCTGGGCGCCCAGGCGGGCGACACGGAGTCCTTCCGCGTCACGCTCGACCGGATCCCGCCGCAGATCCAGAAACTGTCGTTCACGGCCACGCTCGACGGCGCCGGGCAGATGTCGCAGATCGCCCCCGGATACATCCGTATCGTCGCCGGCGGCGAGGAGGTGGCCCGCTACTCCTTCGACGGCTCGGAGTTCTCCACCGAGCGGGCCGTGATGCTCGGCGACTTCTACCTGAAGGACGTGTGGCGCTTCGCCGCGGTCGGACAGGGTTTCGACGGCGGCCTCGACGCGCTGCTGAAGAACTTCGGCGGGGAGGTCGCGGAGGAGGAGACGCCCGCTCCGCAGCAGCCCCAGTCCGGTGCGGCTCCCGGGTTCGCGCCTCCCGCGTTCGGCGTTCCGGCCCCGGCTCCGGCCGCTCCGCAGCCCGTCGCCCAGGGTTTCGCGCCCCCTCCGGCAGCCCCCGCGCCCCCGGCTCCGGCCCCCGCGCCGTCGATGCACGCGGCCCCCACCATCGTCGCGCCCCTGACACCACCCGGCGGCGCCCAGGTGCCGCCCCCGGCTCCGGCGCCCGCGCCCTACGGACAGCCGGGGCCCCCGCAGGCTCCGCAGCCCCCGCAGGCTCCGTACGGCCAGGTACCCGGCCAGGCCGGATCGCTGCCCCCTGGTTACGGCCAGCCGCCCCAGGCCCCAGCAGGCCCGCCTGGCCCGCCTGGCCCGCCCGGCCCTCCCGGCTACGGTCAGCAGCCGCCGTTCGGGCAGGCCCCCGGCCCGCAGGCCTCCTATGGGGTGCCGCAGGGTGCCGGGCAGAACCCCGGTGTCACAGCCGCGCTCCAGCAGTTCAAGGAGACGCCGACCGGGCAGCGCTGGACGCCGCAGAGCAAGAAGCTGATCCGCGTCGACCTGGGGGTGGGCGGCCAGCCCGTGCTGGCCCGGCAGGGCAGCATGGTGCTCTACCAGGGCAAGGTCGACTTCAGCTACAAGGGCGCCGGATTCGCCGGCCGGATCGTGGGCAACGCGACCGGTCAGGAGATGCAGCTGATGCGCTGTACCGGCCAGGGCCAGGTGTTCCTCGCCGACAACTCCACCCATCTGCACCCCGTGGAGCTCCAGGGAGACGCGATCTGCGTCTCCGCCGAGAACGTCCTCGCCTTCGACGAGAGCCTCCAGTACGAGGTCCGCCGCGTCGAGGGACATGGCATCCCGGGCGGAGCTCTGTTCACGATGCAGTTCCAGGGCACCGGCACGATCGTCGTGAAGACGCACGGCACGCCCGTGGTGCTGCCCGTGACGCCCACCACGTTCGCCGACTGCAACGCCGTGGTCGCCTGGTCGGCCGCCTCCCAGGTGGTCGTCTCCAGCCAGGTACGGATGCGCCGCAACGCCTACCCCGGCGACACCGGAGAGAGCGTCAACCTCCAGTTCCGAGGCGCGCCCGGAAACTTCATCGTCGTCCAGCCGTACGAGGTCTGAGGGAGCCCGTCATGAACCAGCCGCTCGCGGGCTACGCTCCCGCACCCGTCACCGCCCGCATGGACAACCACGGCAACCACATGCTGAAGGTCGCCATGCAGACCGGAAACGACCTCCTCGCGCGCGTGGGGTCGATGGTCGCCTACGAAGGCTTCGTCCAGTACGAGCCCAACCCGCCGGCCGTACGCCAGATCGCGCGCGACTGGGCCACCGGCGAGGGCGCGCCCCTGATGAAGTGCTCGGGGGACGGCCTGCTCTATCTCGCCGACTACGGTGCGAACGTGATCGTGATCAACCTCAACGGCGACGGGATCTCCGTCAACGCCACCAACCTGCTCGCCTTCGACGCCCACCTCACCTGGGGCGTCGAGCGGGTCAAGGGGCTGGCCAAGTTCGCCGGACAGGGCCTGTGGAACACCAGGATCTCCGGGCAGGGCTGGGTCGCGCTGACCGCCCGGGGCAAGCCGATCGTCGTCGACTGCGGTGGTGGCGACGACGAGACGTACGTCGACCCTGACGCGCTCGTCGCCTGGTCCCCGAACCTCAAGGTGAAGGGCAAGCGCAGCTTCAAGGCGCAGTCGCTCATCGGCCGGGGCAGCGGCGAGGCCTACCAGATGGCCTTCTCCGGCCAGGGCATCGTCGTCGTCCAGCCCAGCGAGGACAGCACCGACCGTCTCCGGTTCCGGGGCTGAGGGGGAGCCAGAACGCCATGCAGAGCCCACTTTTCGCGCACAACGACTCGCAGACCCAGGAACGCTGGAGTCTGCAGAACAAGCAGATGCTCCGGGTCACCCTGGAGGGCCACGACGACATCCTCGCCCGCAAGGGCACGATGGTGGCCTACCAGGGGCTGATGGAGTTCGACGCCGAGTACCAGAGCGGCAACCAGAGCCGCTCCCGCGCACGCACGGGCGAGGGCCTGGACCTGATGCGCTGCCACGGGCAGGGCACGGTCTATCTCGCCAACCTCGCCCAGCACATCCATGTGGTGGACGTGGAACAGGACGGGCTGACGGTCGACAGCAGTTACGTGCTGGCGATGGACTCCGGGCTGCACCACGAGGTCATCGCCGTGGACAGCCTGTACGGCATCTCCGGCTCCGGGAAGTACCAGCTCAACATCACCGGCCGCGGCAGGGTCGCCCTGATGACCTCGGGCGCGCCCCTGATGATGCAGGTGACGCCCGACAAGTACGTCAACTGCGACGCCGACGCCATCGTCGCCTGGTCGACCGGCCTGCGCGTCCAGATGCAGGCCCAGACGCACACCTCCGGAGTGTGGCGGCGCCGCGGCAACACCGGCGAGGGCTGGGAGCTCAGCTTCATGGGCAGCGGCTACGCGCTGGTCCAGCCCAGCGAGCTGCTGCCGCCGCAGCACGCCCAGATCGGCCAGGGCGCCGCCGCCCAGTTCGGTATGGGGCAGCAGGGGGTCCGGGCGCAGAACCAGGGCAACGCCTGGAGCTAGCCGCACCGGACGGACAACCGGGACATGTAAGGGGCGACTACCACGGGTGGTCGCCCCTTACCCGTTCACAGTCTGGCGCGCGTTGCTTCGAGCAGTCGTACGACCGAGTCGTCCGCCACGTCCGTCACCTCGGCGTAGGCGAACCAGCGCAGGTCCAGGGACTCGTCGCTGATCGCCTCCACGGCTCCCCTGGGGGCCACGGCGGCGTACTGCACGTCCAGGTGCCAGGCGCAGGGCGTGTGGTGCCGGTCCAGGCGGACCGGAGTGCTCTGGAGCAGCCGCAGCGACGGGATGCCGGACTCCTCAGTGGCCTCGCGGAGCGCGGCGTCCGCCAGCGTGTCGTCGCTCCGCTCGCAGTGCCCGCCCATCTGGAGCCACATCCGCAGCTTCTTGTGGAGCGTGAGCAGGACCCGCTCACGCTCCGGGTCGATCACCAGAGCGCTGGCCGTGATGTGTCCGTCCTTGCAGTCCTTCCACATCCCGTCGGGATGGCCGTCCAGATGGTCCAGGTAGACCTGACGGAGATCCTGCTGGTCCTCGTACTTCTCCAGCACCTGGACCGCGTTGCCGTGGAGCGTCACTCGGAGTCGTCGTCCTTCTTCAGGTTCGGCTTGTCGGTGGAGCCGCCCGCCGCCTCGCCGAGCATCTTGTCCAGCTCCGAGAAGTCCAGCTGCTCGCGGTGCACGAAGCCGTCCGGGTCGTCCAGGTCGGAGGCCGTCGGCAGCATGTCCGGGTGGGCCCACAGACCGTCCCGGCCGTCGACACCGCGCGCGTCCGTCAGCGACGCCCACAGGCGGGAGGCGTCACGCAGCCGGCGCGGCCGCAGCTCCAGGCCGATCAGTGTGGCGAACGTCTGCTCGGCCGGACCGCCCGAAGCCCGCCGGCGGCGCAGGGTCTCACGCAGCGCGTCCGCGGACGTCAGACGGGGCTTCGCGGCCGCGTGGACCACCGCGTCCACCCAGCCCTCCACCAGCGCCAGAGCCGTCTCCAGACGGGCCAGGGCGACCTTCTGCTCCGGGGTGTCCTCCGGCTGGAACATGCCCTGCTGGAGCGCTTCCTGGATCTGCTCCGGGTTCTGCGGGTCGAACTGGCCGACCACGTCCTCCAGCTTGGCCGTGTCGACCTTGATCCCGCGCGCGTAGCCGTCGACCGCGCCGAACAGGTGCGAGCGCAGCCATGGCACATGGGCGAAGAGGCGCTGGTGGGCGGCCTCGCGCAGGGCGAGATACAGCCGTACCTCCTCCTGGGGCACACCCAGGTCCTTGCCGAACGCCTCGATGTTCGCCGGCAGCAGCGCGGCCCTGCCCGCCGGGCCCAGCGGCAGCCCGATGTCCGTCGAGCCGACGACCTCGCCCGCGAGCACGCCGACGGCCTGCCCGATCTGCGTACCGAACATCGCGCCGCCCATGGAGCGCATCATGCCGATCAGCGGGCCCGCCATGGCCTGCATCTCCTCGGGCAGGACATCGCCCATGGCCGCGCCGACACGCTCGGCGACCGGATCGACCAGCTCCTTCCAGGCGGGCAGGGTCGCCTCGACCCACTCCGCGCGGCTCCACGCCACCGCGGAGCCCGCACCGGACGGCAGCGATGTCGCGTCGTCCAGCCACAGGTCCGCCAGCCGTACGGCCTCCTCGACCGCGGTGCGCTCGGCGGGACCGATGCTGGAGTCCTTGACCCCGTCGGACGTCCCCTGGGAGACCGTCTGGCGGGCGATCTGCTTGGCCATGTCCCAGTTCACCGGACCGCCCTCGTACGAGAGCATCTGGCCCAGCTGCTGGAACGCGGCGCCCAGGTCGTTGGGGTTCATCGAACCGAACATGGCTGCGAGCGGATTGTCGCCTCCGGGACCGCCGAAGCCGGCAGGTCCGAAACCGAACGGTCCCTGACCACCACCGCTCTGCTGGTCCTTCTTCTTGCCCTCGTCGCCGTTCTCCGGCTCCTCCGGCGGAAGGCCGAATCCGAATGGGGTGTCACTCACGGGATTCCTCGGCTGGTAAGGCCGTCGGCTCTTCGACGGCGGCTGCCCGACAACACCACCCAGCCTAGACACCGCGGCCGGTTGTGGGGCTCGGTGCTCCGCCGACTCCTGGCCTGCGGCAGGATGGATGTCACCTGGTAAGTACGCGTCACGCGCGTCCTTACTGAAGACAACCGCTGGAGACGCCGGTGAGTTCCCCAGATCCGCAGGTTCGCGCAGCGCGAAACCACTCAACCAACCCGGCCGTACGAGGGCCGGTCGTCGCGGTCACCGGCGCCGCGACCGGCATCGGAGCGCTGCTCACCGAGCGGCTCGCCGCGTCCGAGGAGATCAAGCAGGTCGTCGCCATCGACGAGCGGCGCGGCGAGTGCGCGGCGGCGCAGTGGCACATCCTCGACGTACGGGATCCGGCCATCGCGGAGAAGCTGCGCGGCGCCGACGTCGTGGTGCATCTGGCCGTCGATCTGGACCTGGAGACGGACGGGGCGGCCCGGACGGCGTACAACGTGCGCGGGACGCAGACCGTGCTGACGGCCGCCGCCGCGGCCGGGGTCCATCGGGTCGTGCTGTGCACGTCGGCGATGGTCTACGGGGCGCTGCCTGACAACGAACTGCCGCTGGCGGAGGACGCCGAGTTGCGGGCGACCGCCGAGGCGACCGGGGTCGGGGACCTGCTGGAGATCGAGCGGCTCGCCCGGCGGGCACCGCGGGCGCATCCCGGGCTCAATGTGACGGTCGTACGCCCCGCGGTGTTGATCGGGGGCACGGACACCGCTCTGACCAGGTACTTCGAGTCGCCTCGGCTGCTTGTCGTGGCCGGGTCGCGGCCCGCGTGGCAGTTCTGTCACGTCGAGGATCTGTGCAGCGCTCTGGAGTACGCGGTGCTGGAGAAGGTCGAGGGGGAGCTTGCTGTCGGGTGCGACGGGTGGCTGGAGCAGGAGGAGGTCGAGGAGCTGAGCGGGATCCGGCGCATGGAGCTGCCGTCCGCTGTCGCTCTGGGGGCCGCTGCCCGGCTGCACCGGATCGGGCTCACGCCCTCTCCTGCCGGGGATCTGGCGTACACGATGTACCCCTGGGTGGTGAGCGGGAGCCGGTTGCATGATGCCGGGTGGCGGCCGCAGTGGAGCAATGAGGAGGTGCTCGCTGAGCTGCTTGAGGAGGTTGCGGGGCGGCATACCGTGGTGGGGCGGCGGCTGGGGCGGAAGGATGCGACTGCGGCGGGGGCCGCGGGGGCGACGGTGGCGTTGTTGGGTGCGGCTGCGGTGGTTCGGCGGGCTCGGAAGGCTCGGCGGCGGATCTGAGGGTGCGGGGTGGGGGTGGGTTTGTTTCGCCCCCGCCGCCCTTACCCGTCCCATCCCTGGGGGCTGCGCCCCCAGACCCCCGCTGTCGGCCTGAACGGCCTCGTCCTCAAACGCCGGACGGGCTGGATGGTGGCCCTCCGTCCTCAAGCGCCGGATGGGCTGGTGGGTGCCGGGCTGGGTGAGTGGTGAGGCCTGGGTGGCACCATGGGGGTATGGCATCCCTTAATGATCATCCCGGTGAGCAGGGCGCTTCGGAGCCCATCAAGCTTCTTGCTGTTCGGGATGAGGCGCTCTCCCTGGATGAGGTTTTTCGGGCTGTGGGGGACGACTCCGCCGGGGGGACCGTGCTCTTCGTGGGGACCGTGCGGAATCATGACGGGGGTGCCGATGTCGAGGCGCTCGGCTATTCGTGTCATCCCAGTGCCGAGGCCGAGATGCGGCGTGTCGCCGAGAAGGTCGTCGCTGAGTTTCCGGTTCGGGCGCTTGCCGCTGTGCATCGCGTTGGGGATTTGAGTGTCGGGGATCTGGCTGTTGTTGTCGCCGTGTCCTGTGCGCATCGGGGGGAGGCCTTCGCCGCCTGTCGGAAACTGATCGACGATCTCAAGCACGAAGTGCCCATCTGGAAGCACCAGACGTTCTCCGACGGGACCGAGGAATGGGTCGGCGCCTGCTGAGCCACGCGGCTCCGGTTGCGTAACCGGGCCCCGGGCGTGAGCGTTAACACAGTGGAGGTTAATCTGCTGATCAGTCAGTTGCGGTCACTCTTTGGGGTTGGGAGGTCGGCATGGCGGCGCTCGCCTGGTTGCTGATTCCGCTGGTGGCTGCGATCGGTGCCGGCCTGTGGGGAAGCTGGGCCAACCGGACTCGCAGGACGCGTGGTGACGGGCCTGAACTCGACGGCTACGTACGCTTCCGCGAGGCCATGGAGAAGTCCCGCACCTGAGACACCGTTCGGGCGGCCCTGACGGTGCGCCGACAGGACCGTCCCGTACTGTCGTGCCATGCCACGCCGCACCGCGACGATGCTCGCCTCCACCCTGATGCTGATCGCGCTTCTCTGCGCCGGAGTGTTCATCACCGTGCCGTATGCGGAGATGTCGCCGGGGCCGACCGTGAACACACTCGGGGACCACGACGGCGAGCCGGTGCTGCAGATCTCCGGGCGCAAGACCTACCCGACCACCGGGCACCTGAACATGACCACCGTCCGGGTCACCAGTGCCGACTACAACATGAACCTCGTCGAGGCTGTGTACGGGTGGCTCGCGCACGACAACAAGGTCGTGCCGCACGACACGCTCTACCCGGACGGCAAGACCGAGGAGCAGTCGACCCAGGAGAACGCCGAGGAGTTCAGTCAGTCCCAGGAGAGCGCCAAGGTCGCGGCCCTGAAGGAACTCGACGTTCCGGTGCAGTCCTGGGTGATCGTCTCCACTGTTCTGAAGGGCTCACCGGCCGAGGGCGCTCTGCACGCCGGTGATGTCATCAAGGCCGTCGACGGTACGACCGTCAAGGAGCCCACCGACGTCGCCAAGCTGGTGACCAAGCACAAGGCCGGCGAGAAGGTCGTCTTCACCATCGTGCCCGCCGCGGAGCAGGCCGCCGCCGAGAAGGCGAACCGGGCGGCCACCAAGACGCAGGACATCACCATCACGACCACCAAGTCCGACGACAGCGGCACCCAGCGCGCCATCGTCGGGATCTCCGCCGGGACCGACCACACCTTCCCGTTCACCATCGACATCAAGCTCGCCGATGTCGGTGGCCCGAGTGCCGGGCTGATGTTCGCCCTGGGCATCTACGACAAGCTGACGTCCGGGAGCCTCACCGGCGGCAAGTTCGTGGCCGGCACCGGCACCATCGACGACGACGGCAAGGTCGGTCCCATCGGCGGGATCGAGATGAAGACCGTCGGCGCGCGCGACAAGGGGGCTCAGTACTTCCTGACGCCCGCCGACAACTGCGCGGCCGCCGCCAAGGACACCCCCGAGGGGCTCACGCTCGTCAAGGTGGGCACCATTCGCGACGCGTTGAGCGCCCTCAAGGACATTCGTTCCGGTGACACCGCTGATCTGCCGAAGTGCAGCACCAAGTGAGCAGTCCGTAGGACTGCTCACCCGCACTGGCTCCTTCGCTACTCCGCGAACGTCGCCGACAGGGCTTCCGCCAGGCCCGGTACCAGCCCCGAGCCCGTGAGCACCTCCGTCGCCGCGTCCTTCTCGCGCAGACGCACCGCCGAGTCCCGGGTGCCGTCGCGCAGCACCGCGACCGTCATCCGTACCTCCTGCCGGTCCGGATGCGCGGCGACCCAGGCGGCCAGCTTCTTGTCGCTGAGCCCCTGCGGAACCGACGCCTCCGCGGACGGCGGCAGCATCAGGCGCTCGACGGTGAGCGCGCAGCCGACCACCGCGTCCGGCCAGGCGATGGTGGCGAGGAACTCGTCCAGCGGCTTGCCCGCCGGGATCTCGTCCTGCTCGATCGGGGTGAGACCGGCGGCCTCCTGCTCGTCGGTCAGGCCGAGCTGGGCCGCGAGAGAGGGCTCCTGGACCTTCAGCCGGGCGGTGTCTACTAGGGCGAAGAGCCTGGCCGGCTGGTCCCAGCCGAGGCCGGAGACGTACTCGTCGATCTCGAGTACGGCCCGGGTGAGCGGGTTCGCCGCCATGGGAGTGTTGGACATGGTCACAATCCTGCCTCGTTCATGGCCCGAACCGGGAACCGAGTAAAGCGTGAGTAAGTTGCATAGGTGAGGCCTCTACGATCACGAGGCCTGACGGATGGTCCGCGATCACGGGGGCCTGACGGACCGACAGCGACTTTTGAGGTGCCACCTTGGCTTTCCAGATGCCGGACCGCGGCGGAGGCCCGCAGGGGCCACGGATCAGAGTGGGCCGCCCGTCCCGGCGCGTCCGGACCCTGCTCATGACGCTGGGCGTCCTTGCCGTACTCGGCATGGCGTTCGTCATGTTCGCGGGTTTCTGGACGGACTGGCTCTGGTACCGCTCGGTCAACTACTCGTCGGTCTTCACGACCACACTGTGGACCAAGATCGGACTTTTCTTCGTCTTCGGTCTGCTGATGGCGACCGCGGTAGGAGTGAACATCTGGCTGGCGCACCGGCTGCGCCCGCCGCTGAGCGCCATGTCGATGGAGCAGCAGAGCCTCGACCGGTACCGCATGGGCATCGCCCCGTACAAGAAGTGGCTGCTGCTCGGTATCACCGCCCTGGTCGGCCTCATCGCGGGTGCCTCGGCGTCCGGGCAGTGGCGGACCTGGCTGATGTGGGTCAACGGAGTGTCCTTCGGACAGAAGGACCCCCAGTTCGGTCTGGACGTGTCCTTCTACGCCTTCGACCTGCCCTGGTA
This sequence comes from Streptomyces sp. NPDC002680, assembly GCF_042889145.1. Lineage (NCBI taxonomy): Bacteria > Bacillati > Actinomycetota > Actinomycetes > Kitasatosporales > Streptomycetaceae > Streptomyces > Streptomyces sp. NPDC002680. Next base: position 227,168 of record NZ_JBIAQP010000002.1, read on the forward strand.
CCGCTTCCTGCTGGGCTTCGGCTTCGCCACCACGATCCTCTCCCTGATCGCCGCCGCCCTCACCCACTATCTGTACGGCGGGCTGCGCGTCACCAGCCCGGGAGCCCGTGCCACGTCCGCGGCGACCGGGCATCTGTCCGTGCTGCTGGGCCTCTTCGTCGCCCTGAAGGCGGTCGCGTACTGGCTCGACCGGTACGGCCTCGCGGTGAAGTCGAGCGACTTCAAGGCGACCGGCAACTGGACGGGTCTGCGGTACGTCGACGCCAACGCCTATCTGCCGGCCAAGACGATCCTGTTCTGCATCGCGATCATCTGCTCGCTGCTGTTCTTCGCGACGCTCTGGCGGCGCACCTGGCAGCTGCCCGTCATCGGCTTCGGACTGATGGTCCTCTCGGCCATCCTCATCGGCGGGCTGTACCCGGCGATCGTGCAGAAGTTCCAGGTCCAGCCGAACGAGCAGGCCAAGGAAGCGCCGTACGTCACCAAGAACCTCAAGGCGACGCGCGAGGCGTACGGCATCGACGACGCCAAGGTCAGCGAGTACCCCGGCCGCAGCGACACCGAGGACAAGACCAAGCTGCGGGACGACGTCGACGCGACGGCGAGCATCCGCATCGTGGACCCGAACATCGTGTCGCCGACGTTCCAGCAGCTCCAGCAGATGAGGAACTACTACGCGTTCCCGACCAACCTCGACGTCGACCGCTACAGCAAGGACGGCAAGGAGCAGGACACGGTCATCGGTCTGCGTGAGCTGAACCTCAACGGCATTCCGAAGAACAACTGGATCAACGACCACTTCCGCTACACGCACGGCTTCGGTGTGGTCGCGGCCAAGGGCACCACGGCCGACGCCGAGGGCCGCCCGGTCTTCACCGAGTCCGACCTGCCGTCCACGGGTGACCTCGGGACGTACCAGCAGCGGATCTACTACGGCGAGAAGACCAGCCAGTACTCGATCGTCGGCGGTCCCCAGAAGGAGATCGACTACTCCGACGACGCCGGTGAGAAGACCACCAGCTACAAGGGGAAGAGCGGTGTCAACCTCTCCAACCCGATAAACCGCGCCGCGTACGCCGTCGCGTTCAGCGAACCGCAGATCCTCTACTCCGGGGCCATCGGCGAGGGTTCGCGGATCCTGTACAACCGCACGCCCAAGGAGCGCGTCGAGGCGGTCGCGCCCTGGCTGACCATCGACGGTGACGCCTACCCGGCCGTCGTCGACGGTGAGATCCAGTGGATCGTCGACGCGTACACGACGACGAACGGCTATCCGTACGCCTCCCGCACCACCCTGGGTGACACGACGGCCGACTCGCTGACCGCCAACAACAACCAGCGCGCGGTGGTGGCCCAGCAGAACCAGGTCAACTACATCCGCAACTCGGTGAAGGCGACCGTCGACGCGTACACCGGTGAGGTCAAGCTCTACCAGTGGGACACCAAGGACCCGGTTCTGAAGACCTGGATGAAGGCCTTCCCGAACACGGTCGAGCCGAAGAGTGACATCTCGGCCTCGCTGATGGCCCATCTCCGGTACCCGCAGGACCTGTTCAAGGTCCAGCGCGAGCTGCTCACCCGCTACCACGTGAAGGACGCGCAGACGTTCCTCTCCGGCAGCGAGGTGTGGCAGGTGCCGGACGACCCGAGCAACAAGTCGGGCGACGCGGTGCCGCCGTACTACCTGAGCATGAAGATGCCCGACCAGCAGGCGCAGGCGTTCTCCCTGACGACGACGTTCACGCCGAACGGCCGGGACAACCTCAGTGCCTTCATGGCCGTCAACGCCGAGGCGGGGACCAGCGATTACGGCACGATCAGAATCCTGAAGCTGCCGACGAGCAGAACCGTCGACGGGCCCAAACAGGTCCAGAGCCAGTTCAACTCCGAACAGGACATCGCCGAGTCCATCAGGCTGCTGAGAGGCGGCGACTCGGAGATCGAGTACGGCAACCTGCTGACGGTGCCACTCGACGGAGGCCTGCTCTACGTGGAGCCCGTCTACGTCCGCGGCAGCGGACTCAAGTACCCGCTGTTGCGCAAGGTGTTGGTGACCTACGGCGGCCAGACCGCCTTCGAGGACACCCTCGACGCCGCGCTCAACAAGGTCTTCGGGGCGGAGGGCACGACGACCGAGCCACCGGACGAGGGCGGTGGTACGACGACACCGCCGACAGCCGAGGATCCGACGGTCCAAGAGGCACTCAACGATGCCCAAAAGGCCTTCGACGACGGCCAGGCGGCCCTCAAGAAGGGCGACTGGGAGGCGTACGGCAAGGCACAGGCGGCCCTTGAGGACGCGCTCCAGCGGGCCGAGGAGGCGCAGGCCGACGCGGACAAGGCAGGGAGTGGGAGCGGGAGTGGTGCCGGAAGCGGTTCTTCCAGTAGTGCGAGTCCCAGTCCCAGCAGTAGTCCAAGTAGCGGTTAGTGCTGGTCGGAGGCCCTGTTGAGGCAGTGGCCTCCGCCCCTCCCGCGCCGTGGTACGGTTGCAACACAACGGCGCGGGGTGGAGCAGCTCGGTAGCTCGCTGGGCTCATAACCCAGAGGTCGCAGGTTCAAATCCTGTCCCCGCTACTGATCGCGAAGGCCCGGATCCTCCAAGGATCCGGGCCTTCGTGGTGTGCGAACGCATGTGCCGACCTCGTGAAGGCCGCGTCTTCCCGGGGCAGTTGACGGGAACTGTGTTTGACTTGTCTCTCTGTGGGCATGTCGACAAAACGCTGTAGAGACCTCACTGACTGCGGTATACCAGGTGTACCCAGGTTGCAGGTGGTGCGACGATGGACGTTATGGGGGACAAGGCAACTCTGTTGGAGACAGGGCGATTTGTGCAGCCTTCCGACCGGGACGAAACCGGCGAGGCGGTAGAAGAGGCACGTCAGAGGCTCGCCGCCGAAGCCGGCGATGTCGAGGCGATGAGTGTCCTCGGAGCCATGCTGCTGCGCCGTGGTGATCTCGACGGAGCCGAGCCTCAGCTGCGTGCCGCCACCGCGGCCGGTGACCGTGCCGCCGCCAACAACCTCGGTGTCCTCCTCCATCAGCGCGGGTACGCCGACGACGCCGCCGGCTGGTGGCGGATCGCCGCCGTCGCCGGCTCCGCTCCCGCCGCGCACGCGCTCGGCCGCCACCACCGTGAGCGCGGCGACGAGCCGGCCGCCGAGTACTGGCTGCGCCAGTCCGCCGAGCAGGGGCATGTGCTGGGCGCGTACGCGCTCGCCGATCTGCTGGAGCACCGTGGCGACACGGCCACCGAACAGTGGATGCGGGTCGCCGCCGAGCGGGGGCATCGGGAGGCCGCCTATCGGCTGGCCCGTGCGCTGGACCGGAAGGCCGCGGACGGGACGGACAGCGCGGACGGTGACGAGGGCGACGGGACCGGAGAGGTCGAGCAGTGGTATCGGCAGGCCGCCGCCCGGGGGCACCAGCGGGCCGCGTTGCATCTCGGGGCCATTCTCGAGAAGCGCGGGGAGCTCAAGGAGGCCGGGCGCTGGTATCTGACCTCCGCCAAGGAGGGCGAGGCCCGAGCCGCGTGCGCGCTCGGGTTCCTGCTGCGGGACGCGGGGGACACCGAGAGCGCCGCCGTGTGGTGGCTGCGGGCCGCCCAGGACGGGGACGGCAACGCCGCCAACGCGCTGGGCGCGCTGCACGCCGAGCGCGGTGAGACCCAGACCGCCGAGCGCTGGTACCGCGCGGCCATGGACGCGGGGGATGTCAACGGCGCGTACAACCTCGGTCTGCTCTGCGCCGAGCAGGCGCGTACCGCGCAGGCCGAGCAGTGGTATCGCCGCGCCGCGTACGCCGGGCACCGTGAGGCCGCCAACGCGCTCGCCATTCTGCTGCTGCAGGGCGGGGACGCGTCGGGGGCCGAGCCGTGGTTCTCGAAGGCGGCCGAGGCGGGGAGCGTGGACGCCGCCTTCAATCTCGGGATCCTGTACGCCGGGCGTGGTGAGGACGATGCCGCGCTGGGGTGGTACGAGCGTGCCGCGGGCGCCGGGCACACCGAGGCGGCGCTTCAGGTCGGGACGGCTCGGCTGCGGGACGGGGACGAGCGGGATGCCGAGCGGTATCTGCGGTGTGCGGCGGGTGGGGGGAGTGCCGAGGCGGCCTATCGGCTGGCCGCGGTGCTCGATGCCCGGCGTCCGCCGACGCCGGCGCATGAGCTGGGTGAGATCGCGCACGAGAAGACCGAGTGCGAGGAGTGGTACGAGCGGGCGGCTTCTCAGGGGCATCGGCGGGCGCAGGTGCGGGTGGGGATGCTGGCGTCGGCTCGGGGGGATGTGGTGGAGGCGGCTCGGTGGTACCGGGCGGCGGCTGAGGCCGGTTCTCGAAACGGGGCGTTCAACCTGGGGTTGTTGCTGGCTCGGGAGGGGAGTGAGCCTGAGGCTGCCGTGTGGTGGGCTCGGGCTGCTGAGGCGGGGCATGGGCGGGCTGCGTTGAGGCTGGCGCTGGTGTATGCGCGGCGGGGGGAGTTGGCGGAGGGGCAGCGGTGGGCTGATCTTGCGGTTTCTCTTGGGCCGGGGGAGGTTGCGGAGCGGGCGGCTCGGTTGCGGGATGCTTTGCGGGAGGAGCTTTCTGCTTGAGCGGGGGGTGGGGGTGGGCGTTGGTTTTTTCTCGCCCCCGCCGCCCCTACCCGTCCCATCCCGTTCCTGGGGGCTGCGCCCCCAGACCCCCCTTCGCGCTGAACGCGCTCGTCCTCAAACGCCGGACGGGCTGGATAGTGCCGGCCAGCGCTGAAGGTGCGGCGGGGCGGGTGGGCTGAACGCGCTCGTCCTCAAACGCCGGACGGGCTGAAAGGCCTACCGGACGGGCTGAAGGTCTAAGTGATTTGCCTTTGTTGGTTGGGCTGACGTAACGTTGGGTTTACCGACGCGGGGTGGAGCAGCTCGGTAGCTCGCTGGGCTCATAACCCAGAGGTCGCAGGTTCAAATCCTGTCCCCGCTACTTTTGGCCGAGGGCCGGAGTCCGTTACAGGGCTCCGGCCCTCAGGCGTGTCGGGGCCCAGCAGCGGATGATGTCGCGGACCGAGACGATGCCCGTGGGCTCGCCCGTGTCGTCCAGGACGATGAGGTGGCGGAATCCGCCGTGGGCCATCGCGTGGGCCGCGTCCTCCAGGGTCCAGGAGGGGGCCGCGAAGACTACGTCGTTGGTGGTGTGGGCGTGGGCGCGTTCCGTGTCGGGGCTCTGGCCCAGGGCTACGGAGTTGAGGATGTCGCGTTCGGTGAGGATGCCGATTCCGCCGGCGTCCGGGTCGAGAACCACCGCCGCGCCGATACGGCGCGCGGCCATCAGTGCGGCGGCCTGGCGGAGTGTGTGATCGGGGCCGATGGTGAGGACCACGGTGCTCATGGCGTCACGTACGAGCATGGGGTGGAGCCACCTCCTAGAGAGTTCCCGCCCCTGTTCACTTCCTTGTTCAGGATTTCACAAGTTCACAAGTGGGGGGAACTTCAGAGTGGCAGTTAAAGAGACGGTCAACAAGGGGGCCGTCAGTAACGCTGGTTGAGGTAGCCCAGCATCTCGTCGTGGAGGTGGCCGTTCGACGCCGCCGCGTCACCGCTGTGCGGGCCCGGGCGGCCGTCGAGGCCGGTGAACGTGCCGCCGGCCTCCGTGACGATGATCGCGTTGGCCGCCATGTCCCACAGGGACAGCTCCGGCTCCGCGCAGATGTCGATCGAGCCCTCGGCGACCATCATGTACGGCCAGAAGTCGCCGTACGCGCGCGTGCGCCACACCTCGCGGGTCAGGTCCAGGAAGCCGCCCAGCACCCCGCGGTCCTCCCAGCCGGTGAGCGACGAGTACGCGAACGACGCGTCCGACATCTTGGAGACGCCCGAGACGCGCAGCCGGGACGCCGAGGAGAGGCTGCGGCCGGTGTAGGCGCCGTGGCCCTTCGCCGCCCACCAGCGGCGGCCCAGGGCGGGGGCCGACACGACGCCGACGACCGGCTGGAAACCGCCCTCGGCCGCCTCCATCAGGGAGATCAGCGTGGCCCAGACAGGCACCCCGCGGACGTAGTTCTTGGTGCCGTCGATCGGGTCGATCACCCAGCGGCGGGGGCCGGTGCCCTCGATGCCGTACTCCTCGCCGAGGATCGCGTCGCGTGGACGGGCCCGCTGCAATTGCCCCCGGATCAGTTCCTCGGCGGATTTGTCGGCCTCGCTGACCGGGGTCATGTCCGGCTTCGTCTCGACCTTGAGGTCGAGTGCCTTGAACCGGCCCATCGTCGTGGCGTCGGCGGCGTCCGCGAGGACATGGGCAAGGCGCAGGTCATCGTGATAGTCGGGCATAGGCGAACCGTATCTTTCACGCCTGCCGCCCGGCTACAGGGGCCATGGGTGCGGTTACCCGCAGTTGTTCGGCTCCTGCCCGGTCCTGGCCGGGGTGCGAATGTCGATACGCGCCCCCTGGCGCTGCCGCGAACCCTTGACAGTGACTCCGTCCGCGTCAAACCTGGGGCGCAGAGCCGCTCGCCCCTGGGAGGCCGATGATGCCTGCAGCGCGGGATTCCCTGCTGGACGCCGCTTACACGGCGCTCGCGCGCCGTCCGTGGTCCGCGGTGCGGATGGTCGACGTCGCGGTGGCCGCCGGAGTGTCCCGGCAGACGCTGTACAACGAGTTCGGCAGCAAGGACGGGCTCGCCCGGGCCCTGGTACGCAGAGAGGCCGACGCCTACCTCGCGGGCGTCGAACGGGCGCTGACCGGGCCCGCCGACCCGGGTGCCGGTCCACGGGAGCGGCTCACCGCCGCCGCCGAGTGGACCACGGCGTCCGCCCGCGACAGCGTGCTCGTCCGGGCCCTGCTGACCGGCTGCTGGAGCGAACGGCTGCCCTCGCCGACGCTGTCCGCCGTGCCGTCCTCCGCCTCGGTGCCCGCGCAGCGACGGGCCGACGGGCCACTGCCCTCGCCCGGTGAGTTCGTGGCGCTCGTCCGCGACCGTGCCGTGACGGTGCTGTCCGGCCCCGGCGCGGCCAAGTCGGAGGCGGTCGAGATGTCCCGTACCTGCGAACTGGCCGTCCGGCTCGCCCTGTCCTGCGTCGCCGCGCCCCCGGGGGAGGGCGGTGTCGCCGATCTCGTACGGAGTGTGCTGCCGAGGTCGGCCGGCGCCGCCGTCTGGAACTGACCCCCGCCGGGCCGGGTTCTAGTGCGACGAGCCCGACAACTGCAGGCCGATCACGCCGATGATCACCAGGCTGATCGAGACGATCTTCAGGGTGGACACCAGATCGTCGAGGAAGATCATCCCGTAGATCGCGGTGCCCGCAGCGCCGATGCCCGTCCACACCGCGTACGCCGGGCCCACGTCGAGCTTCTTCAGGGAGAGGGTGAGGAGGCCGAAGCTGCCCAGGGCGAAGATGCAGAACGCGACCGTCGGCCACAGGCGGGTGAAGCCGTGGGACAGCTTCAGACAGACGGCGAAGCCGGTTTCCAGGAGTCCCGCCACAACGACCAGCAGCCACGCCATGTCTTGTCCTCCCGTGTACCGCTTCGACTGCTTCGTCTGTTGCGTCCGCTGCATCTGGTTCGTCACGCTCGGATTCGGCTCGGTGCGATTATGCACTTACCGGCACCCGCACCGGCCAAACAACGCGGAGGTCAGCAGGGGAGAGATCCGGGGGAGATCAGTCGCCTTCCGTGCGCTCCCGGGTCGACAGCAGTCGGCGCAGCGAGTAGAGACGCGCCGGGTCCGCGTGGCCCTTCTCCACCCACTCGTCCAGCGCGCAGTCGGGCTCGTCGTGGCTGCACGCGCGCGGGCAGTTCTCCGTGCCCGGTTCCAGGTCGGGGAAGGCGTGGATCACCAGGGACGGGTCGACGTGGTGCAGCCCGAACGAACGTACGCCCGGAGTGTCGATCACCCAGCCCGCGTCGCCCGAGAGGGGGAGGGCGAGGGCGGAGGTGGTGGTGTGGCGGCCACGGCCCGTGACCGCGTTGACGTGGCCCGTCGAGCGGCGCTGGTCGTTGGGTACGAGAGCGTTGACCAGGGTCGTCTTGCCGACGCCCGAGTGGCCGACGAACGCCGTGATCTTGCCGTCCAGCTGTTCGCGTACGCGGGCCACGGCCGCGCCGCTCTCCAGTTCCTGGCGGCTGGTGACGACGTAGGGGATGTCCAGGGCGCCGTACAGCTCCAGGAGTTTGTCGGGCGGGGAGAGGTCCGACTTGGTCAGGACGAGGAGGGGGGTCAGGCCGCCGGCGTACGCCGCCACCAGGCAGCGGTCGATCAGGCGGGGGCGGGGTTCCGGGTCCGCGAGGGCCGTCACGATGGCGAGCTGGTCGGCGTTGGCCACGACCACGCGCTCGTAGGGGTCGTCGTCGTCCGCTGTGCGGCGCAGGAGGGAGGTGCGCTCGCCGATGCGGACGATCCGGGCCAGGGTGTCCTTCTTGCCGGAGAGGTCGCCGATGACGGACACGTGGTCGCCGACCACCGCGGCCTTGCGGCCCAGTTCGCGGGCCTTCATCGCCATGACGATCCGGTCGTCCACCAGGACGGTCAGGCGGCCCCGGTCGACGGTGAGGACCATGCCGTCGGCGGCGTCCTCGTGCTTCGGGCGGATGTTCGTACGCGGACGGTTGCCCTTGGGGTTCGGGCGGGAGCGGATGTCGTCCTCGTCGGTGTTCTTGCCGTAGCGGCGCATGATCCAGGTCCGCCCGTCAGTTCCCGAGCATTCCGGCCCACAGTTCGGGGAAGTCCGGGAGGGTCTTCGCCGTCGTCGCCACGTTCTCGATCCGTACGTCCTTCACCGCCAGACCGATGATCGCACCGGCTGTCGCCATGCGGTGGTCCTCGTACGTGTGGAAGGTGCCGCCGTGCAGGGGGCGCGGGCGGATGTGCAGGCCGTCGGCCGTCTCGGTGACGTCGCCGCCGAGTTCGTTGATCTCCTTGGTCAGGGCCGCCAGGCGGTCCGTCTCGTGGAGGCGGAGGTGGGCCACGCCGGTGAGGGTCGAGGGGGAGTCCGCGAGGGCGGCGACCGCCGCGATGCCCGGGGTCAGCTCGCCGACCTCGCTCAGGTCCACGTCGATGCCGTGGATCGCGCCGGAGCCGGTGAACTCCAGGCCGTACTCCGTCAGTTCGCAGGAGCCGCCCATCTCCGTGAAGATCTCGCGGAGCCGGTCGCCTGGCTGGGTGGTGCGGGCCGGCCAGGCGGGGACCGTCACCTTGCCGCCGGTCACCAGGGCCGCCGCCAGGAAGGGTTGCGCGTTGGAGAGGTCCGGCTCGATGGTCAGGTCCCGGCCGAGCAGCGCGCCCGGGGTGACCCGCCAGACGTTCGGCTCGCCGCCCGACTCCGGGGTGTCGACCTGGGCGCCGACCGAGCGGAGCATGTCGACGGTCATGCGGATGTGGGGGAGCGAGGGGAGGGTCGCGCCGGTGTGGCGGACCTCGACGCCCTGGTTGAAGCGGGGGGCGGAGAGGAGGAGGGCTGACACGAACTGGGATGACGAGGACGCGTCGATCGACACCGGGCCGCCGTCCAGGGCGCCGCTCCCGTGCACGGTGAGGGGGAGTGCGCCTCGGGCGTCGTCGTCGATGCGGGCGCCGAGGGCGCGGAGGGCGTCGATGACGCCGTTGAGGGGGCGTTCGTACGAGCGGGGGTCGCCGTCGAAGCGGATGGGGCCGTCGGCGAGGGCGGCGACCGGGGGGAGGAAGCGCATCACGGTGCCGGCGTTGCCGACGTCCACCGTGGCGGGGCCGCGGAGGCCTGCGGGGAGTACGCGCCAGGTCTCGCCGGAGCCGTCTGGGCCGACGCCCTCCTCGATGCCTACGCCCATGGTGCGGAGGGCGCCGGCCATGAGGAGGGTGTCGCGTGAGCGGAGGGGGCGGCGTAGCCAGCCCGGTTCTGAGGCGAGGGCGGCGAGGACGAGGGCGCGGTTGGTGACTGACTTGGACCCGGGCACGTGGACCGTCGCGTCGACGGCTCCGCTCGCGTGCGGGGCGGGCCAGAGGGCGGTGTCTGCGGGGTTCGGGGCCATACGTTTACTTTAGTGGGCGGCTGTTCCTCGGGTGCGGCGCCGTTGTGGCTGGTCGCGCAGTTCCCCGCGCCCCTAAAGACGCTGCCCCTGCGGGGCGCGTCATCCCCCGAGCCCCGCATTCCTCCAGCCCCCGTCTCATACCTCCAGCAGCCAGCGCCCCCCGCCTATCAGTGAGCACAGGCTCACCGCGTGGAACAGGAACAGCCACAGGCCCGCCGGGACGTGGGTCAGCCTCGACAACTGGTCTGCGTCCGAGTCGCCTGCTCCGCCCCTGCGGCGTTTCGCCTGGAGTTCGAAGGCCGGGCGGACCCCGCCCAGGAGGAGGAACCAGACCACCGCGTAGGCGAAGGCCGCCTGGATCTGGGGGCCGGTCAGCCAGGAGACCGCCAGGAAGGTGCCGCCCGAGATGAACACCGTGAGGGCGCCGTACGCGTTGCGGATCATCACCAGCATCGCCACGAGCAGGACCGTGGCCAGCCACAGGAGGGCCGTGATGTGGCCGGCGGCCAGCAGGGCGGCGCCGCCCAGGCCCAGCAGCGGGGGAGCCGTGTAGCCGAACGCGGCCGTCAGGATCATGCCTATGCCGTGCGGCTTGCCCCGGCTGACCGTGAGGCCGCTGGTGTCGGAGTGCAGGCGGATGCCGGTCAGGGTACGGCCGGTCAGCAGCGCCACCAGGCCGTGGCCGCCCTCGTGCGCGATGGTGATCGCGTTGCGCGATATGCGCCACACGGGATGCGGAACGGTCACGGCGAGCGCGGCCACCAGGGTCGCGATCACCACCCACAGGTCGGGGTCGGGCTGGCTGCCGAAGATCTCGTCCCAGAGGCCGGCCAGCGAGGTGGATGCGGTGCTTTCCATTGTCGGCGGGGGCTCCCTAGCGTCGCTTCGAATCTGGCAGTGTGGCACGTATGTGCGGTAGGTATGCAGCGAGTCGTGCGCCCGAGGATCTCGCAGGAGTCTTTGAGATCGACAAGTGGGATCCCGAGGAGACACTCGCCCCCGACTACAACGTGGCCCCGACCAAAGAGGTCTACGCGGTACTCGACCGTCCTCTGAAGGACGCCGACAGTCCGAAACCGGTTCGGCAGCTCCGGAAGTTGAAATGGGGGCTTGTGCCGTCCTGGGCCAAGACGCCCGAAGGCGGCGCCCGGATGATCAACGCGCGCGCCGAGACCGTCCACGAGAAGCCCTCGTACCGGCGGGCCTTCACCACCCGGCGCTGCATCCTGCCCGCCGACGGCTACTACGAGTGGGTCACCGGGGTCGGCGAGCGGGAGCTGGAGGTCGAGGGGAAGAAGAAGCGGCCCCGCAAGCAGCCGTACTTCGTGACGCCCGCCGACGGGTCGGTCTTCGCGATGGCGGGCCTGTACGAGTTCTGGCGGGACCGGACCCTGCCCGACGACCACCCGCAGGCCTGGTGGGTGACGTGCTCGGTCATCACCACCGAGGCCGAGACCTCCCCGCTCGCGGTCGGCCCCGCCGAGGGCCCGCGCGCCCTCGCCGACATCCACCCCCGGATGCCCCTGATGCTCACTCCCAACCACTGGGACGCCTGGCTCGACCCGGCCCGCACCGACGTGGACGACCTGCTCGAGCTGCTCGCGCCGCCGCCCGCCGGGCTGATGCGCGCGTACCCCGTCTCCACGGCCGTCAGCAACGTCCGCAACAACGGACCGGAGCTGCTGACCGAGCTGGAGGGCCCCGAGGAGGGCACACTCTTCTGACGTGAGCCCAACACGTATCGAAACTGTCGAGACCGACGCGGGCACCGCTCGCATCACCTGGCACCCGGCCCCGCACCCCCGCCTCGTCCTCGCCGTCAGTCATGGCGCCGGCGGGGGCATCGAGGCCCGGGATCTCCAGTCGCTCGCCGGGGAGCTGCCCGCGCACGGCGTCACCGTGGCGCTCGTCGAGCAGCCCTGGCGGGTGGCCGGGAAGAAGGTGGCGCCCGCGCCGAAGACGCTGGACGTGGGGTGGCGGGGGATCTGGCCCGCGCTGGCGAAGCCCGGGCTGCCGGTGATCGCCGGCGGGCGCAGCGCCGGGGCCCGCGTGGCCTGTCGTACGGCCGAGGAACTGGGCGCGGTGGCCGTGCTCGCGCTCTCCTTCCCGCTGCACCCGCCGGGCAGGCCCGAGAAGTCGCGGGCCGACGAGCTGCTCGGGGCCGGGGTGCCCACCCTTGTCGTCCAGGGCGGCAACGATCCGTTCGGGAAGCCGGACGAGTTCCCGGCGGGGGACTTCGAGTTGGCGGAGGTGCCGTACGGCGATCATGGTTTCGCCGTGCCGAAACGGGCACTCGTGGGGCAGGAGGAGGCGGTGGCGGTGATCACCTCGCGGGTCGTGGAGTGGACCGCGTCACTCGGGTGACGGCCGGGAATGCCGGGCGGCGGACCAATGTTGTGCGGATCAGATACCACAAGCGTGTGGTGACCGTTCGTACGAGAGGAAGTCCGCCGCATGGGTTCGACCATCTGCCCGAATCGCCGCAGCAGTGCTGACCTGGACTGGACGGTCCTGCACGCGGCGAAGACCGCCCCTATTCGGGCGGCGGGCGGACACGATGTTCGTCTATCCTCCGATTCGAGTGGGATCGGTTTCGGTCTCGCCACGTCACTGGAGGAGGTGGGTCCGGTCACTGGGACCGACGCAGGGACCGAACACGGCCAGGCGGAGCAGCCCGAGGGCCCGGGCAGGAGTGAGTCGACCGCGGAGCGCAGCGCGCGCTTCGAGCGGGACGCGCTCGAATTCCTCGACCAGATGTACTCGGCCGCGCTGCGCATGACGCGCAACCCGGCCGACGCCGAGGACCTGGTGCAGGAGACGTACGCGAAGGCGTACGCGTCCTTCCACCAGTTCCGTGAGGGCACCAACCTCAAGGCATGGCTGTACCGCATCCTCACGAACACGTTCATCAACTCGTACCGCAAGAAGCAGCGCGAGCCCCAGCGCAGTGCCGCCGAGGAGATCGAGGACTGGCAGCTCGCGCGCGCCGAGTCGCACATGTCGACCGGTCTGCGCTCCGCCGAGTCGCAGGCGCTCGACCACCTGCCCGACTCGGACGTGAAGGCCGCCCTCCAGGCGATCCCGGAGGAATTCCGGATCGCGGTGTATCTCGCGGACGTAGAGGGCTTTGCGTACAAGGAGATCGCGGACATCATGGGGACACCCATCGGTACGGTGATGTCCCGGCTGCACCGCGGCCGTCGCCAGCTGCGCGGCATGCTGGAGGACTACGCCCGTGACCGTGGCCTGGTCCCGGCCGGTGCCGGAGAGTCGAACGAAGCGAAAGGCTCGGGCTCATGAGCTGCGGAGAGCCGCACGAGACGGACTGCAGTGAAGTACTCGATCATCTCTACGAGTTCCTCGACCGGGAGATGCCGGACTCGGACTGCACCAAGTTCGAGGTCCACTTCGAGGAGTGCTCTCCGTGCCTGGAGAAGTACGGGCTCGAACAGGCCGTGAAGAAGCTCGTCAAGCGCTGCTGCGGTCAGGACGACGTGCCGACCGACCTGCGCGCCAAGGTCCTGGGGCGGCTCGACATGATCCGCTCCGGACAGACCGTGCCCGAGCACGACATCGCCACCGAGGGCTGACGCTCTCGAACCGCCATCGGCCCCGCTCAGCGGGGCCGATCGCTGCTTTCCGGCTCGGACGTCCTCAGACGTCCAGGCCGTTCTCGATCCGCTTCAGGCTGTGCCGGGCCAGCGCCAGGTTGCTGCGCGACCGGTCGAGCGCGACGTACAGGAAGAGCGCGCCCTTGCTGCTGGCCAGCGGGCGGATCAGGTGGTACTGCCTGCCCAGCGTGATCAGGATGTCCTCGATGGAGTCGTCCATGTCCAGCGAGGCCAGCGTGCGCATCTTCGACCGTACGACCTCGGTGTTGCCCGCCGCCGCCAGTTCCAGGTCGAGGCCCGGGCCGCCGCCGAGGGTGCCGAGCGACATACCGCTGTCGTAGTCGACGAGCGCCACTCCGAGCGCCCCGTCGACGGTCATGACTTCCTTGAGCGCTGTCTCGATGTTCATTCTTGGTGCCCCAATTCCTCAGTGACGCTGACCGGTCGCTGTCCGTGCAACTACGATCGAACTCCAGCGACTCTCGGGTCGTAAAACATCAACTTTGGTGTGTGTTACGAAAGTTGTCGTTCAAAGTACTGTGCAACGGTCGTACGTGAAGGGGGAATGGCCAAATGGCGACGGCAGTTGAGGCTTCGCTGGCCCGGTTCCTCGATTCCCCCGGCGTCACCGGGGTCGCCCTCGTCGACGCCGTCACCGGCCTCACCTACGGAGCGGCGGGAGACATCGCCGAGGCCGGGGACGGCCAGGAGAGTTCCGAGTTCGCCGCCCTCGTCGCCGACCGGCTGGGCCGGGCGGGTGCCGAGGGCGAACTGGAGAGCGTCGTTACGACCAGCGTGCGCCGCCATCAGGTCCTGCTCGCGGTGGGCCGCCCGGCCGGCGACCCGCTGCTGCTGACCGCCGGACTCGACCGGGAGCGCGCCAACCTCGCGCTCGCCGCGCGCAGTATGGGCGACCTGGCCGACGAGGTGCTGGCATGACCGGCATACCCGGTACGGCCGGACCACGAGCGTGGGTGAGTGCATGAACGCGTCCGCCGCGCGCAACCTGCCCGCGCTGCTCCTGGGGCTGCGCGAGGAGGGGTTCAGCGGCACGGTACGGGTCGCGGGCACGCCTGGTGGCACGATTCACCTGCGCGACGGCCTGGTGGGCGCGGTCGAGACACCGGGCGCGCCGACGGCCACCTCGACCCTGCTGACCTCGGGCCGGATCGACGACGAGGCCTGGCTCGCCGCGTGCGCGGCACAGCCCGACCCCGACCTGCTCGGTGAACGTCTGGTGGCCGACGGGCTGGTGGGCGGCGCCGAACTCGAAGTCATCTGCACGGCCGCCGTGTTCGACGCGGCCTTCGCCATGTCGCTGGGCGCGCCGGGCGGTTGGGAACTGAGCGGCCCGGAACCGGCCCTCCGTGTCCGACCCGGCGTGGAACCACGGCAGCTGACCGACGAGACCACGCGGCGCATCGCGCTGCTCAGCCGTCTGTGGGGCCCTCCGGGCGAACTCGCCCGCGCGCGCCCCACACCGGGTACGGGGGTCGTGGAGGGGCCGCTGTCCGGTCGGCACGAGGACGTTCTGAACCAGGTCAACGGGCGCCGTACGGCCCGGGACATCGCCTTCGCGCTGGGGCGCGGACTGTACGCCGTGATGCTGGACCTGATCCGCATGGAGACGCTCGGGCTCCTCCGATGGGGGACCCCGACCGCATCCGGCGGCCGGCCCAGCACCGCGCCACGCGTCACCCCCGGCCGTACGACGGAAGCCGGCCCGCCGCCGGTGCCGTCGAGAACCGAGCCGCTGCCGAGGCGTATGCCGAGGGGCGGAGAGAGAGGGGGGTAGTGAGTGCGGACGACGGAAGAGATGCCGAAAGCGCTGCCGGAACCGATAGAGGAACCACCGGGGGAACCAACGGGGGAACAGCTGGCGAAACCGCCGACGAAGGCGCCGCGACCCAGAACGATCAGGGTGTGAGCACACCCACTCCGCCCGTACGGAAGCCGCTTCCCGTACGGCCTCCCGCGAATCCCGCCCTACTGGGCCCCACGGCCGAAGAGCTGGCCGCCGACCAACCCTCTGTCGAGACGCTGCGGCGGGTCCGCCATGCGTTGCGCGCTCTTCCGGAGCCCGACTGACCGCAAGGAGTACGTCCCATGGGTCCCCTGAGCCCTCCCCTGAGCGAAGAAAATCCGGAGCCCTCCCAGTCAGCCCAGCTGACCGGCATCCTCACCTCGTTGCGGGACCGGGTGATGGGAGTCTCCGAAAGCGTCCTGTCCACGGTGGACGGACTTCTCGTCGTCGCCGACACGGACTCCGCACACCCCGAGTCGATCGCCGCGCTCGCCGCCGCCACGCTCGGGGTGAGCCGCCGTATCGCCGAGCAGGCGAACGTCGGCGTACTCCGCGAGGTGGTCGCCCGCTGCGGCGCAGGGCACGTCATCGTGCTGGCCGTAGGCGAACGCGCCCTGCTGACCGTCATGGGCGACGACGGGCTGGACATCGCCGCGTTCCAGCGTGAATCCCCGGCCACGGTCGAGGAGTTGACCAAGGTGCTGGCTGCGGATGTGGCGTACTGACACTGACGCTCACGGTTCCCTCTAACGGGCTAATCTGCGGCTCCTGAGGCCTGGGATTCGCCCAATGCCCCGGTATGGTCGCCGCCGGCCGCCCTATCCTCCATGTCCCGGAGCCTGAACAGGCTTGTGCCGAACGCCAGCCCGGCCGGCCCCGGTCCGGGACACGGGGGAGGGAGCGCCATGCGGTCGATCACACCGTGGGCGCGTGTCTACGTCGTCGCTGTCGCCCTGGGGGCCGTCCTCTGCGCGGCGCCCGTCGGGTCCACGCACGCCCCCTGGGGCGCCGTGGCGCTGTTCGCCGCGCTGTGCGCCGCGTGCGAGCAGCTCGCGGTCGGCCGGTTCGGCGGGGGCCGGGGGTACGAGGGCGCGGGCGCCGCCGGTTCCGGGGGTGCCGGTCCGCCCCGGTGGCACACGCCCGTCCTGCTCGCCGGAGCCTTCCTGCTGCCGCCCGCCGCGGCCGCGCTCGTGCCGCTGCCGGGCGCGCTGCTGGTCAGGGGCTCCGAACGCACGCCCTGGCCGCGCCGGCTCTGGCGGGCCGGACAGCTCGGGATCGGCACCTGGACGGCCTCGCGGGTGCACTGGTCGCTCGGCGGCCCTGACGCGGTCGACTCCTCCGGGTTCCCGTACGCGCTGTTCGGCGCCGGGGTGGCCGTGGTCGCGTTCTGCCTGGTCCTGGCCCTGCTCGACGGAGGCATCCTCGCGCTCGCCGAACGGGTGCCGGTGCGGCTGGCCTGGCGGGGACTGTTCGTACGGTCCCTGGTGCCGGTCGGGGTGCACGGCCTCGCCGGGCTGATGATGGCCGTCCTGTGGCGTGGCCCGTACGGACCCGTCGCCGCGCTGCTCGTGCTGCTGCCGATGTGGGTGTCGTGGTGGGTGTTCGCCCAGTACCACCGGGAGCGGGCGGCGCACCAGGCGACGATCCGGGCGCTCGTGCAGGCCGTCGACATCAAGGACGGCTACACGCGCGGGCACAGCGAGCGGGTCGGACAGGCGTCGATGATGATCGCGCGGGAACTGGGCATGGACGACGAGCGGGTGGAAGTCCTGCGGTTCGCCGGAATCCTGCACGACGTGGGCAAGCTGGGCGTTCCCACGCGGCTGCTGCGCAAGGACGGGCCGCTCACCCCGGAGGAGCGCCGGGTGATCGAACTGCACCCGGAGTACGGGCACGAGATCGTCCGGGGGATCGGCTTCCTCGGGGAGGCCAGGTCGGCGATCCTGCACCATCACGAGCGGCTGGACGGGAGCGGATACCCGTACGGGCTCGTCGGGAGCCAGATCCCGGAGTTCGCGCGGGTCGTGGCCGTCGCGGACGCGTTCGACGCGATGACGTCGACACGGTCGTACAGCCGGGCCCGGCCGGTGCCGGTGGCCCTGGCAGAGCTGGAGCGGTGTGCGGGGACGCAGTTCGACCCGGTGATGGTCCGGGCGCTGGTGCGGGCGCTCGGCCGCGGGGGTGGCTGGCATCCGGCGGTCACGGCCGACTCGGCGCACTCCGACGCCGACCGCACGCCGGCCCCCGGGATCCCGGCCCCGCTGGGGTCCACCGCGGGGACGGTGAGATGAGAACACTGGTTCATCTCACCGCCGCTCTCCTGACCCTGCTCTCCCTCGCCCACACCCTCTGGTACGGCCTTGACGAGCGTGCCGTCGCGCTCTGCTTCGGACTGCTCGTGGTCCTCGGGGAGCTGACCCGCTGGAGCGGGCCCGAGTCGCGGGAGATCGCGCCGCTCGCCGCCGCCGGGACGCTGTCGTACGCGCTGCTCGGGGAGGACGCCGGGCGGGCCACGCACCACGGCGCCCTCCAGGTCGTCGCCGTCGTCTTCGCGGCCACCCTCGTCGGCTGTGTGCCGCACGTGGCACGCGGACAGGGGCCGACCGCCGACCACCTGGCCCGGCGTGTCCTCACCGCCGGATTCGCCGCCGTCTGCTTCCAACCCCTCTACAACCAGGGCGTGTTCAAGGCCTGGGGCGGCCCCGCGTACGTCCTGCTGCTCGTCGCGCTGCTCGGGCTCACCGCGCTCTGCGACGCCGTGCTCGCCGCCGCGCTGGCCCACGCGCGCACCGGCTGGCCCTTCGGTCCGCTGCTGCGGGACGAGCTGCGGGCCACGCTGGGCATCGGGACCGCCGTGTGCGCGACCGGGGTGGTCATGGCGCTGGCCGTCGCCGTCGTCGGCCTCTGGGCGCTGCCCGTCTTCTCGCTGCCGCTGCTGCTCACCCAGCTCTCCTTCCGGCGGTACGCGGCCGTGCGGGCCACCTATCGGCAGACCATCGCCTCACTGGCCCGCGCCACCGAGATCGCCGGGTACACCCCGGCCGGGCACGCCCGGCGGGTCGCGGTGCTGAGCACGGCGGTCGGGCGGGAGCTGGGGCTGTCCGAGCCGGAGCTGACCGTGCTGGAGTACGCGGCCCTGATGCACGACATCGGGCAGCTCAGCCTCGTCGACCCGGTCCCGGCCGGCGCCACGGCCGTACTCCCCGTGGCGGAACAGCGCCGGATCGCGCTGCTCGGCGGGGCCGTCGTACGGCAGACGGGGGTGGCCGCCGCGGTCGCCGTGGTCGTGGAACGGCAGGCCGATCCGTACCGGGAGCAGCCGGTCTCCGCGCGGATCGTGCGGGCCGTCAACGCATACGAGGAGAAAGTCCGGGAAGCCGGAGCGGACGGGCCGCTGCGCGCGCTCGAAGAGCTGCGGCTGGGGACCGGCCGGGACTACCAACCCGAGGTCGTGGAATCACTCGCCCGGGTGCTCGCCAGAAATGGCGGCGCCGTCCACGAGCGCATCGGCTGAAGGTGGTGGTGGGAGAGGGGTGGACGGTCTTACGCTGCCCTCGGTTGGGTAACCCATGGGTAATGAGCGCCCCTCCAGCGGTCCGTGGTTGGATGCGAGGGAGAGGCTGTACGGGGGCAGAAGCCGGCCCACTCCACGGCACTGGCAGGCGGGAATCGTGAGGATCTTCGGCAAGGGACGGCACCGGCCCTCCGCCTCATGGCGGCAGGCCACCGACCGCGCGTTCACGCTGATCGGCGACGGGCGGTACGAGGACGCGGGGGCGCTGCTGACACGTGCCGCCGATCTTGAACCGTGGCTGTCCGAGTCCTGGTTCAACCTCGCTCTGCTGCACAAGTTCCGGCACGACTGGGAGCAGGCGCGGGCGGCCGGTCTGCGGGCCGTCGCGCTGCTCGACCGGGAGACCGGGGCCCCCGATTGGTGGAACGTGGGCATCGCCGCCACCGCCCTCCAGGACTGGCCGCTGGCCCGCCGGGCCTGGCAGGCGTACGGGCTGCGGGTGCCCGGGGGCGTCACGGCCGCCGGTGAGCCCGTCGGCATGGACCTGGGCAGCGCGGCCGTACGGCTGTCGCCCGAGGGCGAGGCCGAGGTCGTGTGGGGGCGGCGGCTGGATCCCGCCCGGATCGAGGTGCTGTCGATCCCGCTGCCGTCGTCCGGGCGGCGCTGGGGCGAGGTCGTGCTGCACGACGGGGTGCCGCACGGTGAGCGGACGACTGCCGCCGGGCATTCCTACCCCGTCTTCGACGAGATCGAGCTGTGGGCGCCCTCGCCGGTGCCGACGTGGGTGGTTCTGCTGGAGGCCGCCGCCGAGGAGGACCGGGACGCGTTGGAGAGGCTGGCGTCCGACGCGGGATTCGCCGCCGAGGACTGGTCGTCGTCCGTTCGGTTGCTGTGCCGGATGTGCTCGGAGTCGCGGATGCCGTCCGATGAGGGGGACGGGGAGCATCTCGATCCGCACGATCACAGTGAGCCCGGTCATCCTGGGCCGTTGGGGCATCGTACGGACGGGCAGTTCTGGGCGCCTGAGCGGGAATGTGGCATCGCTGCTCCGGCCTCGCTTGTTCGGGGGTTGCTGGACGGGTGGGTCGCCGACAGTCCTGAGACTCGGGACTGGCGGGATCTCGAAGAGGTTTGTTAGGGCTCGTTGCCGGGTGCTGGTCCGGTGGGGGCTGGTCGCGCAGTTCCCCGCGCCCCTAAGGGTGCCCCTGCGGGGCGGCCCTTAGGGGCGCGTCCCCGTACCCTGTATCCGCAACTCTCTCCCTGTTTGTTTGAGGAAGGCATCGTCGGTCATGGCGCAGCAGGACACCGATCAGCAGCACGCGGGCGTGCTTCCCGTGGACGACGAGGGCTTCGTCATCGACACCGAGGACGGGGAGGAGCGCGAGGCCGCCTGGCGGGAGCGTGGGACCTCGCGGCCCATCACGGTCGTCGGCAACCCGGTGCTGCACAAGGAGTGCCAGGACGTCACCGAGTTCGGCGCGGAGCTCGAGCAGCTGGTCGCGGACATGTTCGCCAGCCAGCGCACCGCCGAGGGCGTGGGCCTGGCCGCCAACCAGATCGGTGTCGATCTGAAGGTCTTCATCTACGACTGCCCCGACGACGAGGGCGCCCGGCACACCGGGGTCATCTGCAACCCCAGGCTCGTCGAGCTGCCCGCCGACCGGCGCCGGCTGGACGACAGCAACGAGGGCTGCCTCTCCGTGCCGACCGCGTACGCGCCGCTCGCCCGGCCCGACTACGCCGAGGTGACCGGACAGGACGAGAAGGGCAACCCGATCAAGGTGCGCGGCACCGGCTACTTCGCACGCTGTTTGCAGCACGAGACCGATCACCTCTACGGGTACCTGTACATCGACCGGCTCTCCAAGCGTGAGCGCAAGGACGCACTGCGTCAGATGGCCGAGAACGAGCCCCGCTACCCCGTGGTCGCGAACGACTGACAACCTCTGAGGCACACGCGCACTCACCCGCACACGAACGGCCCCTGACCAGGGGCCGTTCGTGTTTCGGTCAGGCGTCCGTCGTACATTCGATCGAGAATCGGACTCAAGTGTGCTTGTAGTGATCCAGAATCAGTCAGACCAGCGGCGAATCTCGGCAGCTTGGGGTAGTGAAGGAAGCAAATCCGTTCCCAGAACGGTCAGTTGTGGTGCTGAATGGGAAGTGCGGGGATACGCAACGGCGCACGCCCGGCACAGCGGGAGGGGTGTTGCGCCAACTGGCGGCTGAGAGGGGTTTGTTCGTGCCTGCTTTCCCACACAGCACCTCACCGGCGACAACAGCGGTAGCGATCCCACCATCACTGGCCTTACCGGTGATCGAGGCGGCGTTTCCCCGGCAACTGCATCCGTATTGGCCCCGACTTCAGGAGAACACCAGGGGCTGGCTGCTGGAAAAACGCCTCATGCCGGCGGACAAGGTCGCAGAATATGCCGACGGCCTTTGCTATACCGACCTCATGGCCGGGTACTACCTGGGCGCCCCGGACGACGTACTCCAGGCGATAGCGGACTTCAGTGCCTGGTTCTTCGTCTGGGACGACCGCCACGACCGTGACATCGTGCACGGCCGGCCCGCCGCCTGGCGGAAACTCAGGAGCCGGCTCCATGCCGCGCTGGACGCACCCGGGCTGTATCTGTACCACCGGGATCCGCTGGTCGCGGGGTTCGCGGACAGTGTGCTGCGTCTGTTCTCGTTCCTGGGCAGGAAGTGGAACGCACGCTTCGCGCGGCATTTCCACGCGGTGATCGACGCGTACGACCGTGAGTTCCGCAACCGTACAAACGGAACCGTGCCGAAAGTCGACGAATACCTCGAACTGCGGCGACTCACCTTCGCGCACTGGATCTGGACCGATCTCCTGGAACCGGGCGCGGGCTGCGAACTCCCCACGGTGGTGCGGAAACAGTCCGCATTCCATCGGGCGGCGCTGCTGAGCCAGGAATTCGCCGCCTGGTACAACGACCTCTGCTCACTTCCGAAGGAAATCGCGGGAGACGAGGTCCACAATCTCGGAATCAGTCTCATTCGGCATGAGGGGATGACTCTCGAAGAGGCCATCGTGGAAGTCAGGAGGCGGGTCGAGGACTCCATTCTGGATTTCCTCGCGGCGGAACAGGAGGCGCGTCGGTTCGCCGAGTCGCTCGACGACGGCAGCACCCGGGGAAAGGAAATGAGCAGCGCCGTGAACGCCTGTCTCGACAATATGCGGAACTGGTTCAGTTCTGTCTACTGGTTCCACCACGAGTCCGGCCGCTACATGGTCGACAACTGGGACGACCGCTCCACACCCCCGTACGTCAACAACGAAGCGGCAGGTGAGAAATGACCGTCGAATCCGTGCGGCCCGCGTCTCCCCCCATGAGCGAACCGCCCCTCGCCGGCGGCGGTGTCCCGCTCCTCGGCCACGGCTGGCAGCTGGTCCGCGACCCGCTCGGCTGGTTCGCCCGGCTCCGCGACCACGGCGACGTCGTACGGCTGAAGCTCGGCCCCAAGACGGTGTACGCGGCCACCTCGCCGGAACTCGTCGGGGAACTCGCGCTCAACCCGGCCTACATCATCGGCGGCCCGCTGTGGGAGTCCCTGGAAGGGCTGCTCGGCAAGGAGGGTGTGGCCACCGCCAACGGGCCCACCCACCGGCGCCAACGGCGCACCATCCAGCCCGCGTTCCGGCTGGACGTCCTGCCCGAGTACGGGCCGATCCTGGAGGAGGAGGCGCACGCCTTCGCCCGGCGCCTGCGGCCGGGCGGGATCGTCGACTGCACCGCGGAGTCCTTCCGGGTCGCCGTGCGCATCGCGGCCCGCTGTCTGCTGCGCGGCGACTACATGGACGAGCGGGCCGACCGGCTGTGCGCCGCGCTCGCCACGGTGTTCCTGGGGATGTACCGGCGCATGGTGATCCCCGCGGGACCGCTCTACCGGCTCCCGCTGCCGGGCAACCGCAAATTCAACCGGGCCCTGGCCGATATGCATCTCGTCGTCGACGAGATCGTGGCCGAGCGCCGGGCATCCGGTCAAAATCCGGACGATTTGCTGACGGCGTTGCTGTCGGCCAAGGACGGGAATGGCGACCCCATAGGCGAACAGGAGATCCACGATCAGGTCGTCGCGATTGTCACCCCGGGCGCCGAAACCGTCGCCTCCACGATCATGTCGTTGCTCCAGGTCCTCGCCGAACAGCCGGACCACGCCGACAAGGTGGCCGAGGAGGCCGAATCGGTCGGGGGCGACCGCGCGGTCGCATTCGCGGACGTCCGCAAGCTGACGCACACGAACAATGTCCTCGTCGAGACGATGCGTTTGCAGCCGCCCGTATGGATATTGACGCGGCGGGCGGTGGCCGAGACCGAGCTGGGCGGCTATCGGATTCCGGCCGGTGCCGATCTCGTGTACAGCCCGTACGCGATCCAGCGCGATCCGCGTTCGTACGAGCGGAACACCGAGTTCGACCCCGACCGCTGGCTTCCGGAACGCACCAGGAGTCTGCCCAAGTACGCGATGACCCCGTTCGGCGTGGGCAACCGCAAGTGTCCGAGCGACCACTTCTCGATGGCCATGCTCACCATTCTCACGGCCGAGCTGGCGAGGAAGTGGCGCTTCGAACGGGTGCCAGGATCACGCGACGCGGTCCGCGTGGGCATCACCCTGCACCCGGACCGGCTGCTGCTGCGGGCGATACCCCGCTGAAGGCGCCCGGGCGGTCGAACCGGCGTACGGTCAGGCGGCCTCCGGGCCCTTGAACGTACGCCGGTACGCCTGCGGGGTGGTCCCCAGTGACCGTACGAACTGGTGGCGCAGTGCCGCCGCGTTGCCGAAGCCGGTGCGCCAGGCGATCGCGTCCATCGTCTCGTCCGTCGCCTCCAGCAACTGCTGGGCCAGCAGGACGCGTTGCCGCAGGATCCAGCGGTAGGGCGTGGTGCCGGTCTCCTGCTGGAAGCGGCGGGCGAAGGTGCGCGGCGACATGTGGGCGCGCTCGGCGAGCTGCTCGACGGTCACCTCCTCGTCGAGATGGCGCTCCATCCAGACCAGCACCGACCCCACGGTGTCGCACCGCGACCGGGGCAGCGGCCGCTCGATGTACTGGGCCTGTCCGCCGTCCCGGTGCGGCGGTACGACCATCCGGCGGGCGATGGAGTTGGCGACCTCGGGTCCGTGCTCCTCGCGCACGATGTGCAGACAGGCATCGATCCCGGCGGCCGTTCCGGCGGAGGTGATCACCGGCCCCGCGTCGACGTACAGCACGTCCGGCTCGACCTGGATCAGCGGATAGCGCCGGGCCAGCTCGTCCGCGTGCCGCCAGTGCACCGCGCACCGCCGGCCGTCCAGCAGGCCCGCGGCGGCGAGCACGAAGACCCCGGAGCAGACGCTGAGCACCCGGGCCCCACGCTCCACGGCCCGCCGCAGCGCGTCGAGCAGCTCCGGCGGATACTCCCGGGCGGCATAGGTCTGCCCGGCCGGTACGGCGATCAGATCGGCGCTCTCCAGCCGCTCAAGGCCGTGTTCAAGCTGTACCGCGAAGCCCGCGTGGGTGCTCAGCGTCGGGCCCTCGGCCGAGGCGACCGCGAAGTCGTACACCGGCAGGCCCTCGTCGCTGCGGTCGAGGCCGAAGACCTCGCACACGACACCGAGTTCGAAGGGATGCACTCCGTCGAGCAGCACTACGGCCACGTTTTCCAGCATGCTGCCAGTGTGCCTCGGCATTGGCAGGAAATCGAGGGTGTGCGGCAGTCCTGCCACTGACGGTCAGGAGTGTTCGGCGCCAGACTGATGTACATGAACACAGCAGCGGACAACATCGTCGGAATACTCGTCGTCGTCGCGATCTTCGCGGCCCTCGCCCTCCCGTCCCTGATCGGCCTCGCGCACGACCGGCGCATCGACCGTCAGCTCCGGAAGGCCCAGCAGGACCGGCAGGCCCAGGACACCTCGGCCCGCCGGGCCATCACCGCCCAGGACGTGATCCGGGCGGCGTGACCTCAACCGGCAGTCGGTGTCAGAACTCGTCGTCGAACGACACCGAGCCCTCCACCGCCACCTGGTACGCCGACGGGCGGCGCTCGAAGAAGTTGGTCAGCTCCTGGACCCCTTGCAGCTCCATGAAGGAGAAGGGGTTCTCGGAGCCGTACACCGGGGCGAAGCCCAGCCGGGCCAGACGCTGGTCGGCGACACACTCCAGGTACTGGCGCATGGACTCGGTGTTCATGCCCGGCAGGCCCTCACCGCACAGATCGCGGCCGAACTGCAGCTCCGCCTCGACCGCCTCGCGGATCATGTCGGTGACCTGCTGCTGGAGCTGGTCGTCGAACAGCTCCGGCTCCTCCTTGCGGACCGTGTCGACGACCTCGAACGCGAAGCTCATGTGCATGGTCTCGTCACGGAACACCCAGTTGGTGCCGGTGGCCAGGCCGTGCAGCAGACCCCGGCTGCGGAACCAGTAGACGTACGCGAAGGCCCCGTAGAAGAACAGGCCTTCGATGCACGCGGCGAAGCAGATCAGGTTGAGCAGGAAGCGGCGGCGGTCGGCCTGGGTCTGCAGGCTCTCCAGCTTCTCGACCTCGTTGATCCACTTGAAGCAGAACTCGGCCTTCTCGCGGATGGACGGGATGTTCTCCACCGCGTCGAAGGCGGCGGCCCGGTCCTCCGGGTCGGGGAGATAGGTGTCGAGCAGCGTCAGATAGAACTGGACGTGCACGGCCTCCTCGAAGAGTTGCCTGGAGAGATACAGGCGCGCCTCGGGGGAGTTGATGTGCTTGTACAGCGTCAGCACGAGGTTGTTCGCCACGATCGAGTCGCCCGTCGCGAAGAACGCGACCAGCCGGCCGATCATGTGCTGCTCGCCCTCGGACAGCTTCGCCAGGTCGGCGACGTCCGAGTGGAGGTCGACCTCCTCGACGGTCCAGGTGTTCTTGATCGCGTCCCGGTAGCGCTCGTAGAAGTCCGGGTAGCGCATGGGGCGCAGGGTGAGCTCGAAGCCCGGGTCGAGAAGGTTCTTGGCTTCGGTGGTCATTACTGGCAGGCCTCGCAGGACTCGGGGTTCTCAAGGGAGCAGGCGACGGCGTCTTCGTCAGCCGTGGCCTGCACGGGGATCGGGGTCTGGGCCTGCGCGGCGCGGGCGATCCTCGTCGCCGGGCGTGAGCGCAGGTAGTACGTCGTCTTCAGGCCCGACTTCCAGGCGTACGCGTACATCGAGGAGAGCTTGCCGATGGTCGGCGTCTCCAGGAACAGGTTCAGGGACTGGGCCTGGTCCAGGAACGGGGTCCGGGCGGCGGCCATGTCGATGAGCCCGCGCTGCGGGATCTCCCACGCCGTGCGGTACAACGCCCGTACGTCGGCCGGGATCCAGGCGAACTCCTGCACAGAGCCGTTCGACTCGCGCAGCGCCTCACGGGTGCGGGCGTCCCAGACGCCGAGGTCCTTCAGCTCCTGGACCAGGTAGGAGTTGACCTGGAGGAACTCGCCGGACAGCGTCTCGCGCTTGAACAGGTTGGAGACCTGCGGCTCGATGCACTCGTACACACCGGCGATCGACGCGATGGTCGCGGTGGGCGCGATCGCGAGGAGCAGGGAGTTGCGCATCCCGGTCGTGGCGATACGTTCCCGCAGGGCCGCCCAGCGCTCGGGCCAGTTCAGCTCGACGTCGTAGTGGTCGGGGTGCAGCACACCACGGGCCGTACGGGTCTTCTCCCAGGCCGGGAGCGGGCCGTTGCGCTCGGCGAGGGCGGCGGAGGCCTCGTACGCGGCGAGCATGACGCGCTCGGCGATCCGCGTGGAGAGGGCCTTGGCCTCGGGCGAGTCGAAGGGGACGCGCAGCTTGAAGAAGACGTCCTGGAGGCCCATCGCGCCCAGGCCGACGGGGCGCCAGCGGGCGTTGGAGCGGCCCGCCTGCTCGGTCGGGTAGAAGTTGATGTCGACGACCCGGTCGAGGAAGGTGACGGCGGTACGGACCGTCTCGTCCAGCCGCTCCCAGTCGAGGTCGCCGGTCCGCTGGTCGACGAACGCGCCCAGGTTCACGGACCCCAGGTTGCAGACCGCCGTCTCCCCGTCGTCCGTAACCTCCAGGATCTCGGTGCACAGGTTCGAGGAGTGGACCACGTGGCCCGGCTCGGCGGTCTGGTTGGCGGTGCGGTTGGCCGCGTCCTTGAAGGTCATCCAGCCGTTGCCGGTCTGCGCGAGGGTACGCATCATGCGGCCGTACAGATCACGGGCCGGGATGGTCTTGCGGGCGAGCCCGTCGGCCTCCGCCTTGCGGTAGGCGGCGTCGAACTCGTCGCCCCACAGGTCGACCAGTTCGGGCACGTCGGCGGGGGAGAAGAGCGACCAGAGCGCGTCCGTGTTCACCCGGCGCATGAACTCGTCGGGGATCCAGTGCGCGAGGTTCAGGTTGTGCGTACGGCGGGCGTCCTCACCGGTGTTGTCGCGCAGCTCCAGGAACTCCTCGATGTCGGAGTGCCAGGTCTCCAGGTACACCGCGGCGGCACCCTTGCGCCGGCCGCCCTGGTTCACGGCGGCGACGGAGGCGTCCAGCGTCTTCAGGAACGGCACGATGCCGTTGGAGTGCCCGTTGGTGCCGCGGATGAGGGACCCGCGCGAGCGAATCCGGCTGTACGACAGTCCGATGCCGCCGGCGTGCTTGGAGAGGCGGGCGACCTGGTGGTAGCGGTCGTAGATGGAGTCCAGCTCGTCGATCGGGGAGTCGAGAAGGTAGCAGGACGACATCTGGGGGTGCCGGGTACCGGAGTTGAAGAGGGTGGGGGAGGAGGGGAGGTAGTCGAGGCGGCTCATCAGCCGGTAGAGCGAGGCGACTTCGTCGAAGGCGCGGACGGTGTCGTCCTCCGCCAAACCGCTCGCGACGCGCAGCATGAAGTGCTGGGGCGTCTCGATGACCCGGCGCGTGATCGGGTGGCGCAGGAGGTACCGGCTGTGGAGGGTCCGCAGCCCGAAGTACCCGAACCGGTCGTCGCCGTCGACGTCGATCAGGGTGTTGAGCCGGTCCGTGTGCACCCGTACGAACTCGGCGGTGCGGTCGGCGATCAGGCCCTCCCGGTGCCCGACCGCGACCGACTCCGAGAAGGTCGTGACGCCCTGCGAGGCGGCCTCGGCGGCGATGCTGACGGTCAGCAGCCTGGCGGCCAGGCGGGAGTAGGCGGGGTCCTCGGAGATGAGGCCGGCCGCCGCCTCGGTGGCCAGCTCGCGCAACTCCGACTCGTCGGCCCGCGAGGACCGGCCGCGCAACGCGGCGGCGGCGACCCGGCCGGGGTCGGCGTCGGGGAGGTCGGCGGTCAGCTCGGTCAGGATCCGCAGCAGCGCGGTTCCAGGACCGTCCGTCTCCACTGGGGCCGCTGCAGTCGCTGAAGCCGGTTCGGCTGGCGCGATGGTCACGGTGGGGCTCTCCCTCGCTCGGCACGGGGCCTGGCGGAGGGCAGCGGGGCACACGAACGCCTTACGGGTACGCGCGCGTCCACCGGCCCACTCCACGAGGCCCGGACGTCAGACGCCCGAGCCGGTCGGCCGGGCGCACTGTCGACAGGTCCTCGGACTCAACACGCGCAAAAATACGCGTGTACACCGTTGCGGGACAGTTCCGGATTCACACCGGATTCCCCTGCGGCGACAGCGAGCACGAGCATACATCTTGTGCCGGGCTGTGCAGTCACCCCCACATGTTGTGTCGCAGAGGAGAGTTGAGCGGGCCGCCGTAAAAGTCGGCGGCCCGCTGGAGCGCCCCTTAAGGGGCGCGGGGAACTGCGCGACAAGCCCCCACCGGCCCGCAGACAAAGAACCGCGCACCCGGCGGAGCCATCAGCGCACGGCCCCCGCAGTGGCCGGCGGCAACTCCACCACGACCCCCGGATCCCCCGCATCAGCCGTGTAGTCCGACGCCACCGTCTCGTCCGCACCCTCAGGCGCCTTCAGCGCCTTCAACACGAACGTAAGCACCACCGTCACGACCACATTCAGCACGAACGCCGTCAGCCCGATGTACCCGATCTCCCCGATCCCCGGAATCTCCTTCGCGCTCCCCCCGAAGTGCTTCTGCGTAGGAGACGCGACCCCGTACGCCGCCAGCGTCCCGTACAGCATGCCGAACGCCCACCCGGCCAGCAGCGCCCACCGGTGGAACCAGCGCGTGAACAGCCCTCCGACCAGCGCCGGGAACGTCTGCAGGATCCAAATACCGCCCAGCAGCTGGAAGTTGATCGCGACCGTCTTGTCCATGGTCAGGACGAAGACCAGCGCGCCCACCTTCACCAGCAGCGAGACCAGCTTGGAGACCTTGGTCTCCTGCTCCGGAGTCGCGTCGGGCTTCAGGAAGTCCTTGTAGATGTTCCGCGTGAACAGGTTCGCCGCCGCAATCGACATGATCGCCGCCGGAACGAGCGCCCCGATGCCGATCGCCGCGAACGCGACACCCGCGAACCAGGCCGGGAACATGCTCTCGAAGAGCTGAGGGATCGCCAACTGCCCGTTGGTGACCTTGATCCCGGCCGCGATCGCCATGAAGCCCAGCAGCCCGAGCAGCCCCAGCATCAGCGAATACAGCGGCAGGATCGTGGAGTTGCGCCGGATCACGTCCCGGCTGCGGCTGGACAGCACCGCCGTCACGCTGTGCGGGTACATGAACAGCGCGAGCGCCGAGCCGAGCGCCAGCGTGGCGTACGTCCACTGCGAGGCCTCGCCGGGAGCGAGCGCGCCGCGCGGGTTGCCGGTCGCCGGGTTGGTCTGGGAGAAGGCGTCGCCCGCGGCCTTGAAGATCTCGTCGAAGCCGCCCAGCTTGATCGGGATGTAGATGATCGCGACCGCGATGACGAGGTAGATCAGCGCGTCCTTCACGAACGCGATCAGCGCGGGCGCCCGCAGACCCGACGAGTACGTGTACGCGGCGAGCACACCGAAGGCGATCAGCAGCGGCAGGTCCTTGACGAACCAGTTGGTGTCCTCGCCGCCGCCGACGCCCATGACGTCGAGCACGGCCTGGATGCCGACCAGTTGGAGCGCGATGTACGGCATCGTCGCCAGGATCCCGGTGACCGCGACCGCCAGCGACAGCCCCTTCGAGCCGAACCGGCCACGCACGAAGTCCGAGGTGGTGACGTACCCGTGCTTGTGCGAGACCGACCACAGACGGGGCAGGAACACGAACATCAGCGGGTAGATGAGGATCGTGTACGGCACCGCGAAGAAGCCGGCCGCGCCCGCCGCGTAGATCGCCGCCGGTACGGCCACGAAGGTGTAGGCCGTATACAGGTCGCCGCCGAGCAGGAACCAGGTGACCCAGGTGCCGAACGACCGCCCGCCCAGGCCCCATTCGTCGAGGCTGTTCGCGTTCTCGGCCTTGCGCCAGCGCGCGGCCATGAACCCGATGACCGTGACGGCCAGGAAGAAGATGATGAAGACGGCGAGCGCCACGCCGTTCACGCCGTCGTTCACTCGGCACCCCCGTTGCGGGCCCGCTGGTCACGCTGCCACAGCCGGTACGCGATCATGGTCAGCGCGGTGGATATCAGCACCCACAGCATCTGGTACCAGTAGAAGAAGGGGATGCCGATGAACGTGGGGTCCACCTTGCTGTAGGAGCCGACCCACAGCATCGCCACGAACGGGGCGACTAGGCAGAGGGCGATGACCGCACGCACCGGTGTCACCACCGGTGGTCTCACTTCAGGCCCTTGTGACATTCCGCGACTCCGTCCCCTCGGTGATCATCTGTGTAACGCGCAGGCAATCTAGGCGAGGGCGTTGCGATGCGAAAGGCCGCGTCCGCATATCGGTATGTCGATTCTGTGAAGCATTCGCTCAGCAGCACCGGAAACCCTGTCGTGGGTCCCTTTCCTGACGTTCCGTCCGCATCCGCTCGAACGCCCTCCGCGTCGGCACCGGCGCCTGCGGCTGCTCCTTGCGCAGGTGCGCGACATGGCGGTCGTACGCCGACTCGTCGGTGAGTTCCCGCAGATACCAGCGCACGGCCCTAAACACCCGTCGGAGCGACCGCATCGCGCGCCTCCTCCTTCTCCTCCCTGGTCGGGATCAGCCCGGCCGGAGCGACGATCTTCGACTCGACGTAGGCCGCCTCGCTCAGCGTGGACAGCGCAGGCCGGCGCACATGCCGGACACAGACCCGGGCCGCGTCCACGATCACGACGACGATCAGGATCGCGAGTACGGCGGCCAGGACGCCGTCCACCGTCGAGTTGGTGACGACGGTGTGCATGTCGTCCATGCTCTTGGCCGGTGCCAGGACCTCGCCCCGGTCGATGCCG
This sequence comes from Streptomyces sp. NPDC002680, assembly GCF_042889145.1. Lineage (NCBI taxonomy): Bacteria > Bacillati > Actinomycetota > Actinomycetes > Kitasatosporales > Streptomycetaceae > Streptomyces > Streptomyces sp. NPDC002680. The sequence continues at coordinate 258,317 of NZ_JBIAQP010000002.1, forward strand.
TCCTGGTAGACGGACCGCTGCTTGAAGAAGCCGACGCGCGGGTCGCTGGAGAACACCTTCTGCCAGCTGGCGGTCAAGGTCACCGTCGCGTCCCAGGCGAGCGGAATCCCGGTGATCCAGGCCCACTTGAGGCGTCCGGACTTCACCAGCAGTGTCGTGCAGACCGCCAGCGCGACCGCCGCGAGCAGCTGGTTGGAGATGCCGAAGATCGGGAAGAGCTGGTTGATCCCGCCGAGCGGTTCGTGCACGCCGACCCAGAGGAAGTAGCCCCACAGCGCGCACACGATCGCGCTGGTGATGACGAGCCCGGGCTTCCAACTCACGTTCTTGAAGGGCTTGTAGAGGTTGCCCAGCATGTCCTGGAGCATGAACCGGCCGACGCGGGTGCCCGCGTCCAGCGCGGTCAGGATGAACAGCGCCTCGAACATGATCGCGAAGTGATACCAGAACGCGCGCAGTCCGTCCCCGGTCACCTTGGAGAAGATCTCCGAGACCCCGACCGCGAGGGTCGGCGCCCCGCCCGTACGCGACAACAGGCTTGCCTCCTCGACCTGTTCGGCCGCCTTGGCCAGTGCGTCCGGCGAGATCGTGTACCCGAGGTTCGCGACCGCCTCCGACGCCGACTGCACGCTGGTGCCGATGACCCCGGCGGGCGCGTTCATCGCGAAGTACAGCCCCGGGTCGATGACGGAGGCGGCGATCAGCGCCATCACGGCGACGGACGACTCCATCAGCATGGAGCCGTACCCGATCATCCGGACCTGCGTCTCCTTCTGGATCATCTTCGGCGTAGTACCGGAGGAGATGAGCGAATGGAAGCCGGACAGGGCCCCGCAGGCGATGGTGATGAACACGAACGGGAAGAGCGAACCCGCGAAGACGGGCCCGTCGCCGCGCGAGGCGAAGTCGGTGACCGGGTCCATCCTGAGTGTGGGGAGCGTGACGATGACACCGATCGCCAGCAGCCCGATCGTGCCGATCTTCATGAACGTGGAGAGGTAGTCGCGCGGGGCCAGCAGCATCCACACGGGCAGGATCGACGCGATGAACCCGTACGCCACCAGCCAGACGACCAGTGTCGAGGGCGCCAGGGTGAAGGTGTCGGCCCACGACGACTCGGCGACCCAGCGCCCGGCGACCAGCGCGAGCAGCAGCAGCGCCACGCCGATCAGCGAGACCTCGGTGACCCGCCCCGGCCGCAGGACGCGCAGGTAGAAGCCCATCAGCAGGGCGATCGGGATGGTCATGCCGATGGAGAAGGTGCCCCACGGCGAGGCGGCCAGCGCGTTCACGACGACCAGGGCCAGCACACCCAGCAGGATGATCATGATGGCGAACGCGGCGACCAGCGCCGCCGCCCCGCCGAACGGCCCGATCTCCTCCCGGGCCATCTGCCCGAGCGAACGTCCGTCGCGCCGAGTCGAGAAGAACAGCACGACCATGTCCTGGACGGCGCCCGCGAAGATGACGCCCACGATGATCCAGATCGTGCCGGGCAAGTACCCCATCTGCGCTGCGAGTACGGGCCCGACCAGCGGACCGGCGCCCGCGATGGCGGCGAAGTGGTGACCGAGCAGCACACGCCGGTCGGTCGGATGGAAGTCGATGCCGTTGTCGAGACGTTCGGCGGGGGTGGCCCGGGTCCTGTCGACCTTGAGCACCTTGTACGCGATGAACTTCGAGTAGAAGCGATAGGCGATGGCGTACGAGCCGAGGGCCGCCGCGACCATCCACGCGGCCGAGACCTCCTCGCCGCGCGCCAGCGCGAGTACGGACCACCCGGTCGCGCCCACCAGCGCGACGAGGGTCCAGATGACGATGGTTCGAGTGTTCGCAGTGCGCACCGGGTCGTCCTCCCGTCCATGCGATGACGCAAGGACGGTAGTGCGACAAGAGGACCAGCGCTACACCGCGTACGTACTAGCGGGAGGGCTTTTAGGGGCGCGGGGAACGGCGCGAGCAACCACAACGCACCCGCACCCGCTCACGGACATCAAGCCCCTACTCAATAGGCCGCTTGAGCCGAGCAACGAACTTGTACCGATCCCCCCGATAAACAGACCGCACCCACTCCACCGGCAACCCGTCCTTGTCCAGCGAGTGCCGAGACAGCATCAGCATCGGCAACCCCACATCCGTACCGAGCAACCCCGCCTCACGCGGAGTGGCCAGCGAGGTCTCGATGGTCTCCTCGGCCTCCGCGAGGTGCACGTCGTACACCTCGGCAAGAGCCGTGTACAGGGACGTGTACTTCACCAGCGACCGGCGCAACGCCGGAAACCGCTTCGCCGACAGATGGGTGGTCTCTATGGCCATCGGCTCGCCGTTGGCCATCCGCAGCCGCTCGATGCGCAGCACCCGCCCACCCGCCGTGATGTCGAGCAGCTCGGCAAGCGTGTCGTCGGCGGTGATGTACCCGATGTCCAGAAGCTGCGAGGTGGGTTCGAGACCCTGCGCGCGCATGTCCTCGGTGTACGAGGTGAGTTGCAGCGCCTGCGAGACCTTCGGCTTCGCGACGAACGTGCCCTTGCCCTGGATGCGTTCGAGCCGGCCCTCGACGACCAGTTCCTGAAGGGCCTGGCGGACGGTCGTACGGGAGGTGTCGAACTCCGCCGCCAGCGTGCGCTCGGGCGGGACCGGCGTGCCGGGTGCCTGGGTCTCCGTCATATCGAGCAGATGCTTCTTCAGACGGTAGTACTTGGGCACGCGCGCGGTACGGACGGTAGCCCCACCCTCGTTCTCCGCACTGCTCACGTCGGTGCTCATGCTCCGCCTTCCCGGCTCCTGGTGCCGCTACGGCCGGCGTCCCGCCGGTCCACGCCCACATCGTGACACGGCTCACGCGGCGATTGACCTGTGAATGGTCTCTACGAGCCCTCGCGCGCTCCGTGATCCCCTCTGTATACCTTCACGCCCCTCCTTGGTCTAGTCCACCGTTCGGAAACCCGCACGCACCCCGCGCCCCACTGTTCCCTCGGAGTGGTCTACCTCGAACCGGACGCGTGTGCAGGGTATTTCCGCCACCTTCTTACTTAAAGGTCCCTGCATATGTAGGTCGCATAACGGCTGGTCAGAGATGTTCACGGACTCTTGACACGCAGTTTGGTCTGAGCCAAGCTCCGCCTACTGGTCTACACCATTGGTCCAGGTCCCTGAGGAGGGTGGCGTGAAGCGCAAGCTGATAGCCGCGATCGGTATCGCGGGCATGATGGTCTCCATCGCGGCATGCGGGGACAGTGACAGCGGAAGCTCGGACAACACCGGCGCGGACGCCAAGGAACTGACTGTCTGGCTGACCGTGGACGCGCAGAACAACTGGCCCGAGCTGGTGAAGGCCGCCGACGCCGCGCTGGTGAAGAAGCACCCCGGCATCAAGATCAACCACGAGTACTACGGCTGGCCCGACAAGAACGCCAAGCTCGACGCCGTTCTCGCCACCGACAAGGCGCCCGACGTGGTCGAGATGGGCAACACCGAGATGCTCAGCTACATGGTCAAGGGTGCCTTCGCCCCCGTCGACCCGGCGAAGTTCGAGAACTCCGCCGCCTGGCTCGACGGCCTCAAGGCCTCCGTCACCTACGACGGCAAGACGTACGGCGTCCCCTACTACGCCGGTGGCCGTGTCGCCAACTGGCGCAAGGACGTGGCCGCTTCGGTCGGCGTCAAGTCGGTGCCGACGACCTACGCCGAACTCACCTCCGCCCTGGACAAGATCCAGAGGAAGGAGGGCGACAAGTACAACGCCTGGTACCAGCCCACCCGCGACTGGTACGCCGCCATGTCCTTCGTCTACGACGCCGGCGGCTCGATCGCCGAGGAGTCGGGCGGCGAATGGAAGGCCAACCTCTCCTCGCCGGAGTCCGTCAAGGGCCTCACGGAGTTCAAGAACGTCATCGACAAGTACATGCACGGTGACAAGACCAAGGACGAGTCCGACCGTTACATCGTCTACGGCCAGGGCAAGACCAGCATGATCTTCGCCGCCGCCTGGGAGGGCGCGACCGCCGAGGCGCCGGAGAACGACAAGACCGGCAAGCTCAAGGGCAACCTGGAGAACTTCGTCATGCCCGGCCCGTCCGGCAAGAACATGCCGGTGTTCCTGGGCGGTTCGGACCTCGCCATCCCGGTGAAGTCGGACGCGCAGACGGTCGCCGCCGAGTGGATCAACGCCTACACCGGCGCCAGCGGCCAGAAGGGCCTGATGGCCAAGGGCAACCTGCCCAACAACAAGACCGACCTCGCCACGCTGAAGAGCGACCCGGCGACGGCGGTCCCGGCCACGGCGGCCGAGTCCAACTGGTTCGTGCCGATGGCACCGGGCTGGGGCCAGGTCGAGAAGGCCCAGATCCTCCAGACGATGCTGCAGAGCATCGGCACCGGCAAGAAGACGGTCGAGGAGGCCGCGAAGGAAGCGGACGCGGCGATCGACAAGGTCATCAACGTCAAGTAGCGGACCGAGGCGGGGCCCTGTCACGGGGAGGGCCCCGCTCGCTCGCCACAGGCAGGACCTGCTCGCCACACACAGGTCCTGCTCGACACACGCAGGACCTGGACGACTGCCACGACCGCAACGACCGTACGACCAGAGGGACCGCTGAGGAGCGCGCGGATGACTGCCGCTGATACGACCACCCCCGCCAAGCTGCCGCCGTCGACACGGCACGCGCCGCCATCACCGCCGACCGGCCCGGACACCCCACGGAGAAAGCGGACGGCCATGGGCGCCGCCGCGATTCCGTGGGCCCTGCTGGCCCCCTGTCTGCTGATCCTCGTGCTGGTCCTCGGCTATCCCCTCGTCCGTCTGGTCACCCTGTCCTTCCAGAAGTTCGGGCAGTCCCAGCTGTGGGGCTTCCAGCCGGCCGAGTCGGTGGGCTTCGCCAACTTCACCAATGTGCTCGGCGACAGCGAGTTCTGGGACGTCGTCGTCCGCACGATCGTCTTCGCCGTCGGCTGTGTCGTCTTCACGATGGTCATCGGCATGCTGATCGCCCTGCTGCTCCAGCGGGTCAGCGGCTGGATGAAGACGCTCATCAACATTGTCCTGGTGGCCAGTTGGGGCATGCCCATCATCGTGGCGACCACCGTCTTCAAGTGGCTGTTCGACTCCGACTACGGAATCATCAACGCGCTGCTGAGCAAGCTGCCCGGCGTCGAGATGATCGGTCACAACTGGTTCGCGAGCGGACCGCAGGGCCTGGCCGTGATCATGCTCCTCGTGGTCTGGGGCGCGGTGCCGTTCGTCGTCATCACGCTCGGCGCGGGGCTGACCCAGGTCCCGAAGGAACTGGAGGAGGCGGCCCGGCTCGACGGCGCGGGCGCCTGGGGTGTCTTCCGTTATGTCACCCTCCCCATCCTCAAGCCGATCATCGTGATGCTCACGACCCTGTCCGTGATCTGGGACATGGGTGTGTTCCCCCAGGTGTTCGTGATGCGCAACGGCCACCCCGAGGCCGAGTTCCAGCTCCTGACCACCTACTCCTACGACCGTGCCTTCGCCGTCAACGACTACGCCCAGGGCTCGGCGATCGCCCTGCTCACCGTGGTGCTGCTGCTCGGCGTCGTCGCCGTCTACATGCGCCAGATGCTGAAGATCGGAGAGGTCGAATGAGCGGCCTGAGCGCGACAGCCCCCTCCGTGCCCCGGAAGGCCGAAAGGACCACGGGGCCCCGGAAGTCGAAGGCAGGCTGGAACCTGCTGGGCCTGTTCGTCTTCCTGACGGCCGGTTTCCCGGTCTACTGGATGCTGAACACGGCGTTCAAACCGGCGAAGGACGCGATCGACCCCGACCCGAGCCTGCTGCCGACGGGATTCACCCTCGACAACTTCCGCCGCGCGCTGAACATCGCCGACTTCTGGGGCCCGGTCGGCCGCAGCCTCATCGTGTCCCTGACGGTCGTCGTGATCGGCATCGTCGTCGGCATGCTGGCGGCCCTCGCCATCTCGCGCTTCGCCTTCCGCGGCCGGAAGATCGTCATCGTCGGCATTTTGGCCGTGCAGATGGTCCCCCTGGTCGCGATGATCATCCCCGTGTTCCTGCTTCTCAACGACCTCGGCCAGTACGACCGGCTGACCGGCCTGATCATCACCTATCTCACCTTCATCCTTCCGTTCACGGTGTGGACCCTGCGCGGTTTCATCGTCAACATCCCGAAGGAGCTGGAGGAGGCCGCGATGGTCGACGGCTGCTCCCGCACCACCGCCTTCATCCGCGTGGTCTTCCCCCTCCTGGCCCCCGGTCTGGTCGCCACCTCGGTCTACGGCTTCATCCAGGCCTGGAACGAGTACCTCTACGCCCTGATGCTGATGAGCCAGAAGAACCAGACCGCCACTGTCTGGCTCGGCAACTTCACCACCAAGCACGGCACCGAGTACGCCCCGATGATGGCCGGCTCCACGATGATGGCCGTGCCGATCGTCGTCCTCTTCCTCCTCGTCCAGCGCAAGATGGCCGCGGGCCTGACCGCGGGCGCCGTGAAGGGATAACCCCACCCGATGACGACACTCGCCCGCCGCCCCGACACGCTGACCCGCGACGCGCTCACCGTCCTTCAGCCCGGCTTCCCCGGCACCACCGCCCCCGACTGGCTGCTGCGCCGCCTGGGGGAAGGCCTCGCCTCAGTAGGCCTGTTCGGCCGCAACATCGCATCCCCCACCCAACTCACGGCCCTGACCGCCCAGTTGCGCGCCGAACGCGACGACGTCCTGGTCGCGATCGACGAGGAGGGCGGCGACGTCACCCGCCTGGAGGTCCGCACCGGCTCCTCCTTCCCCGGCAACCACGCCCTCGGCGCGATCGACGACGTCCAGCTGACGCGCGAGGTGGCGCACGAACTCGGCCACCGCCTCCGCGTCTGCGGGGTCAATCTCAACTGGGCCCCCTCCGCCGACGTCAACTCCAACCCCGCCAACCCCGTCATCGGCGTCCGCTCCTTCGGCGCCGACCCGGAGCTGGTCGCCCGGCACACGGCCGCCTACGTCACCGGTCTCCAGACGGCGGGCGTCGCTGCCTGCACGAAGCACTTCCCGGGCCACGGCGACACCTCGGTCGACTCCCACCACGCCCTCCCACGCATCGACGCGAGCCGCTCGGTAGTGGTCGACCGCGAACTCGCCCCCTTCCGTGCCGCGATCGAGGCCGGCACCAGGGCGATCATGAGCGCTCACATCCTGATCCCCTCCCTCGACCCCGACCGCCCGGCCACCCTCTCCCACCCCGTCCTCACCGACCTCCTCCGCGGCGAACTCGGCTACACCGGCCTGATCGTCACCGACGGCATGGAGATGCAGGCCATCGCGGGCACCTACGGCATCGAACGCGGCAGCGTCCTCGCCATCGCCGCCGGCGCCGACGCCATCTGCGTGGGCGGCGGCCTCGCGGACGACGAGACGGTACGCAGCCTGCGCGACGCCCTGGTCAACGCCGTCCGCACCGGCGAACTCCCGGAAGAACGCCTGGCGGACGCGGCCGAACGAGTCCGCGCCCTGTCCCGCTGGACGGCCTCGACACCGCAGCCCTCCGACACGGCCCCCACGGACGTAGGCCTCACAGCGGCCCGCCGAGCCCTGAAGGCAACGCACCCCGAGCCCTATGAACCCCTCCGGGAACCCCCGTACGTGGCCGCCTTCACCCCCGTGGCGAACTTCGCCGTCGGCAACGAGACCCCATGGGGTGTGGCAGCGGAGCTGGCACGCCTCCTCCCCGGCACCCGCACCGGCACCTTCACCGGCGAGAACGCGGGCCACGCGGCCCTGACCGAGGCGGGCCCGAGCCGCGTCGTCGCCGTGGTCCGAGACGAACACCGCCACCCCTGGATGTCGGCCGCCCTCGACACAGTCCTGTCCGCCCGCCCCGACACGATCGTCGTGGAGATGGGCGTCCCCCAGGCTCCTCGACGAGGCGCCCTACACCTGGCAACCCACGGCGCGGCCAGAGTCTGCGGCGTGGCGGCGGCGGAGTTCATCGCGGGGGAGTAGCCGTACGACGACACAGGCGCCGGTCCCTCTCCACGGGGGCCCGGCGCCGCTTTTGTCTTTTAGGGGCGCGGGGAACTGCGCGACAAGCCACAGCGGACCCGCAGCCACCCGAGAACCGAACCCGGCAGACGCTTAGATCCCTTGCCAGTCAGGCTTGTTGACAAAGGTGTGCCGAAAATAATCCGCCAGCTTCAACTTGGAAGCGGCCCCCTCATCGACCACCACAGTCGCATGCGGATGCAACTGCAGCGCCGACGCAGGACACACCGCAGCAACAGGCCCCTCCACAGTCGCCGCGACGGCATCAGCCTTACCCTCGCCCGTCGCGAGCAGCACCAAGTGCCGAGCCTCCAGAATCGTCCCGATCCCCTGCGTGATCACATGGTGCGGCACCTGCCCGATGTCCCCGTCGAAGAACCGCGCGTTGTCGATCCGGGTCTGCTCGGTCAACGTCTTGATCCGGGTCCGCGAGGCGAGCGAGGAACACGGCTCGTTGAACCCGATGTGCCCGTCGGTCCCGATCCCCAGCAACTGGAGGTCGACCCCGCCGGCCTCGGCCAGCGCCCTGTCGTACGCCTCGCACGCCCCCCGCACGTCCTCGGCGGTCCCGTCGGGCCCCATGAACGCGTCCATCCCGATCCCGAGCGGCTCCAGCACCTCGCGCCGCAGCACCGAACGGTAGGACTCCGGATGCTTGGCCGGCAGCCCCACGTACTCGTCGAGCTGGGCTATTCGCGCCCGGGACACGTCCACGGCACCGGAACTCACCTGTGCCGCGAGCGCCTGGTAGATGGGCAGCGGGGTCGAGCCGGTGGCCACGCCGAGCAGGGCGGTCGGCTTGTGCCGGAGCAGCTGTGCCATGGCCCCGGCGATCAGCTCGCCACCCGCCTTGGCGTCCGGAACGATGACAACTTCCACGCTGGGCCTGCCGATCTGGAGTGACGACGTACGTCTTCAGTAGAGGTCTCGGTAGCAGTCTCAGTAGAGGACTCGACCGAGACCTGGAGGGAGACATAGGGGAACGATGTGGTTTAGACCAATCTAACAGAACGGGGTTCCCCGGCCCAGGTCCTATGTCAGTGAACCTCCCGTCACATCCACCCAGCTCCCGGTCACCCACCGACCGCCGTCCGACGCGAGGAACGCGACCACGTCCGCCACATCCGCCGGCGCCCCCACTCGCCCCAGCGCCGATATCGCCGCCGCCTCCGCCCACCCGTCCTCGGTCGAGTGCAGCAGCTCGGCCGTGTTGTCCGTGTCGATGATTCCCGGGGCGACCGAGTTCACCGTGATCCCCCTGCCGCCCAGCAGCTTGGACAGGTCCCGGCTGAGGACGTCCAGCGCACCCTTGGTCATGGAGTACGCCATGAGGTTCGGCATCCCGGCGGAGCGGGCCAGGCCCGAGGAGATGTTGATGACCCGCCCGCCGTCCCGCAGTCGGTCGAGGCCGTGCTTGGCGATGAAGTACGGCGCCTTCACATTCACCGCGAAGACCCTGTCGTACTCCTCCTCGTCGATCTCCTCGATCGGCGCCGACGTCCCGATCCCGGCGTTGTTGACCAGGATGTCCAGCCCCTCCGCCCGCTGGTCGAACGCCTCCCACACCGCCTCGGCGTCTCCCGGCCGCCCCAGCTCGACCCCGATGGTGAACGCCGAACCGCCCGCCGCCTCGATCGTGGCGACCGTCTCCTTCGCGGCGGCCTCGTCCCGTCCGTAGTGCACCGCGACCCGAGCTCCGTCCCGCCCCAACCGCTCGGCGATCCCCCGCCCGATCCCCCTGCTCGCGCCCGTGACCAGCGCAGTCCTGCCCGTGAGCACACCCATGACCGACGTCCCCCTCGCATTTACCTAGTGGCCGCTACAGAAAAAACCGTACAACACGGCTCGGACATTTAGCTAGTGCCCGCTATAGAATCCACTCCATGGTGAACGAGAAGCCCCGGACCAGGGCGAAGTCCGCATCCGCAGCGGTATCCGCGGCGGCATCCGGGGCCGCATCCGCATCCGCACCCGTGGCCAAGCCGCGTGGCCGCCCCCGCTCCTTCGACCGCGAAACCGCGCTGGAGCAGGCGGTCCTCGCCTTCTGGGAGCGCGGGTACGAGGCGACCTCCGTCTCCGACCTCACCCGAGTCATGGGCATCGGCGCCCCGAGCCTGTACGCGGCGTTCGGCGACAAGCAGTCCCTCTTCGCCGAGGTCGTGCAGGCGTACGGGGTGAAGCACGGAGCCTTCGGTGACCGCGCCCTCGCCGAGGAGCCCACCGCCCGGGCCGCCATCGGGCGGATGCTCAAGGAAGCCGCCGCCGAGTACACGGACCCCGGCCATCCGCACGGCTGTCTGGTCATCCACGCGGCCACCAACTGCACGACCCCCGAGGTCGAGGCGTCCCTGCGTGAGCGGCGCAACGCGAACATCGCCGCCTTCGAGAGTCGTATGGAAGAGGATGTCGCGGCGGGGGAGCTGCCCGCCGGAACCGATGCCGCCGCGCTCGCCCGGTACGCCGGGGCGGTTCTCCAGGGAATGTCGCAACAGGCCCGCGACGGCGCGAGCCGGGAAGAGCTGGAGGCGGTCGCCGAAATTGCCATGGCGATCTGGCCCCGCACATGAACCAACAGGGCTAGGCTGCATGGTGGATCCTGGGACGTCCGACTAGTTCCAACGGGCGGCCTTGAGGCATCCGAAGTGCTCGCGAAGACACAGCAACAAACACTCTTCAACGCATGGACACGGCTTGTGGTCTAGTCCACAATGCGTAGAGAAACGTACGATCGATCAGCTGTAGATACGACCAGCTGCATGTACGACCAGAGCCTCCGTCTTCCCCGCACAGGAAGGCGGATCGAGGAACCGGGGCTCTCTGCCCTGACTGCGCCGGCTCCTCATCCATCGGCCGACTGGGACCGCACACCCCACGGCCGTTGCTGCTCCGGGCTGCGGTGCCGGGAGGGTTGAGGGTCCCTCTCAGGCGCCGCGGCCCGCGGGTGTTTCCGGGCCTCTTTCGAACCTTCCCGTCAGCCACGGTTTCAGGCCATGTCCGAACCGCCGGGTACGCTCGCACACGTGCCCTCCATGAACGAACTCGTACGCCAGCACACCGCGCTCAGCGACTCCGACCTGGAGTGGCTGCACCTGCTGGTGTCGGAGTGGCAACTGCTCTCCGACCTCTCCTTCGCCGACCTCGTCCTGTGGGTCCCCACGCGTGACGGCACCCGCTATGTCTCGGTCGCCCAGATGCGGCCCAACACCGGCCCGACCTCGTACCAGGACGACATGGTCGGCCACCTCGTCCCCCGTGGCCGCCGCCCGCTGCTGGACGCGGCCCTGGACGAGGGCCGGATCGTGCGCGAGGGCGACCCGGAATGGCGTGAAGAGGTCCCTGTCCGCGTCGAGTCGATCCCCGTCCGCCGGGAAGGGCGCGTCCTCGGGGTCATCGCCCGCAACACCAACCTCCTCACCGTCCGCACCCCGAGCCGCCTGGAACTGACGTATCTCCAGAGCGCCTCCGACCTGGCCCAGATGATCGCCGCCGGATCGTTCCCCTTCTCGAACCAGGTCGTCGACATGGACGCCTCGCCGCGCGTCGGCGACGGACTGATCCGCCTCGACGCCGATGGCGTCGTCCAGTACGCCTCGCCGAACGCGCTGTCCGCGTACCACCGCCTCGGCCTGGCCTCCGACCTCGTCGGCCATCATCTGGGCATGACCACCGCGGAACTCGCCCCGACCCGGGGGCCGGTGGACGAGGCGCTCGCCAAGGTCGCCAGCGGGTGGGCGCCGCGCGAGTTCGAGATCGAGTCCGGCGACGGGGTCATCCAGTTCCGGGCGATCCCCCTCAAGCCCAAGGGCACCCGCATCGGTTCGCTCGTCCTGCTCCGGGACGTCACCGAACTGCGCCGCCGCGAGCGCGAGTTGATCACCAAGGACGCGACCATCCGGGAGATCCACCACCGGGTCAAGAACAACCTCCAGACAGTGGCCGCCCTGTTGCGCCTCCAGGCCCGGCGCATCGACTCCGAGCGCGGGCGCGAGGCCCTGGAGGAGGCCGTACGGCGGGTCGGATCCATCGCGATCGTGCACGAGACGCTCTCCCAGAACCTGGACGAACGCGTGGAGTTCGACGAGATCGCCGACCGCGTACTCGCGATGGTCGCCGAGATCTCGCCGGGCACGGTCACCGCCCGGCGCAGCGGGCGCTTCGGCATCCTGGACGCGGAGGTCGCCACGCCGCTCTCCATGGTGCTGACCGAGATCCTGCAGAACGCCCTGGAACACGGCTTCGGGCCGGGCGAGACCGGCACGGTCGAGGTCTCGGCGGTCCGCGGCGGCACGAGCAAGGAGGCCCGCCTCCTCGTCACCGTCCAGGACGACGGCGTCGGCCTCCCCGAGGGCTTCGACCCGCACCGCTCGGGCAACCTCGGTCTGCAGATCGTACGGACGCTGGTGGAGGGGGAGTTGGGCGGCACGTTCGACATGGTGCCGGCGCCCGAGCGGGGCACGCAGGTGATCCTCGACGTCCCGGTGCGTGCCACCAAGTAGGCACGGCGAATCCCGTACAAGGCACAACAATGAGCCCCGGACCATGGGATGGTCCGGGGCTCATATGCTCGTTGCTATGCGCATCGGGGGCACTGCGCGCTGCGGCTCGGGGGCGGGAGATGCGTACTCGCTGTACGCGCCGCCAAGCTCAGGCTGTTACGGGGTGGGTTGTCAGGCGGTGGCCTGACGGGCCCGGTTGCGGGCGGCGCGGCGCTTCATGGCGCGGCGCTCGTCCTCGCTGAGACCACCCCAGACGCCGGAGTCCTGGCCGGACTCAAGCGCCCACTGCAGGCACTGCTCCATGACGGGGCAGCGGCGGCAGACGGCCTTGGCTTCCTCGATCTGCAGCAGCGCAGGACCGGTGTTGCCGATGGGGAAGAAGAGCTCGGGGTCTTCCTCGCGGCAAACGGCGTTGTGACGCCAGTCCATGGCTGCTACCTCTCCTTGGTATTACATGCACGTTGCTTGTGAATGTGAACGCTTTCACGAATCCCTCAACAAGTGAAGGGCCGATCATCAGACGGACTGATGTGGTCCTGTGAAGTGAGGAGGGGTTCTGGCTCTCTGTGGTGGCCGGTGTTGCGGGCCGTCCCGAGCGCCACGTAGAGACTCGCAAACCTCAGCGGCGGATACAACCCCTACCGGAAAGTTTTTTTTGATTCCTCGGTGTCGGCTCGGTCACAGCCGTACTTCCATGGGGTGGACCCTGGCCTAAACGTTCGAGTGGAAGGACTTTAGCCCGTTCCGCTCACACAATCACACGCAGTGCACGGCGTACGCCTGTGAACGTCACGCTCGTTCGCAGTCCAAGGTGGTCGCCGTCCATCTGGAGGGGTAGAGGCGCCTTCGAATGCAAGGTGAAGTCGGTCAGGTCGTGCAGGGACGTTGCATGCCTGCCATGGGGTCCCCGTTCGGGGGACGAAGTGAGCAACTGCATGCCATACCGGGCAACCGCGGCTGTCGACATCCGGCTGAGACCGAGTACGTCGAGCCCTGTATCGAACGAGGCCTTAGGTGACGCGTACACCGGGCGATTGCCCAGAAACGTCCAAGGGGACGTGTTGCAGACTATGGACAGCACAAGATCGGTAACGGGGTCCTCGCCCGGTTGTTCCAGTGTGATCGTGCCGTGCCGGCGATTGGCCTCTCCCAGGAATTGGCGCGCGGCCTGGCGCAGGTAAAGGGAGTGTGTGGATTTCCTGCCGCGTTCGCGCTGCTGTTCCACCCGCCCGATCACACCGGCGTCGAATCCCAGACCGGCGCAGAACGTGAACCAGCGCTCCGGCACGGACTCGTCCTCGGTGCCCGGTGTCCCCTTCGCCATCCCGAGGCCCACCGTGCGCTCCCGTTCCTCGCGCAGGGCGTCCAGCAGGACGCCGGTGGCCTCCACGGCGTCGTTGGGCAGGCCGAGGGCGCGGGCGAAGACGTTCGTGGAGCCGCCGGGGACCACGGCGAGGCGGGGCAGCCGGTCCGGGTCGGGGCCGTTGTGCAGGAGCCCGTTCACGACCTCGTTGACCGTTCCGTCGCCGCCGAGGGCGACGACCAGGTCGATGTCCTTGCTGTCCGCCGCCTGCCGGCCGAGGTCACGCGCGTGGCCCCGGTACTCGGTGGTGACCGCCTCGAGTTTCATCTCGCTCGCGAGAGCATGGGTCAGCACATCGCGCGTACGTGCGCTTGTGGTGGTAGCCGCCGGATTGACCACGAGAAGTGCACGCATGCGAAGCAGGGTACCTACCCGGTGGTACTCGGCCCAGGGCAGGTTAGGGATCAGTAAGAGTTGGGAGGCGTGAACAGGGGCGCTGTGTTTTGGTCGCGGGTGCGTTGTGGCTGGTCGCGCAGTTCCCCGCGCCCCTATGGGGCGCGGGCTGAGCGCCGTCGTTGTCCAGGGCTACCCTTCTGGGGTGAGTGCTGAGCAGACCCCCATCCCCGAAACCGCCGAAGAGCCCAGGCCTCTGCGGCTGACCGCCGCCGCCGTGCTCGCCGGGCTGGAGGGGCTTGCCCTGGTCGTCGGGGGAGTTCTCATCCTCGTACTGGGGATCACTGGTGACGCGGACGACCGGCAGCAGGCCGTCACCGGGGGTGTCACGTTGATCGTGCTCGCGCTGCTGCCGTTGCTCGCCGCGCGTGGGCTGCTGGGGCGGCGGAGCTGGAGCCGGGGGCCGGCCGTGATCACGCAGATCATGGCGCTGCCCGTGGCCTACAACCTGCTCCGGGCCGACAGCATGGCCATTCCGGGCGGGATCGTGCTGGGTGTCGTGGCGGTCACCGCGCTGGTGCTGCTGGTGAACCAGGAGACGACCCGGGCCCTCGGGATCCGGGGGCCCGGCAGGGCGTCGGAATAGCGGCTGAGGCCTACTCCTCGACGAGCAGCTTCTCGCGCAGCTGGGCCAGGGTCCGGGCCAGCAGCCTGGAGACGTGCATCTGGGAGATGCCGACCTCCTGCGCGATCTGCGACTGCGTCATGTTGCCGAAGAAGCGCAGCAGCAGGATCCGCTTCTCGCGCGGCGGGAGGTCCTCAAGGAGCGGCTTGAGCGACTCGCGGTACTCGACGCCCTCCAGGGCCTCGTCGTACGCGCCCAGTGTGTCCGCGACCGCCGGGGACTCGTCGTCCGTGTCGGGGACGTCCAGGGACAGCGTGGAGTAGGCGTTGGCCGACTCCAGGCCCTCCAGGACCTCCTCCTCCGAGATGCCGAGCTTCTCGGCCAGCTCGTGGACGGTGGGGGAGCGGCCGTGCCGCTGCGACAGCTCCGCCGTCGCCGTGGTGAGCGAGAGACGCAGCTCCTGGAGCCTGCGCGGGACGCGGACCGCCCAGCCCTTGTCCCGGAAGTGCCGCTTGATCTCGCCGACGACCGTCGGGGTCGCGTAGGTCGAGAACTCGACCCCGCGGTCCGGGTCGAAGCGGTCGACCGACTTGATCAGGCCGATGGTCGCGACCTGGGTGAGGTCGTCCAGCGGCTCGCCGCGGTTGCGGAAGCGGCGCGCGAGGTGCTCGACGAGCGGGAGGTGCATACGGACCAGCCGGTTGCGGAGCTCCGCGTACGCGGCACTGCCGTCCTCCAGCTCACGCAGCTCGACGAACAGGGCACGCGCTCCGCTGCGGTCCGTCGGGGAGTGCTGTGTGGCCTGCGCCGTCTGTGCGCCCTGCGCGTCGTCTCGTTCGTGCTCGCTCATCGTCCCGCCCGTCGACCTTCCCCGAATTCGCGCATCAGCTCGAACAGGGGAGACCTCGCTTGGCCCTTCCAGGGGCGCACTCTGCACGGCACCTTCCCGATCCAGCTGCCCGTCGTCCATGAAGCCGGCCTCCGAGGGGTCGTCCTCCGGGTGCGGCCGGGCCTGCTCGGGGATGCCGGAGACGCCGGCGATGCCGGAAATGGCGTCCGCCGTGTCCCGCGGCCCGTCGGGGCCGCCGCTGCCCGCCGCGGGCAGCTCCCGTGTGCCGCGCTCTTCGTCCCGCACCGGCCCGTCCCCGTTCCTCACGCCGGCCCGGGTCCCGCGCCGCGCTTCTTGTAGAGACTGATCGACACGGTCTTGTCCTCGGCGACGGTGGAGTCGACCTGGCCCGCGAGGGCGGACAGGACGGTCCAGGCGAAGGTGTCACGCGCGGGGGCGTGACCGTCCGTGGTCGGCGCCGAGACCGTGACCTCCAGGGAGTCGTCGATCAGCCGGAACACACAGCTGAGTACGGAGCCGGGCACGGCCTGCTGAAGCAGGATCGCGCAGGCCTCGTCCACTGCGATGCGCAGGTCCTCGATCTCGTCGAGGGTGAAGTCCAAACGGGCCGCGAGACCGGCCGTGGCCGTACGCAGCACCGACAGGTAGGCACCCGCGGCCGGCAGCCGGACTTCCACGAAGTCCTGGGTCGCGGGCTCGCCTGCGAACTGGGACACCCTCACCTCCAAGGTGGTACAAGCTCTTTCGGGGGCCGAGGGTCGCCCCCCGGGGTAACGCGATACGTGGTTCAGCGGTGACGCTACCGCGCTCTCGACTTTCCTGTCCCCGGGACCCCAGCCCCTTGCTGTCACTCATAGTAAACATACGGATACGCACAGTGGCTAGGGGTTCTGCGGGCCCAATTGGGAACAACGAGCGCCGGGTTGACGTACCCAGACGTCAGACGGTCGAACCGTCCGGATCCAGGGTCACACGAGTACGCCTCCGGTCACCAATGCCCCTGCTCACACGCGTGCGAGGTCGGGTGGACGACGATACGCGGCTTCCGCGCGGTCATACGAGGACATGGTCCACGAAGCACCAGCGCCAGCTCTCGCCGGGTTCGAAGGTGCGCATCACCGGATGCCCGGTCTCCTTGTGGTGTTCTGTCGCGTGGCGCATGGGCGAGGAGTCACAGCAGCCGACGTGGCCGCAGTCCAGGCACAGGCGCAACTGCACCGGATGGGTACCGGCCGCCAGGCACTCCGGACAGGTCTCGCTCTTGGGCTTTGGTTCCGGGAGCGGCAGCGCGTCGGCATGCGTGCACTGTTTCATGATTGCCAGGTTACGACGGGTGCGCGGAAAGCCGCGCGGAAACCAGATGGGGTGCCGGATGGGGCGGGAAACGAGAGTGGGCCGAGACCGATGCAAGTGATGCCACTGCTCATGCTGGTCGCGGGCAGCGCCGCCATCGCCGCCGCGGCCCGCCGCACGCCTGTCCCGCCGCCGCTGCTGCTGGTCGCGGCCGGCCTGGTGTTCGCGTACGTCCCCGGGGTGCCCGACTACGCCCTCGACCCGCATGTCGTCCTGCCGCTGATGCTGCCCCCGCTGCTGTACACGGCGGCCGTCGACAGCTCGTACCTCGATCTGCGTGCGCAACTGCGGCCCGTGGCGCTGCTGTCGGTGGGGTACGTGCTCTTCGCGACCCTCGTCGTCGGCTGGGCCGCTTATCAGATCGTGCCCGGGCTGCCGCTGACCGCCGCGCTGGTGCTCGGCGCGGTCGTGGCACCGCCGGACGCCGTCGCCGCGACGGCGATCGCACGCCGGGTCGGGTTGCCGTCGCGGGTCACCACGATCCTCCAGGGCGAGTCCCTGGTGAACGACGCCACCGCGATCACCGCGTACCGCGTCGCCCTCGCGGCGGCCATCGGAGAGGGCGCGACCTGGGCGGGCGGGATCGGCGAGTTCCTGCTCGCGGCGGTCGGCGGCATCGGGATCGGACTGATCCTGATGATGCCGATCCATTGGCTGCGCACGCACCTGAAGGAAGCGCTGCTCCAGAACACCCTCTCTCTGCTGATCCCCTTCGCGGCGTACGCGGTGGCCGAAGAAGTGCACGCCTCCGGGGTTCTCGCGGTGGTGGTTGTTGCGCTTTATCTCGGACATCGCGCGTGGGAGGTCGATTTCGCGACCCGTCTCCAGGAGGAGGCGGTCTGGAAAATGGTTGCCTTCGTTCTCGAATCGGCCGTCTTCGCCCTGATCGGCCTGCAACTGCCGGTCGTCATGGAGGGACTTGGGGCGTACGAGGGTGTCGACGCCGCCTGGTACGCGATCGCCGTCTTCCTCGTGGTCGTAGTCACCCGGTTCGCCTGGGTGTACCCCGGGACGTTCGTGCCCCGGCTGCTGTCGGCGCGGATCCGGGACCGGGAACCGAACCCGACCTGGAAGGGCGCGTTCGTGATCTCCTGGGCCGGGATGCGGGGAGTCGTGTCCCTGGCCATCGCCTTCTCGATCCCGCTCACGATGGAGGGCGGCGAGGATTTCCCGGAACGGAACCTGGTGCTCTTCCTGACCTTCACGACGGTCATCGGCACGCTGGTCGTCCAGGGGCTGACGCTGCCCCCGCTGATCCGTCTGCTGAAGCTGCCAGGGCGTGACGTGCAGGCCGAGACGCTTGCGGAGGCGAACGCCCAGGCGCAGGCGTCCAGGGTGGCGCAGCAGCGCCTGGAGGGCCTGCTGGAGGACGAGCGCAACGCCCTGCCGCCCCCACTGGCCGACCGGCTCCGTAGCGTCCTGGAACGCCGCCAGAACGCCGTCTGGGAACGGCTGGGCTCGGTCAACCCCGTGACCGGCGAGACGGTGGACGACACGTACCGGCGGCTGTCCCGGGAGATGATCAGCGCGGAACGGGAGATGTTCGTGCGGCTGAGGGACGGGCGCTACATCGACGACGAGATGCTGCGGACGCTGCTGCGACGGCTGGACCTGGAGGAGGCGGCGGCGTTCCGGGAGGCGGAGTGAGGGCGACGTCCGTCACGGGAACGGACGGCCGGTGATCACCGCCGCGACGGTGGTCCCGCGCGCGAACGCGCCTTCCTCCGCCAGGGCGACAAGTCCGTACAGCATCTTGGCGACATAGAGACGTTCCACGGGTACGTCGTGACGGGCCTCGAAGTCGTCGGCGAAGGCGTGCAGTTCGGGGGTCGTGCGGGCATAGCCGCCGAAGTGGAAACGGTGGTCGAGGGTCCAGGAGCCGCGGGGGCCGCCGAAGGCGAGGTCCTGGAGGGCCCGTATCTCCGCGTCCAGGAAGCCGCCCTTGAGGACCGGGATGCCGAGGGCGTGCTGGTCGGGGGCGAGGCCTGCGGCCAGGCCGGCGAGGGTGCCGCCGGTGCCGCAGGCGACCGTGACGACGTCGGCGTGGCCGCGCAGCTCCTCGCCGAGGGCGCGGCAGCCGCGTACGGCGAGGGCGTTGCTGCCGCCCTCCGGTACGACGTAGGCGTCGTCAGCGTCGGCCTCCTTGCGGATGGCGGCGAGGACGGCGGGGTCGGTCTTGCGCCGGTACGTCGATCTGTCGACGAAGTGCAGGCGCATGCCGTTCGCCGTGCAGTGGGCGAGGGAGGGGTTGAGAGGGCGGTCGGCGAGTTCCTGGCCGCGGACGACCCCGACGGTGGGCAGGCCCAGGAGGCGGCCGGCGGTGGCTGTGGCGCGCAGGTGGTTGGAGTAGGCGCCGCCGAAGGTGAGGATCGGGCGTCCGGCGGTGGCGTCCAGGTTGGGGACCAGCTTGCGCCACTTGTTGCCGATGAGGTCCGGGTGGATGAGGTCGTCGCGCTTGAGGAGCAGGCGGAGGTGGTGGCGGGTGAGGCGGGGGTCGGTGAGTTCTTGGAGGGGGGCGGGGAGGGGCACAGCGCCATTTTCGCCCCTGCCGCCCCTACCCGTTCCCATCCCTGGGGGCTGCCGCCCCCAGACCCCCGCTGTCGGCCTGAACGGCCTCGTCCTCAAACGCCGGACGGGCTAAAAGATCAAGCCCCGGCCGGGGTTGGTATTTCAGCCCGTCCGACGTTTGAGGACAAAGGGGGGTCTGGGGCGCAGCCCCCAGGGATGGGAACCCCTACTTCAAGCGGTCCCGTACCCGTTCCCTCAGCCACTGCATGCTGAAGCCCCGTGGGTCGATCTTGCCCGGTTGCCATTCGAGGTGGCCGATGACCGACCGTTCCGTCCAGCCGTGGTGGCGGCACAGGGCCGCGGCGACCTTCTCGATCGCGTCGAGCTGGGCCGGAGGCCAGGGGTCCTCGCCGTCGCCGAGGTTCTCGCACTCGAAGCCGTAGAAGTGCCGATTGCCGTCCGTGTTCGCCTCGTTGTCCGGCGGAAGGAGCTTCTCGGCGATCACCGCCCGCAGCACGTCGTCGTCGCCCAGCCCCGCGTGGTTGGCCCTGCCGTAGCCGACGAGGTGGACGCAGCCGTCCTTGGTGATGACGCCGTGGCACAAGGGGCCGGGCAGCTCGGCGTAGCCCTCGCGGCAGAGTTCCACCGTGCGCTCGCTGCCCTGGGTCACCGTGTGATGGATCATCACGCCGTGGACCGGGCCCCAGGGACCCTTGTGGTTGCGGTTGTGGTGGGTCCAGTCGCCGACCTCTACGACGGTGACGCCTTCGTCCCTGAGCCGGTCCAGGAATGTGGCCGCGGACATGGGTGGGGCCATGACCGTCTCCTTACGCGCTGCGCGACGGTCACCGGTCGTGACCGCCTCGTACCGCAGCTTGTACCGGAATCCAACGGTCAGGGGCGAATTGTTCGGACGGTGTGCGAGCCGATCCGGTCACTGGCGCAGGAACGCGTCCCCGTTCACCGCGATGTGACTCTCCAGGGCCTGAAGGGCCCGCTGGGTCGCGTCGGGGGAACCGCTGCCGCGCCGCTCCGCGTAGTACGCCGCGCCCAGTTTCTTGAGCAGGTCGCTGCCGGCCCGCTGGGTCTGCACCTCGTCGAGCTTCTGCTTGCCCTGCGTCAGGCCGCGCTGTGCCTGTTCCTTGGCGCGGTCCAGGAAGCCTGCCATCAATGTCTCCTCGTTCGTAGTCCGTCAAAGGCTCGAACGGTCGGTGCGATCTTGAAGTTCCCGAAACGGAGAGAAGGAGACGGTAAAAGAGGTCTTTTCCGTTCGTGCGGTCGAACGAGTTGGCGAAGAACCCCTTTGTGCCCACTCCGGGGATGATCCATTCCCGCTCATTCGTGTAATAGCACTGGCACGTTCGGTGCGGAAGGCTGGTGCGCGCAGGCGTCCGATGCGAAGCGAACCCGAGAGGGATCGGTGCATCGGCGCATTTAAGAGTTGACCGGGAGGGCAGTTCCTTATGTCGGTAGGCGAAGAGATCCGCACGGAGCAGGACAAGCCGCAGCAGAGTCTCGGCACATCGGCCGCGCGGAATCTGGCCACGACCACCAAGTCCGTCCCCCAGATGCAGGAGATCAGCTCGCGCTGGCTGCTGCGCATGCTCCCCTGGGTGAATGTGCAGGGTGGTACATACCGTGTGAACCGGCGGCTCACCTACTCCGTGGGAGACGGCCGTCTGACGTTCGTGAAGACCGGTGACCGCGTGGAAGTGGTCCCCGCCGAACTGTCCGAGTTGCCGGCCCTGCGGTCCTACGAGGACGAGGAAGTGCTCACCGAGCTGGCCCGGCGCTGCCAGCAGCGGGAGTTCACACCTGGTTCGGAGATCGCCTCGTTCGGCAGCCCGAACGACGAGGTGTTCCTGCTGGTGCACGGCAAGGTCGAGAAGATCGGCACGGGTCCGTACGGGGACGACGCCGAACTCGGCATGCTGGCCGACGGCGCGTACTTCGGCGACCAGGCACTGCTCGACCCCGACGCCCTCTGGGAGTACACGGCCCGCGCGGTCACCACGGTCACCGTGCTGACACTCTCCCGTCAGCACTTCGAGCAGGTCACCGAGCGTTCCGACTCGCTGCGCGACCACCTCCAGGCCCTGCGGGCGATCCCGGAGCAGGCCGCCAACAGGTACGGCGAGAAGGAGATCGACCTCGCGGCCGGTCACGTCGGCGAGGCTGACATCCCGCGCACCTTCGTCGACTACGAGGCCAGGCCCCGCGAGTACGAACTGAGCATCGCCCAGACCGTGCTGCGCATCCACTCCCGCGTGGCCGACCTCTACAACCAGCCGATGAACCAGACGGAACAGCAGCTCCGGCTCACGGTCGAGGCCCTCAAGGAGCGCCAGGAGCACGAACTCATCAACAACCGGGAGTTCGGACTGCTCAGCAACTGCGAGTACGACCAGCGGCTCCAGCCGCACGACGGCGTGCCCAGCCCCGACGACCTGGACGAGCTGCTCAGCAGGCGGCGCGGGACCAAGTTCCTGCTCGCCCACCCGCGCGCGATCTCCGCGATCGGCCGCGAGCTGAACAAGCGCGGACTCGTCCCCGAGACGATCGACATGAGCGGCAACCGCATCCCCACCTGGCGCGGTGTGCCGATCTTCCCGTGCAACAAGATCCCGGTCACCGAGGCCCGTACGACCTCGATCATCGCCATGCGTACCGGCGAGGCCGAGCAGGGGGTCATCGGGCTCCAGCAGGCCGGTATCCCGGACGAGATCGAGCCCAGTCTGTCCGTGCGGTTCATGGGCATCAACGAACAGGCCGTCATCAACTACCTGGTGACGGCCTACTACTCGGCGGCCGTCCTGGTCCCGGACGCCCTCGGCGTGCTGGAGAACGTCGAGATCGGCCGCTGGCGATGACTCCGTCCCACGGCCCGGCCGAGACCATCGAGACCCTGGATCCGGAAAGGCGGAGCCCCATCGGCAGTCCGGTCGGCAGTCCGGCGGAGAGGCCTTCGGCGAGTTCGCCGGAGTCCGGGGCAGGGGAGCGGCCGGCCGTGGGCGCAAGTCAGGCGAACCAGTCGGGCCTGCCGAGGCCGCCGAGGCGGGCGGAGTCCCCCGTACGAGCACGGGGGACGGGGGAGGAGCGGAGGGCGTCCGGCGGGGCGGACGGGCAGGACGCCGCCCTCATCCTGGAGCAGGCCCGGGCCGTGGTCGATCCCGCGCTGCGCGGGGCGATCGACTCGTTGCCCGGGTCCATGCGCCGGGTCGCGCTCTACCACTTCGGGTGGGAGCACGCGGACGGCACCCCGGCGGCGGGCAACGCGGGCAAGGCGATCCGCCCCGCGCTCGTGCTGACCGCCGTGGCGGCGCTCGGCGGACGGCGGGAGACAGCCGTACGGGCCGCCGCGGCGGTGGAGCTGGTCCACAACTTCACCCTGCTGCACGACGACGTCATGGACCGGGACACCACCCGCAGACACCGGCCCACCGCGTGGACCGTGTTCGGCGACGCCGACGCGATCCTCGCCGGGGACGCCCTGCACGCCCTGGCGCTGCGACTGCTCGCCGAGGACCCGCATCCGGCGTCCGCCACCGCCGCCGCCCGGCTCGCGTCCTGCGTCGTCGAGCTGTGCGAGGGGCAGCACGCGGACACGGCCATGGAGAAGCGGGGCCCCGACGAGGTCACCCTCGCCGAGTGCCTCGCCATGTCCGAGGCCAAGACGGGCGCGCTGCTCGGCTGCGCCTGTGCCCTCGGAGCGCTGTACGCGGGCGGGTCGGCCGCGGACGTCGAGGCGATGGACGCGTTCGGCCGGGAGGCCGGGCTCGCCTTCCAGCTCATCGACGACGTGATCGGGATATGGGGGGACCCGAGCCGCACCGGCAAGCCGGCCGGGGCGGATCTGGTCGCCCGCAAGAAGTCCCTGCCCGTGGTCGCCGCACTGGCCTCCGGCACACCGGCGGCCACCGAACTCGCCGAGTTGTACGGGGTTCCGTACGACAAGGGGCAGGAAGGGGCGCTGGAGCGGACGGTGCTCGCCGTCGAACGGGCGGGCGGCCGGGACTGGGCGCAGCTCCAGGCGGCCGACCGGATGGCCCGCGCGATACACGAACTGTCCCGCGCGGTCCCCGACCCGGAGGCTGCGGGCGGCCTGCTGTCCCTGGCCGAGTTCGTCACCCGCCGCACCACCTGAGGCCCCGGGGCCGTCCGGGGAGGGGTGTACGGCCCTGACTCCGTACGCCTCGCACCGGCGGCTCCGGCCGGCGGGTCCCGCACATCCCCACGGTGTGCGGGCCCCGTCACAACTCCCTCACCCATTAGGCTCAACCGCCATACGATCAACGGCGGTTGGGACAAAGGGGCGGGCCATGGGCGTGGCGATACGTACGGCGGACGAGAGAGACCGGGAGCTGGTCGTGCGGCTGCTGGACGATGCCTTCCAGGACGACCCGGTGAGCAGCTGGGTCTTCCCGGACCCGGCACACCGCCGCGCGACGCATCCCCGCCTGATGGCGGCCTTCCTCGACATCGTGCTCGCCGAGGGCCGCGTCGACCTCGCCGAGGACGGTTCGGCGTGCGCCCTGTGGCTGTCCGTCCCCACCGACGCCCACCCGGAGGGCGACGAAGGGGACGCACAAGGGGACGAGGGCGACGACGCCGCCCAGATGCGCGAGGCCGTCGATCCCGACAACGAGCGCGTCGAACTGATCGCGCGGCTGACGGCCGGGATCCATCCCTCCGGGCGCGCCCACGAATACCTCTGGATGATCGCCGTCGCACCGGGCAGCCAGGGCCAGGGCCTGGGCACGGCCCTCGTCCAGAGCGTCCTCGACCGCTGCGACCGCGAGGGAACGGCCGCCTACCTGGAGGCGAGCAGCGCCCGCAGCCGCACGCTGTACGAACGCCTCGGCTTCGATCACCTCGACCGCCCCCTCGACCTCCCGGACGGCCCCCGCATGTGGCCCATGTGGCGCGAGCCCCAGAACTGACCGAAGGAGAACGGCTTGCGAAGGCTCAGCTACTTCGTCGCCTGCTCGATCGACGGCTTCATCGGGGACGAGGGCGGCGACGCCTCCTTCATGTACCCGTTCGTCGACGAGCAGTTCCTGGAGTTCCTGAAGACCGAGTACCCCGAGACGATCTCCACCGGCGGTCGCCGCGCCCTCGGCCTCGACGACCTCCCCAACCGCCGTTTCGATACGGTCGTCCAGGGCCGGGCCAGTTACGAGGTCGCCCTGAAGGAGGGCATCACCAGCCCGTACGCCCATCTGCGTGAGTACGTCGCCTCGCGCACCCTGGGGGAGTCGCCGGACCCGCACGTCGAGATCATCGCCGCCGATCTGGTCGCCAGGGTCCGGGAACTCAAGGCGGAGGAGGGCGAGCTGGGCATCTATCTGTGCGGCGGTTCGCGGCTCGCGGGTGAGCTGATCGACGAGATCGACGAGCTGGTCGTCAAGACGTACCCGATCGTCCTCGGCACCGGCATGCCGATGTTCGGCTCCGGTTTCGAGGTGTCGGAGTTCGCGCTCGACGAGGTGCGCCCGTTCAGGAACGGGGTGCTGGTGCGGACGTACGGCAGAAAGAGCTGAACCGGCGGGGAGCGCCCCGGCGGCTCCCGCAATACCCTGGGGGTATGGGCAGCGAAGAGCACGACTGTCCCGTCTGCGGGCAGCATGTGGCCACGGTGATACGGCGGCACAAGACCCTGGGCGCATGGGTACCGAAGTGGGTCGCCGGGCCGTGCCGGAATCCCGAGTGCGAGGCGTACGCCGATCCGGCGGCCGAGGTCGAGGCCGGCCCTCTGCGGGCGGCCGGGTCGGGGCGGTCCGAGCCGAAGGAGCGGTCATGAAGTACCTGGTGATGGTGCGCGGCACGCAGGCGGACTACGACGCCCAGAACGGCAAGGCGGCCGAGGGCGGTCCCGCCTGGACCGACGACGACATCCAGGCCATGTACGCGTACATGGGCGCGATCAACGCCGACCTCGCCAGGACGGGCGAGTTCCTCGACGGGAACGGCCTGGCCGAACCCGCGCGGATCCGGCACGTCACCGCAGGCAAGGACGGCGGCACGGTGATCACCGACGATCCGTACGGCGAGAGCGAGGAGCTGATGGCCGGCTACTGGCTCCTGGAGTGCGCGAGCCTGGAGCGGGTCACCGAGATCGCCGCCCGCGTCACCCGCTGCCCGGTCCCGGACGGCGTACCGGAGCACCCCGTGGAGATCCGGCCCGTCCTGGACGATCCCAGGGAGCAATGAACGGCCCGTACCGCGGTCGGGGCACGGACCCTTAGGTTGGGTTCATGTCAGAGC
This sequence comes from Streptomyces sp. NPDC002680, assembly GCF_042889145.1. NCBI lineage: Bacteria > Bacillati > Actinomycetota > Actinomycetes > Kitasatosporales > Streptomycetaceae > Streptomyces > Streptomyces sp. NPDC002680. The sequence continues at coordinate 284,122 of NZ_JBIAQP010000002.1, forward strand.
TGCCGTACATAGTCCACCTCACCGAACGCGCCCTCTGGGAGGCGGCCCGCGCGCGGGGCACGTACGAGATGTCGACGCGTGGGCGCACCCTCCAGGAAGAGGGCTTCATCCATTTGTCGACACGCGCCCAGCTCCCGGCCGTGGCCGCCTTCCTGTACGGCTCCTACGACGGCCCCGACGACCTGGTGGTGCTGGTCGTGGACCCCGCGCGGCTCGACGCACCCCTGAGGTACGAGGCCGCGAAGCCGGGCGGCGAGGAGTTCCCGCACGTCTACGGGCCGATCCCGGTGGGTGCCGTGGTGGACGTCGAGATGTGGGAGTGATCCGGCAGGCCGCCCGTTTCGGGGTCGCGGCCGGTCAGGCAGTACGTGCCGCCCGCCGGGTCGCGCATGACCGTCCAGTGGGAGAAGGGGGCGACGGTCGTGGCCCCCAGTTCCTCGTGGCGGGCCCGGGTCGCCGCGATGTCGGCGCAGGCCAGGTCCAGGTGGGCGGAGGCGCCGGGCCGGTCGGTGTCGAGGCGCTGGAGGAGGACGCGGACCGGGAGGCCGGCCGGGGGCCTGAGGACGTGGAACTCCGGGAGTGAGCCCGTGAGGGAATCCCAGGCGGTGAGGCGCTCCCAGAAGGCGACCTCCGTGTCGAACGCGGTCGGCGGGACGTCCACGCACACCTGGTCGAGTCGGCTGCCGTCGACCACGGGCGGCCGTACCGACTCGCCGTGCCAAGGCACCGCGCAGAACAGTTGACCGGCGGGCGAGCGCAGCACGGCCCATCCGGTGTGGGCGCCGACGACCGTCGCCCCGAGCGCCGTCGCCGATCCGACGAAGGCGTCGACGTCCTCGACGGCGAAGTCGAGATGGGCGCCGCCGTCCCCGGAATCCACCCCCTGGACCTTGACGCAGGCGTCGCCCGTGCCCGGCAGCAGGGTCGTGAACTCGCCCTGGTCGCCCCGGGGTTCGGAGAGGCGGGTGTCCGTGACGGCGGTCCAGAACGACTGGGCGGGGCCGAGGAGTCCGGCGGGCCGGTCGATGAAGGCGTAGGTCCAGCGGATGCCCATACCAGTGCTCATGGGGTGATCGTAAGGTGGCGGTCGTCCACGTCACCTGCGTTTTTTCCAGGAACAGCCTTTGCCCGCAGTTCGTCGCGAATACGCCTGCGCTTGCTTCCATCGAACGCATGGACCACATCACGTTCCTGGTGGCGGTCGTCATCGTGACGGCCCTGGCCTTCGACTTCACCAATGGATTCCATGACACGGCGAACGCGATGGCCACGTCCATCGCCACCGGCGCCCTGAAACCGAAGACAGCGGTCCTGATCGCCGGAGTCCTCAACATCGTCGGCGCGTTCCTGTCCACCGAGGTCGCCAAGACGATCTCGGGCGGCATCGTCGACGACACGCTCGTCAGCCCTGGGATGATCTTCGCCGGGCTGGTCGGGGCGATCCTCTGGAACCTGATGACCTGGCTGGTGGGGCTGCCGTCGAGTTCCTCGCACGCCCTGTTCGGCGGGCTGATCGGCGCGGTGTGGGTGGGTGCGGGCGCCGACGGTGTGCACTTCACCAAGGTCGTCGAGAAGGTGCTGATCCCGGCGCTGGCCTCACCTCTGGTGGCCGGCATCGCGGCCCTGATCGCCACGTACCTCGCCTACAAGCTCACGGCCCGCGCCCGCAAGGACACGGTGACCAAGGGGTTCCGGGCCGGTCAGATCGCCTCCGCCTCCCTCGTCTCCCTCGCGCACGGCACGAACGACGCGCAGAAGACCATGGGCATCATCACCCTGACCCTGATCTCCGCGGGCGCGCTCGGCCATGACGCCGGTCCGCCGGTGTGGGTGATCGCGTCGGCGGGGCTCGCCATCGGCCTCGGCACCTATCTGGGCGGCTGGCGGATCATCCGGACCATGGGCAAGGGCCTGACCGAGATCCAGTCCCCGCAGGGCTTCGCCGCCGAGACGGCGTCCACGGCCGTCATCCTCACCTCCGCCCACCTCGGCTTCGCCCTCTCGACCACCCAGGTCGCCTCGGGCAGCATCCTGGGCGCGGGCCTGGGCCGGCGGCTGGCGGAGGTGCGCTGGGGTGTCGCGGGCCGCATGGTCATGGCGTGGCTGATCACCCTGCCCGCCGCCGCGCTGGTCGGCGGGGTCTCCGCGGGCGCCGTCAGGTACGGCGGCACCTTCGGCACCGTGGTCGTCGCGCTGGTCGCCGTCGCGGTCGCCGGGGGCATCGTGCTGGCCGCGCGCCGCAACCCGGTGCACGCGAACAACGTCAACGAGACCCACGAGGTCAGCATCAAGGCGTCGGAGCCGACGCGCGTCGGCACGGCCGCGTGAGCGAGGGAGAAGCGAAATGAATCTGGACTGGAGCGCACTGGGGCAGGTCGCCGCGGTGAGCCTCGGGGCCACCGTCGCCGTGGTCGTCGTCTTCGCGGTCGGCGTCCTAGGACTCGCCCGGGTCGAGGGCGCGCGTGAGAATGACGGTGGTACGCACGCGCTCGGGCTCGCCCAGGCCGGACTGTGCTTCGTGGCGTGCGCGGCCGTGGTCGCGTACGGCATCTATCTGATCGTGCCGCAGTTCCACTGACCGCTGACGTCGATGCACGGGAGGCCGACAGAATGACACCGTTGATGTCCGGGCTGAAGGTCGACTACAGCGACCACGACGAGCCCGTCCTCATCCGGCCGGACGGCACTCCGGTCGAGACCTGGCGGGAGAACTACCCCTACGCCGAGCGCATGGAGCGCAAGGAGTACGAGTGGCACAAGCGGCTCCAGCAGATCGAACTGCTGAAGCTGCAGAGCTGGATCAAGCAGACCGGCCGCCGCCTGGTCGTCGTCTTCGAGGGCCGGGACGCGGCCGGCAAGGGCGGCACGATCAAGCGCTTCACGGAGCACCTGAACCCGCGCGGCGCCCGGGTCGTGGCCCTGGAGAAGCCCACCGAACGCGAACGCGGCCAGTGGTACTTCCAGCGGTACGTCGAACACCTGCCGACCGCCGGCGAGATAGTCCTGTTCGACCGCTCCTGGTACAACCGGGCCGGTGTGGAACGGGTCATGGGTTTCTGCACGGACGACGAGTACCGGCGCTTCACCCGCCAGGCCCCGCTGTTCGAACGGATGCTCGTCGACGACGGCGTCGACCTGATCAAGTTCTGGTTCTCGGTCTCCCAGGGCGAACAGCGCACCCGTTTCACGATCCGTCAGGTCGACCCCGTACGGCAGTGGAAGCTCAGCCCCATGGACCTCGCCTCCCTGGACCGCTGGGACGACTACACGGCGGCCAAGGTCGCCATGTTCCGCGAGACGGACACCGAACAGGCGCCCTGGACGGTGGTGAAGAGCAACGACAAGAAGCGGGCGCGGGTCGAGGCGATGCGCAGCGTGCTGGCCCGCTTCGACTACACGGGCAAGGACGAGGAGGTCGTCGGCAGCCCGGACCCGAGCATCGTGGGCGCGGCGGCGAACCTGCTGGAGGCGGGCGAGGACGACGACGGCATGTGAACCGGCCGAGGCGGGGATGCCTCAGACGTGACCGAACCCTCCACCGCCACCGACCGAACCCGCCTCGCCGAGAGCGCCTACGGCAGCGACCGCCACCTGGCCGCCCGCCAGGCGCTCTACCGGTGGCAGACACCCCGTCACGACCTGCCCGGCATCGCTGCCGGGCAGCTTCGTGCTGTACGCGGACACGTGGTCGACGTCGGCTGCGGCAACGGCAGGTTCGTCCGGCGACTGCGCGAGGACCGGCCCGCACAGACCGTGCTGGGCCTGGACATCGCGCCCGGCATCCTCGCCGGAGTCCCCGCCCCGGTCGCCGTGGCGGATGTCACACGCCTGCCACTGGCTTCGGGGAGCGTGGGCGCGGTCCTGGCGATGCACATGCTGTACCACGTGCCCGACATCCCGCAGGCGGTACGGGAGTTGGCCCGCGTCGTCGCCCCCGACGGGCTGGTGATCGCCTCCACCAACGGCGACCGGGACAAGGCCGAGCTCGACGACCTGTGGCAGCAGGCCGCGAGCGACGTGCTCGGCACCGGGCAGGAACCGGTCCGGTTCTCGATCGGCGCCCGCTTCTCCCTGGAGAACGCCCCGGGCTTCCTCGGGGCGGAGTTCGGGCGGGTGGAGACGATCGAACTCCCCAGCACCGTCACCGTCCACGACCCCGAGCCCGTCGTCGCCTACCTGGCGTCCTACCGGGCCTGGGCGGACCAGTACGACGTGCCCTTCGACGCGACGGTCGAGCGGGCCCGCGCCATCGTCACCGAACGGATCGCCCGGCAGGGGGCGTTCGAGGTCGGCTGCCGGGCGGGGATCCTCGTGTGCCGGCGTTGAGGGGGCTCACACGGTCGCAGGGCAGCGAAAAGGGCCGGCCTGTATTGACCGGCCCTTTTCGGCGAAAGCCCGCATCAGGCCTTCTTGGTCTCCCAGAAGATCTTGTCGATCTGGGCGATGTAGTCCAGGGCCTTCTGACCCGTCGCCGGGTCGGTCGACGCCTTGGCGGCCGAGAGGGCCTTCAGGGTGTCGTTGACCAGCTGGTGCAGCTCCGGGTACTTCTCGAAGTGCGGCGGCTTGAAGTAGTCGCTCCACAGGACCGACACGTGGTGCTTGGCGAGCTCTGCGCGCTGCTCCTTGATGACGGTGGCACGCGCCTGGAAGTGCGGGTCGTCGTTGGCGGCAATCTTGTCCTGCACGGCCTTCACCGACTCCGCCTCGATGCGGGCCTGGGCGGGGTCGTACACACCGCAGGGCAGGTCGCAGTGGGCGCTGACCTTGACCTTGGGGGCAAACAGGCGGGAAAGCATGGAGCGTTCCTTCCTCGTGATCGTCTTCTCAGGTTGGACATTACTCCCTGAGAGAGGGGTTTTCGCGAGTGCCCCCATGGGCTTAGGACAAAAGTAGGGGGTCAGACTGGGACTGGTGGAGGATGGAACCGGGGAGGTGCCGGGATGCCGGAGCTGTCGCAGGAGAGCGCGCACGGGAGCGAGCGCGGGAGTGAGCACGGAGGGGCCGCGAAGCTCTTCGGATGGGTCGAGGTGACCGGGCCGTCGATGGTGCCCACGCTGTATCACGGCGATTTTCTCGTGGTGCGCTACGGGGGCCGGGTCAGGGCCGGGGAGATCGTCGTCCTGCGCCATCCGTTCCAGCAGGACCTGCTGGTCGTCAAACGGGCCGTGGAGCGCCGTGAGGGCGGTTGGTGGGTGCTCGGGGACAACTCCTTCGCCGGCGGCGACAGCACCGACTACGGGACCGTGCCGCACGATCTGATCCTGGGCCGGGTCAGGTTCCGCTACCGGCCGCTCAAGCCGGGTCAGCGCTCGCCGCTGGCGCTGCTGCGCTGGGCGCTCTCGGCCGCGAGGCCCGTCTTCTCGGACCGGTCGGCCTCCAGGCGTTTGCGGGCGCGGTAGGCGGCCACGTTGGCCCGGGTCGCGCAGCGGTCGGAGCAGTAGCGGCGGGAACGGTTCGTCGAGGTGTCCAGGTAGGCGTTGCGGCAGGGCGGCGCCTCGCACAGGCCCAGGCGGTCCACGCCGTACTCGGTGAGGTGGAAGGCCAGGCCCATCGCGGCGATGGCCGCGTAGCCCGCGGTCGCGTTCGACGGGTGGTCGGCGAGATGCATGTGCCACAGCGGGCGGCCGTCGTCGTCCCGGAAGTCGTGCCCGGAGATCTGCGGGCTCACCGGGAACTCCAGCAGGAGTGAGTTCAGCAGGTCCACCGAGAGCGTCTCGTCGCCCGTGTCCGCCGCCTCGAAGACCGCGCGCAGCCGGGCCCGTACGGAGCGGAACCGGGTCACGTCGGCGTCGGTGGCGCGGCGGGCGGCCTGCTGGTTGGCGCCGAAGAGGTCGCGGACGGCGTCGATCGAGGTCAGCGAGTCCTTTCCGCGCGCCGGTTCCTCGGTGTTGACGAGACGCACGGCGTAGTCCGAGTAATAGGCCAGTTCCACTTGTAGTCCTTACGGGCGCGTTCTATGGTCGTCGGTGTGGGCGGAAGTAACGGCTGACATTGCTTCCAGGGTATTACGCATGCGCTCAACGTGTGCGGCCGACCGAGGGGGTTCGATGACGATCAGCACTGGCAGCACTGGTACAAACGCCGGAACCGACTGGAATGCCTGGCAGGAGAGCTGGGACCGCCAGCAGGAGTGGTACCTGCCGGACCGTGAGGAACGGTTCCGGGTCATGCTCGACATGGTCGAGGCCCTCGTCGGCCCCGCCCCGCGCGTGCTCGACCTCGCCTGCGGCACGGGAAGTATCACGGCCCGGCTCCTCGCCCGGTTCCCCGGGGCCACCAGCACCGGCGTCGACCTCGACCCCGCGCTCCTCGCCATCGCCGAGGGCACCTTCGCGGGCGACGACCGCGTCACCCTCGTCACGGCCGACCTCAAGGACCCGCGGTGGACGAGCGGGCTGCCGTACGACTCGTACGACGCCGTCCTGACCGCCACCGCCCTGCACTGGCTGCACAGCGACCCCCTCGCGGACCTCTACGGCCGGATCGCGGAGGTCGTCCGCGACGGCGGTCTGTTCATGAACGCGGACCACATGATCGACGACAGCACGCCCCGGATCAACGCGGCGGAGCGCGCACTGCGCCACGCACGTATGGATCAGGCCAAACAGGACGGTGTCGTCGACTGGGCGCAATGGTGGCAGCTCGCCGCCCAGGATCCCGTCCTCGCCGGGCCGACCGCCCGCCGCTTCGAGATCTACGGCGAGCACGCGGAAGGCGACACGCCCTCCGCCGAGTGGCACGCGCGCGTGCTGCGCGAGAAGGGCTTCGCCGAGGTGCGTCCCGTGTGGTGCTCACCCTCGGACACCCTGCTGCTCGCCCTCAAGTGACCCGGGCGGCGCGTGCGGAAGGGGCGGTACGGGAAATCCCGTACCGCCCCTTCCGTCTCTGTGTGTCAGGTGTTGGCGGGCGTCGTCAGAGGACCTTGGACAGGAACGACTGGGTGCGCTCGTGCTGAGGGTTCGTCAGGACGTCGCGCGGGTTGCCCGATTCGACGACCACGCCGCCGTCCATGAAGACCAGGCTGTCGCCCACCTCGCGGGCGAAGCCCATCTCGTGGGTGACGACGATCATCGTCATCCCGGACTCGGCCAGGTCGCGCATGACGTCGAGGACGTCACCGACCAGCTCCGGGTCCAGGGCCGAGGTCGGCTCGTCGAACAGCATCAGCTTCGGGTCCATGGCCAGGGCCCGGGCGATGGCGACGCGCTGCTGCTGGCCGCCGGAGAGCTGCGTGGGGTAGCTGCCGGCCTTGTCGGCCAGGCCCACGCGCTCCAGGAGCTGGCCCGCGCGCTCACGGGCCTGCGCCTTGCTCACGCCCTTGACCTGGACCGGCGCCTCCATGACGTTCTCCAGCGCCGTCATGTGCGGGAACAGGTTGAAGCGCTGGAAGACCATGCCGATGTCCCGGCGCTTCAGCGCGACCTCGCTGTCCTTCAGCTCGTACAGCTTGTCGCCCTTCTGGCGGTAGCCGACCAGCTCCCCGTCGACGTACAGGCGCCCCGCGTTGACCTTCTCCAGGTGGTTGATGCACCGGAGGAACGTCGACTTGCCGGAGCCGGAAGGGCCGATGAGGCAGAACACCTCGCCCGACTTCACCTCCAGGTCTATGCCCTTGAGGACCTCGACGGGGCCGAAGGACTTGTGCACGCCCTCCGACTTGACCATCGCGACGGCTTCGGAGCCGGTGACCTTTTCCGTGCTCATGGTCAGCGCCTCCAGCTTCCGAGGGACAGCAAGTTCGCCTTGATCTTCTGCAACGGCGTGGCCGGAAGCGAACGGCTGGAACCGCGCGCGTAGTACCGCTCGATGTAGTACTGGCCGACGCTGAGGATCGAGGTGAGGATCAGGTACCAGGCCGCGGCGAGGAAGTACATCTCCACCGGGGCACCGGACGTCTGCCCGATGTCCTGGGCGTAGCGGAACAGTTCGGCGAACTGCACCACCGACACCAGCGAGGTCGTCTTGAGCATGTTGATGACCTCGTTGCCCGTGGGCGGCACGATCACGCGCATCGCCTGCGGGATCACGATCCGGCGCAGGGTCTTGGAGTGGCTCATGCCCAGGGCGTGCGAGGCCTCGGTCTGGCCCTCGTCGACCGACAGGAGGCCGGCGCGGCAGATCTCCGCCATGTAGGCGGCCTCGTTCAGGCCCAGGCCCAGGAGCGCCGTCAGCAGCGGCGTCATGAAGCTGGACCAGTAGTCCTTGTAGATCGGACCGAGGTTGATGTAAGTGAAGACCAGGCCCAGGTTGAACCAGACGACCAGCTGGACCAGGACCGGGGTGCCGCGGAAGAACCAGATGTAGAACCAGGCGATGGTCGAGGTCACCGGGTTCTTCGACAGCCGCATGACGGCGAGCAGGATGCCGCCGACGATGCCGATCAGCATCGACAGGACCGTCAGCAGCAGGGTCTTCCAGACGCCGGTGAGGATGCGGTCGTCGAAGAAGTAGTCCGGTACGGCGCCCCAGTTGATGTTGCCCTGGGCGAACGCGGAGATGATCGCGACGAAGAGCGCGATCGCGATCAGGGCCGAGACGTACCGCCCGTAGTGCCGGACCGGGATGGCCTTGATGGCCTCCGGTCCGGCCGGGGGAGTGTCCGCCGGTCCTGTCGTCTTGTCGGTGTCAACAGTCACGGGTGTTGCCTTTCAGTGCCCGTAGCTTCCGTGAGCCCGGGTCACTTGCCGCCGTTGACGGTGGCCGTCGTCACGGCGCCGTCCTCGACGCCCCACTTGGCGACGATCTTGGCGTACTCGCCGTTCTTGATGATCGCGTCCAGCGCGGCCTTCAGGGCGTCCCGCAGCTCCGTGTTCGTCTTGGCGACCGCGATGCCGTACGGGGCCGCCTCGACCTGCTCGCCGACGACCTGGAAGTCGTTGCCGCCGCCCGAGGTCTTCACCGCGTACGCCGTGACCGGGAAGTCGGAGGAGCCGGCGTCCGCGCCGCCCGCGCGGACTCGGGTCTGGGCCTGCTGGTCGTTGTCGTACGACTCGATGGTGATCTTCTTGCCACCCGTACACTTCGCCGTCTCGGCCTTGGCGAGGTCCTCGGAGACCGTGCCGCGCTGCACCGCGATCTTCTTGCCGCACAGGTCGGACCAGCTCTTGATGCCCTGGTCGTTGCCCTTCTTGGTGTAGATCGAGACACCGGCGGTGAAGTAGTCGACGAAGTCGACGCCCTCGCCGACCTTCTTGCCGTTCTCGGTGCCCTCCTGGCGGTCCTTGGTGTCGGTCATCGCGGACATGGCGATGTCGTACCGCTTGGAGCGCAGACCCGTGATCAGGGTGTCGAAGGTGCCGTTCTGGAACTCGAACTTCACGCCGAGCTGCTTGCCCATGGCGTCCGCGAGGTCCGGGTCGATGCCGACCGTCTTGCCCGAGTCGTCCTTGAACTCGACCGGCGCGTACGCGATGTCCGAGCCGACGGTGATGACGCCCTTGTCCCGGATCGCCTGGGGGAGCTTGTCGGCGAGCGGGGCCGAACTCGTCGAGGCGCTCTCCGAGCCACTGCCCTTGTCCTTGGTCTGGTCACCGCACCCGGTGAGCAGCAGGGCGCCCGCGACCGCGATCGCACCGACCGCTGCTAGCCGGTTCTGCGCGGCGGTCGTACGAAGGGTGGAGCTTGCGGTCATGGTGGGTTCCTCCGGCGGATGGATGGTGTGCCATTGGGGCCGCCGCCCGCCCGATTGGAGCGGGCGGAACCGGCGGGTCGACTTGTGCACGCATCTTTGAGTGTCGCGACCTTGTGTGATTACGGCATCTTGCCATTCGGACTGAGGCATTCAGACGACCGGCTATGTCAAAATCGGATAACGGGTCACCCCCGTTGAGCGTCAGGTCGGTGCATCAGAGCCGGACCTTCCCGGATCTTCTACGGGAATCATTCGTTCCGGCCGGAAGATCTTCGGTGTATCTCGCCAGGTGAGCGGCTGTTGCCATCCGCACGTACATCCGTATGGACGGCCGCCCGAGGACTCCGTCCGGCCCAAGACCCGACCCGACTCGCCTCTCGATTTGATCGATCATGTCCGGGTATGCAGCCGTGTGTGGTGATAAGCCATGTCACCCACGTGTGACCTTCGACTTATAGGGGTCGTCGTCGGTGTCCTCCGTCCGGTAAGAAGGTTCTTTACACCCCTCATCCGGGGCTCAGGACGCGTGTGCGGCGCGTCCGTCGCGCTTGTGCCCGTGCGCATCACTCACCGGGGCCTCGCGCGGTGCCCGCCCACCCCTCACCAGGAGTGGTCACCCTCAAACCTTGAAGACTTAAGGGGTACAAAAAGTGGCAGCGGAGATCGTCAATCCTCGCAGCGACATCAGCATCGGCACCGGCGGCGACGCCGGTGAGTTCGACCCGGCGTTCGCTCTCCACCGGGGCGGCAAGATGGCCGTGCAGGCCACCGTGCCCATCCGTGACAAGGACGACCTGTCCCTCGCGTACACACCCGGTGTGGCCCGGGTGTGCACCGCCATCGCCGAGCAGCCCGACCTCGTCAACGACTACACCTGGAAGTCGTCCGTCGTCGCGGTCGTGACGGACGGTACGGCGGTCCTCGGACTCGGGGACATCGGTCCCGAGGCCTCCCTTCCAGTGATGGAGGGCAAGGCGATCCTGTTCAAGCAGTTCGGCGGCGTGGACGCGGTCCCGATCGCGCTGGCCTGCACGGGCGTGGACGAGATCGTCGAGACCGTGGTCCGGCTGGCGCCGTCCTTCGGCGGGGTCAACCTGGAGGACATCTCGGCACCGCGGTGCTTCGAGATCGAGCGGAAGCTCCAGGAGCGGCTGGACATCCCCGTCTTCCACGACGACCAGCACGGCACGGCGGTCGTGACGCTGGCGGCGCTGCGCAATGCGGCGCGGCTCACCGGGCGTGAGCTGGGTGAGCTGCGGGGTGTGATCTCGGGCGCGGGTGCGGCGGGAGTCGCCATCGCGAAGTTCTTGCTGGAGGCGGGCCTCGGGGACGTGGCCGTCGCCGACCGCAAGGGCATCGTCTCGGTGGACCGGGACGACCTCACGCCGGTCAAGCGCGAGCTGGCCGAGCTGACGAACCGGGCGGGGCTGAGCGGGTCGCTCGAGTCCGCGCTCGCCGGCGCGGACGTCTTCATCGGGGTCTCCGGGGGTACGGTCCCCGAGGCGGCGGTGGCTTCCATGGCGGACGGCGCGTTCGTGTTCGCGATGGCCAACCCGGATCCCGAGGTGCACCCGGATGTGGCGCACAAGTACGCGGCGGTCGTCGCTACCGGGCGGTCGGACTTCCCGAACCAGATCAACAACGTGCTGGCGTTTCCGGGGATCTTCGCGGGGGCGTTGCAGGTTCGGGCGTCTCGGATCACCGAGGGGATGAAGATCGCGGCGGCGGATGCGTTGGCTGCGGTCGTGGGTGAGGATCTTGCCGCCGACTACGTGATCCCGTCGCCGTTCGACGAGCGGGTTGCTCCGGCGGTCACCGCGGCGGTTGCCGCGGCGGCGCGGGCGGAGGGGGTCGCTCGACGCTGAGCGCGAGCGACTTGGGTGTTGGGGGTGGTCCCGTCCGGCTTCGGCTGTGGCGGGGCCATTCTTTTTTCGCCCCCGCCGCCCCTACCCGTTCCCATCCCTGGGGGCTGCCGCCCCCAGACCCCCGCTCCGGCCCTGAAGGGGCCTTGTCCTCAAACGCCGGACGGGCTGAAATGCCTGGGCTGGGCTGAAAGATCAAGCCCCGACAGCCACCCCTTCGGCCTCAACGGCCACCCTCCGGCCCCGACGGCCACTCTCCAGCCTCGGTCGGCACCCTCCAGCCCGTCCGGCGTTTGAGGACGAGCGCGTTCAGCGCGAAAGGGGGGTCTGGGGGCGCAGCCCCCAGAAGGATGGGACGGGTAGGGGCGGCGGGGGCGAAATCAAGAGGGCGTGTGTCACAGGGGCGTGCCGTTCCCACCGGTGGCGCTCGGACCCTATCGTCAGCTTCATGTTCGCTGCCTATGCCGCCCGCATCGACCCCGACCACCCGCTCAACGGGCTGGAGTTGGGCGACCGCCCAGCCCCGGAGGCGCGCCCCGGCTGGGCGACCGTCGACGTCAGGGCCGCCTCGCTCAACCACCACGACCTGTGGTCCCTGCGCGGAGTCGGACTCCCGGAGGACCGCCTCCCGATGATCCTCGGCTGCGACGCCGCCGGCGTCGACGCGGACGGTAATGAAGTCGTCCTGCACTCCGTCATCGGGCAGACGGGGCACGGTGTAGGACCCAAAGAGCCCAGGTCCATTCTCACCGAGCGCTACCAGGGCACCTTCGCCGAGCAGGTCGCCGTACCCGCCTGGAACGTCCTGCCCAAGCCCAAGGAACTCTCCTTCGCCGAGGCCGCCTGTCTGCCTACCGCCTGGCTGACGGCCTACCGCATGCTCTTCACCAACGCGGGCGTACGCCCCGGCGACTCGGTCCTCGTACAGGGCGCCGGCGGCGGTGTCGCGACCGCCGCGATCGTGCTCGGCAAGGCGGCGGGCCTGCGTGTCTTCGCCACGAGCCGGGACGAGGCCAAGCGCAAGCGCGCGCTGGAGCTGGGCGCCGTCGAGGCCGTCGAGTCCGGGGCGCGGCTGCCGCAGCGCGTGGACGCCGTGATCGAGACGGTCGGGGCGGCCACCTGGTCGCACTCGGTCAAGTCGCTGCGGCCCGGCGGCACGCTCGTCATCTCGGGCGCCACCAGCGGCGACCGCCCCTCGCACGCCGAACTGACCCGCATCTTCTTCCTCGAACTCAAGGTCGTCGGCTCGACCATGGGCACCAAGGACGAGCTGGAGGACCTGCTTTCTTTCTGTGCCGCCACCGGCGTGCGTCCCGTCATCGACGAGGTGCTCCCCCTCGACCGGGCCCGTGAGGGCTTCGAACGCCTCGAATCCGGCGACCTGTTCGGCAAGATCGTCCTCACCACCTCCTGATCCTCATCCTCGTCCACCGAGTGTGTCAACGTGGGTTGACATTGCCTCGCGTGTCAACCTATGTTGACATCATGACCGAAGCAACAGATCTCGCCGAGCGCGCGGGTGACCGCGACCCGCGGGTCGGACTGCGGGCCGTCTCCGCGTTGCGGAGGCTGGTCGAGCAGTTGGAGGCCGTGCAGGTGCGCGGTGCGCGCAATCAGGGCTGGTCGTGGCAGGAGATCGCCGCGGAACTCGGTGTCAGCAGGCAGGCCGTGCACAAGAAGTACGGGAGGCAGTGATGTTCGAACGGTTCACGAACGATGCGCGCGCCGTGGTGCGGGGTGCCGTCGAGCACTCCGAGCGCGTCGGCAGCCGGTCCGTCGACGCCGAGCACCTGCTGCTCGCGCTGCTCGACCGCGAGGCGAGCCGGGCCTCCTTCGCGCTGGCCTCGCTCGGGCTCGCCGCCGACCGCAAGGAGCCGGTGAAGTCCGCCCTCGCCGACGCCCGTCGCCGTGCGGGACTGTCCCAGGCCGAGGCCGACGCCCTCGCCGGGCTCGGTATCGACGTGTCCGACCTCGTCTCCCGGGTCGAGGAGGTGCACGGCGTCGGCGCGATGTCCGGCGACCGCAAGGACACGGGCTGGTGGTCGGGGCGCCGCACCTTCAGCCGGGACGCCAAGGAGGTGCTGGAGCGGTGCCTGCGCATCGCGGTGGCTCATCGGGACCGCCGGATCGGCGACGAGCACATCCTCCTCGCCCTCACGGCCCGCCCCGGCGTACCGTCAGAGGTCCTCGCCGACCAGGGAGTCACGTACGAGGCCCTGAGCCGTGTGCTGTACGGCGGGGGTGAGGCGAGGGCCGCCGGCTGAGGGTTCGGGCTGAGGCCCGTCGGGCGGGTGCCCGGCGCCGCGCCGCGCCGCGCGTCAGGCGCCTCCAGCCCCGGCCCTCCAGCCCCGGCCCTCCAGCCCCGGCCCCGACTCCCCGGTTCGCTAGTCCCTCCCTGCTCACACCCTCGGTGTCCGCAGTGCCGCCCCCACATGTGCCGCCGCCGATGACAAGTGGCGTCGGATCTCCTGGAGTTGGGGTTCCGTGACGCCGTGGTCGCGGGCGGAGTCCCGGATGTCGTCGCGGAAGCGGTCGAGGAGGCGGTCCAGGTCGCGGGCCGGGTTGCCGGTGGAGTCCTCGTGGGCCCAGGACGGTTCGTAGCCGGCCGGGAAGTCCGGGGGAGTGTCCGTGTACGTCGGTTCGTGCTCCGGCCGCGGTGCCGTGGGCGTCGTGGTGCCGCCTGGGCGGGGGAAGCCGAAGCCCTTCCCGAACTCGCCGAACTCCTTGGCCAGTTCGGTCAGGCCCTCCCGGACCCCCGTCGGCCAGTCGCCCCGCGTGAAGTGGTCCTGGACCTGATCCTGGACCCGCCTGGCGATGCGCTGCATCTCTTCCTGGGCCTGGGCGCGGGCGTGTTCCTGGGCCTCCTTGGCCTGGCGCCTGGCCCGCTGGGCCTCCTCGCGGGCCCGACGGCTCTCGTCCTTCGCGCGCCGGGCCTGCTCCTTCCACTCCTGCTTGATGCGCCGCATCTCCTCCGCGCCGGAGTCCCTGCGCGCCTCGCTCGTCGCCGCGCGCACCTCCCTGCGCAGATCGCCCGCCGCGCCCCGGACGTCGGCCCGGATCTCGGCGGCGAGTTCGGCGACGGACTCGCGGATCTCCAGTTCCAGGTCGGCCAGTTCGCCGCTGCGGTCGGCCAGTTCGGCGCGGCCCGCGTCCGTGATGGCGTACACCTTGCGGCCGCCCTCGCTGGTGTGGGTGACCAGGCCCTCGGCCTCCAGCTTGGCCAGACGGGGGTACACGGTGCCCGCCGACGGCGCGTACAGCCCCTGGAAGCGCTCCTCCAGGAGGCGGATCACCTCGTAGCCGTGGCGCGGGGCCTCGTCCAGCAGCTTCAGCAGGTAGAGACGCAGACGGCCGTGGGCGAAGACGGGGGGCATGTCAGAGCACCTTCTTGTTCGCGAGGTCTGTCGGGCCGGAATTGTCCCCAGGGGCAGTCCGGTCCGTCGAATCGTCCTCCCGCTGGGGGCGGCGGAGCAGGGCGATCGAGCCGGAGACCGTCGTCGCCCGCAGCTTGCCCGTGCCCGCGCCCAGGCGGCCCGTGACGCGGTGGGCACCCCACTGGCCGTGCACACGGAGGCCGTCGAAGGCGTTCGAGATCGTGCCGCTCGCCGTGTTCGCCTCGACCTCGGCGTCCGCCGGATGCGGGAGCCGGATCGCGATCTCGCCCGAGACGTTCGTCAGCCGCACGTCCGTCGGGCCCTCCGGGTCCAGGTCGACGATCATGGAGCCGCTCACCGACTCGGCGCGCACGGAGGGCCCGGAGCCCTCGACGACGGTGAGGTCGCCGGAGACGGAGTTGAAGCGCAGGTCGCCGGTGACCGCCTGGGCCTCCAGGCTGCCCGAGACCGTGTCGGCGCGGACCGGGCCGGAGAGGCCGACGAGTGTCGTGTCCCCCGTGACACCCTTCACCACCGTCGGCCCGTCGACCCCCGAGACCACGGCGCCCGCGCCGACCACGCCCACCTCCACGCGGGTGCCGGCCGGGACGGCCAGGGACACCACCGCGTTGCGTTGCCAGCCCTTGCGGTCCAGCCACTTGAGGAAGCCCTTCCAGGGCAGGTCCTCGTACGCCACCGTCAGGACGCCGTCCTCCTGGGTCACCACCAGGGGTGGGCCCTGGATCTCTGAGACCTCCAGACGGGCGGAACCCTCGTCGGTGCCCACCACGTTCACCGTGCCGTTCACGATGCGTACGTGCAGGCCCGTGACGGGCTCGTCGAAGGTGAGTTTGCCGGGCTCTTTGACGGACCACTCGGACGTCGTGGACATGGTGCGGACCCCCTGGACACAGCACGACGCGCCATATCGCGTCTTCTGCTATTCACGATATATCGCGGTCACGGAAAGTCAAGACACTTCGCGACCTACTCGTCGTCCTCGTCGTCCAGCCGTGCCAGCCAGGTCGCCAGGCGCTCCACCGGCACCTCGAAGTCGGGATTGAGGTCGACGAAGGTCCGCAGCTGCTCGGCGAGCCACTCGAAGGTGACCTCCTCCTCGCCGCGCCGCTTCTCCAGCTCTTCGATGCCTCGGTCGGTGAAATACACGCTCGTTCTCCTGGGGACTGCCGGGCCGTGGGGCTTACGCCTCCAGATTAGGCGGAGGCCCTGCCCGCCCGGGGCGGTGGTCGTCCGTCGCCCGGACCGGGGTTGTCCACAGGTTGTCCACATTTCCCCACGCGCTCGTGTCCGCACAGGCACAATGGCATCACTGTTAGTCACCATGCTCGGGGGGCGCCGTGGAACAACGCGTGATTCAGGAGATCCGACTGCCCGGGGGCGACACCGTCCTCGCGCGGGTCAGTGTGCTCGACCCGGGCGAAGTGCCGGGCGGCGCGGACGAGTTCTCGTACGAGGACGTCGGGGCGCTCGACCACATGGCGGCGCGGATCGACCAGCTGAACGAACTGGTCCGGGGCGTCGGTTCGGCCGTGTTCGACGCGGCGCGTGCCGTCCGGCCGGACGAGGTCAGCGCCACCTTCGGGGTCGAACTGGCCGTCAAACCGGGCAAGGCCGTCGCCCTGCTCGCCGACGGCGAGGCCAAGGCGGCACTGTCCATCACCCTCACCTGGCGGCCGGGGGAGAGCGGCGACCGCGTCGGCGGCACGACCGCCGCGGCCGGTCTGATCCCCGCCCCCGCCCCGGTCCCCGTTCGCGACGACCAGAGCACCGGGACGGTATGACGGAGGAGATGCTCGACGTGCTGGTCACCCGGGCCACCGTACGGATCGGGCCGGAGAACGAACCGGACAAGTTGTGGGGCAGCGGCTTCTTCGTCGCGCCCGGGTGGGTCCTGAGCTGCGCCCATGTCCTGCCTCTGACGGCCGACCCGGAGGACGTCGGCTCCTTACGGGTGAGGGTGCGGGGGTACGGCGGGCTCGATGTGCGGGCGCGTCCCGCCTACTGGCTCGGCGGGACGGACTCCGAGCAGGATCTCGTCCTCATCCGGCTGACGGAGAACGTGGCACACACGTGCGTGCGCCTCACCGACCGCTATGACGCACCACAGTCCGCCGTCACCGCCTACGGCTGGTATCCCCTGGCCGACGGCGCACCCCAGCGCTGGAAGGGGGAAACGGTGTGCAACGGCAAGGTCGCGCACGCCCTGACCCTCGGTCCCACGGTGGAGATCCCGCGCGGGGCCTCCGGGGGACCGCTGCTCGACCGTGGGCGCGGCCTGGTGGTCGGCGTCGTCAAGGCACGCCGGCCACAGAAGGACGGCGGTCTGGCCGTCGCGGCAACCGCGTTGCGCGGGTTCCGGCACGCCCTCGTCGTGCGGGCCGGGGAGGACAAGGAGGAACAGGGCGAACTGGGGGACAACCCTTACGCCGCCCTGATCCGCGCCCATGACATCTGGCATCGGAACGCCACCGGCAGCGGGTCCTGGGTGAAGGCGCAGGACGGAATGGCCGCGGGCGGCGAGCGCCGGTGGGGACCGCGGGACAGCGCCGCGGCCTCCGCGCTGCTCGCCGGGCTGCCCGCGCCGGATTCGCCGGTCGAGCTGGAGAAGGTGATCGGGCGCGTTCTCGGCGACCAGCCGTTGTGGCTGGAGGAGGACGCCCCGCGCGACTGGCGCGACGGGCACGGCTGGCTGTACGACCACAAGAAAGAGGCCGCCGACCTCGTGGCGCTGCACTATCTGCGGGTCGTCGCGCAGCTGTGCGGGCCACAGGCCCCGGGCCCCGCCGCCGCACTGGAACAGTGGGTGGAGTCACGAGCCGAGGAACTGCCCCACCACGAGCGGGCGCTCCTGATGGGCGTGGTGCCGGGTGCGCCCGCGCCCTGGGCCGAAGCCCCGCGTGCCCAGGGGTGGCGTGCCGACCCCCGGGAGAGCGACTGCGCCGAGGACGACGAAGGGCCGGTCGTCGCCGTCGAGCTGGAGCCCGATCTCTTCCGGCCGAAGGACCGCTTCCACTGGCGTATCTGGACCTGGATCGGTGGCCCCGAGACCGTGCGGGCCGTGGACGAGGGCTCCGACGGCGAAGGAGTCTCCCTCGCCGATCTGGAGGATGCCCTGACCGGGCCGCTGACGCGCACCTTCGGCCAGCTCGACGGCGAGCGCCGGGCCCGCCTCGAAGTCGCCCTGCCGGTCGAGCACTTCGGCGTGGACGCCCGGGTGTGGCAGCTGCGACCGGCGGTCCGCCGTCTCCGCCTGCGTCCCGAGGAGCGGCCCTTCGGAGTACACCGACCGGTCGTCCTGCGCTCCCTGAAGCGGCGGGGCGAGCCCACGTCCGTGTGGCGCGAGCGCTGGCGCGGAGTCGCCGAGGGCGAGCCCCAGGTGCTGTACGTGAAGTCGGAGGCCTATGCCCGGCAGGTCCTCGACCAGGGGCCGCCCGGTGCGGTGCCCGTGCTGTGCCGCACGCCGGCCGAGAGCACCGGGGCACTGTCCCGCGCGGTGGAGGCGGGCTACGGCGTCGCCCTCTGGAACCTGGAGGCCGAACACCCGCACGGCTGCGGCGCCGGCTGTGCCGATCTGCAGGTCCGAGCGGACAAGCTGCTCAGCTCGGTCGGCCGGGCGACCGCCCTGCCCGAGCGCCTGCGCATCCTGCGCGAGGACTTCAGCCTGACCGACTCCAAGAAAGCCCCCCACCCCGACCTCGACTGGGCGCAACACCTCGCCCTGTTCTACGACGATCCGCGGCGCCCGATCCCACTCTGCGACGACCTGCTGGAGTCCCCTTGACGAGCACCGACACCCGCCAACCGGACTGGTTCATCTACCGGGGAGTCGGCGGGCCGCACGACGGCATCGGCCGGCTGCCCGCCCCGCCGCCGTGGCGCGACTTCGACGGCGAGCCCGGCGGCACCGTAGTACCGCCGCTCGGCTCGGAGTCGACCAGACGCCTCGGGACGCGCGGCGACCGCGGTGTCGCCTGGCGGACGGAGGACCTGGAGCTGATCAACGCGGCGTTGTATCTGCGCCGGCCGCTGCTGGTCACCGGTGACCCCGGCTCCGGCAAGTCCACGCTCGCCCACTCCATCGCGCACGAACTGGGCCTGGGCCGGGTCCTGCAGTGGCCCATCGTGAGCCGCACGACGTTGCGCGACGGCCTGTACACGTACGACGCCATCGCCCGGCTCCAGGACAGCCAGATGGCGAAGGTGCGGGGCCAGGCGCACACCGGGGCGCCCTCCGGTGACACCACCCGTGGGCACACCGAGGACATCGGCGAGTATCTGCGGCTCGGCCCGCTCGGTACCGCGCTCCTGCCGTACGAGCGTCCGCGCGTCCTCCTGGTCGACGAGTTGGACAAGAGCGACATCGACCTGCCCAACGACCTGCTGAACGCCCTGGAGGAGGGGGAGTTCCGCATCGCCGAGCTGCAACGGATCGCCCGGCGGCAGGCGGACGTCCAGGTCCTCACGGACGACGACGAACGGGCCGTGGTGAAGGGCGGCCTGGTCCGCTGCCGGGCCTTTCCGATCGTCGTGCTGACGAGCAACGGCGAACGCGACTTCCCGGCCCCGCTGTTGCGCCGCTGCCTCCACCTGGACCTGCCCTCGCCGCGCGACGACGCCTCGGGCCGGGCCCGCCTCGAAGCCATGGTCGGCGCCCACTTCGGCGGGGCCGATGCCGAAGCAGGCGGGGACGGTGACCTGATCAGCACCTTCCTCGACTCGGAGCCGGGAGCCCTGCGCGCCGCCGACCAGCTCCTCAACGCGATCTACTTCACCCAGGAGGCCGTACGGGACCGGGGCCCGGACCGGCAGCGGCTGGCCGAGCTGCTGATGCGGCCCCTCGACCAGGGTGAGTACGGGAGCGGCGGACCGCGCGGATGACCTCACCCGATGGGCGCCTCGCCGAACTGGCCGACCGGCTTCGCGGCCTCGGCGGTGTCGAGCCGTCGGCGCGCGAACTGGCGGAGGCGCTGTGGCTGGCCCGGTTCGTGCCCCCGGCGGAGCTGAGTCGGCCGGGGGCACCGGCGTCCGCGGGTGACCTCGCGCTCCGGCGCGAACCGCCCGCGCCGCACCACGCCGACGCTCCGGTGGGCGACCGGGGCGGGCACGCCGGGCCGGCCGCCCTGCGCACCCGCCTGCACGTCGAACGGCCCCGGCCCGCCCGGCCGGATCCCGCACCGGGCCACACGGACGCGGGCTTCGTCCGGGTCCGCGTCCCCGCCGCCACAGCCCTGCCGCACCCCCTCGCGCTCCAGCGCAGCCTGCGCCCGCTCCAGCACTACCGCCCGCCCGTCCGGCTGCCTGCCCTCGACCTGGACGAACAGGCCACGGCGGAACAGGCGGCGGAGACCCATCTCGTCCTCCCCGTCCTGCGCGCCACCACCCGCCGCGAGGCCCGCCTCTGCCTCCTCATGGACATGTCGACATCAACCGGCGTGTGGAACACGGCATTCGAGGAGCTGCGCCAGTTGTGCGCCGGGCTCGGTGCCTTCCGCGAGGTGTCCGCGTACTACGTCCGGGCGGGCGCGGACGGCCGCCTGGTGATCGCGACCGGCCATGACGTCGGAGGTGAGACCGGCCGGGCGCCGCGCGCCGCCGAGCAGCTGCGCGATCCGACCGGCCGGCAGCTGACCCTCGTACTGAGCGACTGCGCGGGCCCGTTGTGGCGCTCGGGGGCGATGCAGCGGCTGCTGCACGACTGGGGGCGGGCCGCGCCCGTGGCGGTCGTGCAGCCGTTGCCGCAGCGGATGTGGCGACGTACGCATCTGCCCGCGCTCCCCGGCACGCTCCGGCGGCGCGAAGGGCTGGGCGCGCGCCTGGAGTTCACGCCGGCGGATGGTGACGTACCACCGCCCGGGGCGCTGCCGGTGCCGGTCCTGTCGCCGACCCGTACGGCGCTGGGGACGTGGGCGCGGCTGCTGTCCGGGAGCACCGGGCTGGCGGTGCCCGCGCCGGCCGCCTGGGTCAGGGGCGATCATCCGGCGTCCCCGCCCCGCCCTCGACGGCCGGTCGCGGACGCGGAGTCGGTCGTGCGGACCTTTCGGCGTACGGCGTCCCGGCAGGCCGTGGCGCTGGCCGTGGCCTTCTCGGAGGTGCCGCTCACCCTGCCGGTGATGCAGCTCGTCCAGCGGGCCATGCAGCCCCGGTCCGGTCCTGCCGTACTGGCCGAAGTGCTGCTGAGCGGGCTGCTGGAGCGCGGCGCGGAGGACGGGTGGTACGAGTTCCGGCCGGATGTGCGGAACGTGCTGCGCCGGCTGCTGCCGTCCGGGGACGCCTCGCTCGTGCTCAGGGTCTGCGGTGAGTACATCGACCGGCACCTGGGACGCCGGGCGCGCAATTTCGCGGCGCTGGCACAGGCGGAGGGTGGGGGAACGGCCGCCGCCCCGGAGCGGGACGACACGGACCTCGCCCCGGGGGCGTTCGCCGACATCTCGATGCCGGTGGCAGGAGGGGCGCCGCGCGGGCAGGGGGAGGTCTTCGACGTCATGTACGTCGAGGAGGACGAGGCATGGGCGACCTGGGTGGCCCATCTGCTCACGTCGCGCGGGCAGTTCGTGGTGAAGCGGCCGATGCGGGCGGACTCGCGGGAGCTGGCGCGGCTGGTGGGGGAGCGGCTGTCGGCGCAGCGTCCTCGTGGCGGACGTGTCGTGCTCATCGTCGGCAGCTGGTACTCCGCCTTCCGCCTCGGCAACCCGCTTCGGGCGATCGCCGCGCTGAAGGACGACCGGCTCGTCGCCGTCACCGTGACCCGCAGGGAGGGCTTCTCCTGGCAGCGGGAGGTGGGTCCCTGCACGGGCGTGTGGGACACCACCGGGACGGTGGCCACGGAGCGGCTGCTCACCGGTCTCGGCCTCGGCCCCATGACGTCGCCGGACGGCGGCCAGGGCCCGCGTTTCCCGGGGCCCACGCTGCGGCTGCGGAGCGGAGTACCCCGTACGACCGCCGGATTCGTGGCGCCGCAGGGCGTGTTGGCGCGGGTGCGCAGGAATCTGTCGCAGGGGCGTCACTCCGCGATGTGCGTTCTCGTGGGGCCGCAGTCGTCCGGCAAGACCGACCTCGCCGCGATGTTCGCGCAGCACTACGGGGCGACGTACGACATCGTCTGGTGGGTCGGAGGGGACAACGCCGAGGAACGCAAGGAGCGGCTGGCCCGGCTGGGCGTCGAGTTCGGGCTGCCGGCGGGCGGGGAGATCGGGGCCCGCCTCAGGGAGCTGTACCGGGTGCTGGCGGGCACGGCCCTCGACTGGCTGATCGTCCTGGACGGCTGGGGGGACTCGGGGGGTTCAGAGGGCTTGGGGGGCTCCGAGGAGCCGTTCCCCTTCCCCGTCGGTGGGCATGTGCTGGTCACCTCCCGGGAGGAGAACTGGCCGCGCGGGGTGGACACCGTGCGGCTGGAGCCGGGGCAGCGCCGGGAGTCCGAGAGCGTCGGCCGTGCCGTGGCGGCCGTCCGGGTCGGCGGCGACACGGTCGGCACCGGCTTCTTCGTCGCGCCGGGCATCCTCGTCACCTGCACGAGCGCGGTGGAGCGGGTGCCCAAGGGCGACCGGACCAGGATCACCGTCCACACGACGGACGGACTGGGCCACCGGGCCTGGCCGGTGCGCACGACAGGTGAGCTGGCCCTGCTGGAACTCGCCGACGACGCCGACCGCTACGGCTGTCTGTGGCTCACGGACACACCGGACGTACGGCCCGACGGCGTGACCCTGCTCGACGCCACCCGGGCGACCTTCGGCACGGTGGTCCGGTCCTGCTCCGCGCGGGCCGAAGGGCAGCCCGGGCAGCACACGATGACGCTGGTCGGCGCCCCCTTCTCGGAGCTGAGAGCCGGTGCCCCGGTACGGAGCCGACGGGACGGCTCGGTCGTCGGCGTCGCCCTGGCCACCGCGCCGGAGGACACCGGACCGGGCCGGGCCGTACGTATCGAGGCACTGCGAGAACTGTGCGAACAGGTGCCGGAGAAGGGCGCCGACCTGTGGCACCGCATCGTCCGCGCGCACGACCGGCACCACGCCCGACAGGGCTCCGCGAAGGCGGAACTGTACGCCCTGCTCGCCGAGTTGGAGCCCCCGGAGCGGCCGGAGACGGTACTGGACCTGCTCACGTCCGCCGAGGTGCCGGCGCCGGACCACGCCCCCCGGAGCTGGCGCGACGGCGCCGGACACCTGTACGCGGTCGGCGCCGCCGGATCAGTCGTCGTCTACGCGGCGAGAGTGTTCGCCCGTCTGGAGGAACAGGGCCGGACCCGGGGCGTTGCGGGCCTCCTCCCCTGGATCGAGCGGGCGGCCGGGACCGGCCTGACCGAGGAACAGGCGCGGGCGGTCCGCCAGGCACTGGCACCGGCGGCCCCGCAGTCCGCAGGCAGCGAAGGATGCCGGATCACCGTCAAGATCTGGCCCACGGACATCAGCCGGGACGATCTCTACACCTGGAGCCTGGGGGCGACCCAGACCGACCGGATGCGCCAGGCGGCACCGCCCAAGGCACCCTTCCGCCCGGACGAACCGGTGCCCCAACTGCGCGACCAGCTCAAAGCCGCGCTGGAGTGGGCCGACACCAGAAAGATCAGGGCCACGGTCGAGTACGAGCTGCCGGAGGCGCTGCTGTGGCAGCTCGACGTGATGGCCTGGGCGCCGGGCGCGGCACTGCGTACGGAGTGCAATGTGTTCGTCCGGGGGAACGTGCGGCCGTACCCGAGCGGCACCGAACAGCAGCGGGCGGACCGCTGGGAGGCCGTGTCCCGAGGCCCGTTGCTGGGCCTGCGGCCACCCGGTGACGTCTCGCCGGAGGGCGTGCGGCGGCACTTGCGCGACGCCCCCGCCAACGCCGTACCCCTCTCCTGCCGACACGCCACCGACGACGACCCCGGCACCGCCGTGCTCGACGCGGCCCGCGCCCTCGGCTACCCCCTGATCCTCTGGAGCCGCGAGGCCGACCACAGGAACTGCGCCGAGTTCTACAACCGGGTGGAACGGGAGCTGCTGCGCAGGTCGGGCAGTGTGCGGGAACTCCTGGTCCGGGTGCGGGGGTTGTGGGTCCGGAACGAGATGCGGGAGAAGAACACCGACTGGGTCAGGCAACTGGGCGTCTACTACGACCCGCCCGAGAACACCTGACGAACGCGAAGGGCCCGGCACCGGATCTCCCCGGTGCCGGGCCCTACCGCTGTGCCGCCAGAGACCTACGCCTCGAACACCTCACGCACCAGCTGCTCCTGCTCCGCCTGGTGACGCTTGGCCGAACCCACCGCCGGGGACGAGCCCGCCGGGCGCGAGATGCGCCGCAGGCGCTCGCCGTGCGGGATGTCCGCGCCGACCGCGAGGTCCAGGTGGTCGATCAGGTTGAGGGCGATGAAGGGCCACGCGCCCTGGTTCGCCGGCTCCTCCTGCGCCCACAGGTACTTCTCGGCGTTCGGGTACTTGGCGATCTCCGCCTGGAGTTCCGCACCCGGGAGCGGGTACAGGCGCTCGATGCGGATGATCGCCGTGTCCGTGGTGCCGCGCTTCTTCCGCTCGGCCTCAAGGTCGTAGTACAGCTTGCCGGCGCAGAAGACGACCTTGCGGACGTCGGCCGGGTTCGCGGACTCGTCGCCGATGACCGGGCGGAAGGCGCCCGTCGTGAACTCCTCCGTCTTCGAGGCCGCCGCCTTGAGACGCAGCATCGACTTCGGGGTGAAGACCACCAGCGGCTTGTGGTGCGGGTTGTGCACCTGCCACCGCAGCAGGTGGAAGTAGTTCGACGGGAGCGTCGGCTGAGCGACCGTCATGTTGTTCTGGGCGCACAGCTGGAGGAACCGCTCGATGCGCGCGGACGAGTGGTCCGGGCCCTGGCCCTCGTAGCCGTGGGGGAGGAGCAGGGTGACGCCGGACGTCTGGCCCCACTTCTGCTCCGCCGCCGAGATGTACTCGTCGATGACCGTCTGCGCGCCGTTGACGAAGTCGCCGAACTGCGCCTCCCACATGACGAGCGCGTCGGGGCGGGCCAGCGAGTAGCCGTACTCGAAGCCCATGACCGCGTACTCGGAGAGCAGCGAGTCGTAGACGTTCAGGCGGGCCTGCTCGTCCGACAGGTACTGGAGCGGGGTGAAGTCCTCGCCCGTGACCCGGTCGATCAGGACCGCGTGGCGCTGGCCGAAGGTGCCGCGTCGGGAGTCCTGGCCCGAGAGGCGCACCGGGGTGCCCTCCAGGAGCAGGGAGCCGATCGCGAGCGTCTCGCCCATGCCCCAGTCGATCGTGTCGTCCTCGATCATCGACGCCCGGCGCTGCAGCTGCGGGAGCAGCCGCGGGTGGACGGTGACGTGGTCGGGGATGTTGACCTGGGACTCGGCGATGCGCTTGACGACCTCCTGGGAGACCGCGGTCTGCACGGCCACCGGGAACTCGGCCCGGGGGTCGCCCACGAGGGCCTCGGCCGGGGTGGAGATGGCCTCGCGGACCTCCGTGAAGACCTTCTCCAGCTGGCCCTGGAAGTCCTGGAGCGCCTGCTCGGCCTCTTCCAGGGTGATGTCGCCGCGACCGATGAGGGACTCGGTGTAGAGCTTGCGCACCGAGCGCTTCTTGTCGATCAGGTCGTACATCAGGGGCTGCGTGAACGCCGGGTTGTCGGACTCGTTGTGGCCCCGACGGCGGTAGCAGATGAGGTCGATGACGACGTCCTTGTTGAACGCCTGGCGGAACTCGAAGGCCAGGCGAGCGACGCGGACGACGGCCTCGGGGTCGTCGCCGTTCACATGGAAGATCGGCGCCTCGATCATGCGGGCCACGTCGGTGGCGTACATGGAGGAGCGCGACGACTCCGGGGCGGCGGTGAAGCCGACCTGGTTGTTGATGACGATGTGGACCGTGCCGCCGGTGCGGTAGCCGCGCAGCTGGGACATGTTGAGCGTCTCGGCCACCACGCCCTGGCCCGCGAAGGCCGCGTCACCGTGCAGGGCGACCGGCAGGACCGTGAAGTCCGTGCCGCCCTTGTTGATGATGTCCTGCTTGGCACGGGCGATGCCCTCGATGACCGGGTCGACCGTCTCCAGGTGGGACGGGTTGGCGGCCAGCGAGACGTTGATCTGCTCGCCGTCCAGGCCGGTGAACACGCCCTGGGCGCCAAGGTGGTACTTCACGTCGCCGGAGCCGTGCATCGACTTCGGGTCGAGGTTGCCCTCGAACTCGCGGAAGATCTGGGCGTACGACTTGCCGACGATGTTCGCGAGGACGTTCAGCCGGCCGCGGTGGGCCATGCCGATGACGACCTCGTCCAGGCGCGACTCGGCCGCGCTGTCGATGACCGCGTCCAGCAGCGGGATGACCGACTCGCCGCCTTCGAGCGAGAAGCGCTTCTGGCCGACGTACTTCGTCTGCAGGAAGGTCTCGAAGGCCTCCGCCGCGTTCAGCCGGCGCAGGATGCGCAGCTGCTCCTCGCGCTCCGGCTTGCTGTGCGGGCGCTCGATGCGGTCCTGGATCCACTTGCGCTGCTTCGGGTCCTGGATGTGCATGAACTCGACGCCGGTGGTGCGGCAGTACGAGTCGCGCAGCACGCCGAGGATGTCGCGCAGCTTCATCAGGGACTTGCCCGAGAAGCCGCCGACCGCGAACTCGCGCTCCAGGTCCCAGAGGGTGAGCCCGTGCTCGGTGATGTCCAGGTCGGGGTGCTTGCGCTGGTGGTACTCCAGCGGGTCGGTGTCGGCCATGACATGGCCGCGGACCCGGTAGGAATGGATCAGCTCGAAGACGCGCGCGGCCTTCGTGACGTCGTCGTCGTGCGAGGCGTCGATGTCCTTGAGCCAGCGGACCGGCTCGTAGGGGATGCGCAGCGCCTCGAAGATGTCGTCGTAGAACCCGGTCTCGCCGAGGAGGAGGTTCGCGACGATCCGGAGGAACTCGCCCGACGCGGCGCCCTGGATGACCCGGTGGTCGTAGGTCGACGTGAGCGTCATGACCTTCGAGATGCCGAGCTTGTTGAGGGTGTCCTGGCTCGTGCCCTGGAACTCGGCCGGGTAGTCCATGGAACCGACGCCCATGATGACCGACTGACCGGGCATCAGACGCGGTACCGAGTGGACGGTGCCGAGGCCACCGGGGTTGGTCAACGACACGGTCACGCCTGTGAAGTCGTCCATCGTCAGCTTGCCGTCGCGGGCGCGGCGGACGATGTCCTCGTAGGCCTGCCAGAACTCGAAGAAGTTCAGCGTCTCGGCCTTCTTGATGCCGGCGACGACGAGCTGGCGGTCGCCGTTGGGCTTCACCAGGTCGATGGCCAGGCCGAAGTTGACGTGCGCCGGCTTCACCAGGGTCGGCTTGCCGTCCTTCTCCGCGAAGGAGTAGTTCATCGACGGCATGGCCTTGATGGCCTGCACCATCGCGTACCCGATGAGGTGGGTGAAGGAGATCTTCCCGCCCCGGGCGCGCTTCAGGTGGTTGTTGATGACGATGCGGTTGTCGAAGAGCAGCTTCACCGGGACCGCGCGCACGGACGTGGCCGTGGGCACCTCGATCGAGGCGTTCATGTTCTTCGCCACGGCGGCGGAGGGGCCGCGCAGCGTCACGAACTCGGGGCCGTCCGCGGCCACGGTCGCGGGAGCGGCCTTTGGCTTGGCGGCGGGCGCGGCTGCCACGGGCTTCGCGGCAGGAGCAGCCGGAGCGGCAGGCGCCGCCGGAGCAGCGGCCGGGGCGGCAGCGGCGGGCTTGGGAGCGACCGCCGGGGCCGGCGCAGGGACGGCCGGGGTCACGGGAGCCGCGGGGGCGGCCGGAGCCGCTGGAGCGGTCGTGGTGGTACCTGCGGCCCCCGTGGCCGCAGCACCCGCCGTAGCCGTCGGAGCGGCAGCCGCTCCGGGCTTGTAGTCGGCGAAGAAGTCCCACCAGGCTCGGTCTACGGAGTTCGGATCCTGGAGGTACTGCTGATAGATCTCGTCGACGAGCCACTCGTTGGGTCCGAACGCAGCCGCAGGGTTACCTGCTCCTTCGTCGGTCGAGATGCTCGATGAGTTACTGGGGGACTGTGGCGACACGGCGGCAACCGCCCTCTTCCGCTTCACAAGGTGGCTTCACAAGGTGATGGACAGCGGGAATTAAGGCTACGCCCCCGTGGCCGAAAGGTCAGTCCGGGCCCGTTCATCGTCGTGTAAGTCACATCGAGAAACGGGTTTCGGGGGGTGAAATGGCGGGAAACAAGCGGGGTTCCGGTCCGAAAGGGACACTCGGGGGATGCCCAGATTGTCGGCCGGGCGCACCAAATGCGCGGGCCTGTGACCAATCACACGTGTCCACGCGCGTCCGTCAGCGCGGACGTCAGGTGGATCTTGTGGCTCCGCTTCGAACTTTACGTCAACTTGGGACGGATGAGTCTCCCGGAAGGGTGACCAAAATCCGGCAACCTCGCTCGGATTCGGCCACACCGATCCGGCCGCCGTGCAGATCCACGGCCCAGCGCGCGATCGCGAGCCCGAGGCCCGTACCGCCGTCGCTGCCCGGGCCGTGCGGCGAGCTGACGCCGCCGCGGTTGAACCGCTCGAAGACCCGGTGCCACTCGGAGCGCGGGATGCCGGGCCCCTCGTCCAGGATCTCCAGCTCCAGCGACTCGGCCAGTTCTCCGCGCCGCGCCTTCACCGTGACCCGGCCGTGCGCGGGGCTGTGCTTGACCGCGTTGTCGATCAGGTTGGCGACGACCTGGTGGAGGCGCTCCGGGTCGGCGTGCGCGACCAGCTCGGGCGGGTTGACGTCGAGGTGCAGATGGACGTCCGTACGGGTGTGACCGCCGGAGCCCGACGCGATGCCCGCGCGCGTGGAGGCAACCATGTTGGCCTCCTTGAGCACGCCCGAGAGATACGGCCAGACCTCGAAGCGGCGGGTGCGCAGCGGTACGACGCCGTTGTCGAGCCGGGAGAGGTCCAGCAGGGTCTCCACCAGCCGCCCGAGCCGCTCGGTCTGCTTGAGCGCCGTACGCATGGTCTCGGGATCGGCGGCCGAGACGCCGTCCACGACGTTCTCCAGCACGGCGCGCAGCCCCGCGATGGGGGTGCGCAGCTCGTGCGAGACGTTCGCCACCAGCTCCTTGCGCTGGTGGTCCTGGGCCTCAAGCTCGTCGGCCATGACGTTGATCGTCTGGGCCAGGTCGCCCAGCTCGTCCCAGCGGTTCTCGCGCACCCGGCGCGTGTAGTCGCCGTGCGAGATGGAACGGGCCACCGCGTTCATGTCGTCCAGCGGCGCGGTGAGCGAATGGGCCACGAACTGCGTAATCAACAGTGTGGCGATCATCGAGAAGACCGTGATGAAGCGGATCTCCGTCTTGGTGTGCACCGCGATCATGGAAAGACCGGTGGTGATCAGCACCGAGACGACGACCAGAGCACCCAGCTTGGTCTTGATCGAGAACGGGCGTACGCCGCCCCAGGGCTCCCCGGGGCTCCTCCGCGCGGCCGGCCGCCCCCGGTTCATGGCGTCGGTGTCTCCAGTGCGTAGCCGACCCCGTGCACCGTACGGATCCGCTCGGCGCCGATCTTCCGGCGCAGTGCCTTGATGTGGCTGTCGACGGTCCGGGTGCCGGAGGCGTCCGCCCAGTCCCACACCTCGGCGAGCAGCTGCTCGCGCGAGAGCACGGCACGCGGGGTGTTCGCCAGACAGACGAGCAGATCGAACTCGGTGGGAGTGAGGTGCACGTCCTCGGACCGCACCCGCACGCGTCGCTGCGCGTGGTCGATCTCCAGCTCGCCGAGGCGCAGGATGCCGGAGCGCGGCGTCGACGCGGCGATGGCGGCCCGCTCGACCCGGCGCAGCAGCACATGCACGCGTGCGGCCAGCTCCCGCATGGAGAAGGGCTTCGTCATGTAGTCGTCGGCGCCGACCCCGAGCCCGACCAGCATGTCGGTCTCGTCGTCGCGCGCGGTGAGCATCAGGACGGGCACGGCCCGCTGGGCCTGTACCCGCCTGCAGACTTCGAGCCCGTCGAACCCGGGCAGCATGATGTCGAGGATCAGCAGATCGGGCTGCCAGGCCTCGGCGGTGTCGACGGCGGCCGGGCCGTCGCCCGCGGTCTGCACGAGAAATCCCTCTGCGCGCAGACGGGCCGCGATGGCGTCGACGATCGTCGGATCGTCCTCGACCACGAGAACCCGGCGCTGGGCGCCGGGTGTCGCCGTCGCGCCGTTCTGGGAGGTGTGTGTCTGCTCCATCGCCCGCCCCTGAAGTGTGCTTTCCGGAATCAGTGGGGTGATTCCTTGGCTGCGCTTGTCCGCGCATGACTGCGATTGACGCCCGCCTGATCGGATCAGTGATCGGCGTCAGGGGAGCAGAGTACGGGCAGTCACCGCGTGAGGGCTATCCAGGTCGTACGGCGAGGTGTACAACGTCGGGGACTCCCCGGGCAACAGGGACTTCTTCGGTACGCACCCCCTGGAACCCGGCATTCCGTAGAGTTCCCTCGAATTCCGGAGAGGGTTGCGCGGACCACACCGCGAGCACCCCGCCCGGCCTCAACACCCTTGCGCAGCTTGCCAGTCCGGCCTGCGAGTACAGGCTCTGGTTGTCCTCCGTGACGGTCCAGTCGGGCCCGTTGTCGATGTCGAGACACAGCGCGTCAAATGTGGCGGAGGTCTCATTGACGTATCTCACGAGATCGGCTGCGACGATCTCGGTACGGGGGTCGGAGAAAGCGCGGGCCGAGATCTCCGCCAACGGCCCGTTCCGGTGCCATTCGACGATCGCGGCTTCCCGTTCGACGACGGTGATACGGCCCCAGCGGGGTTCGTCGGCGGCGTGCGCGAGGGAGAAGCCGACACCGAGGCCGCCGATGAGGACGTGGGGGGCGGGCGTCCCGGGATCGAGGGCGTCGAGAGCCACGTCCATGAGGAGACGCTCGGACCGGCCGTCGGAAGTGTCCATCAGGAAGCACCCGTTGGCGATGATCTGCAGCAACTCCCCGTGCCGCCGCAGCACGACTTCGCCGTACGGGCCGTCACGGCGGTCCAGGACTTCGGGGGCGGTGTAGGAGGTGGTCAAGCGGGTCATGGGGGCATCTTGGCAGTGTGCCGGGACGAGTTCAGTCATTTTCGGCGAGGCCTGTCGGCTTGCTGTGAATCAGCCGGTGCGTGGCGCGGGTCACAGACAGGGGCGTGTGCCGGGGCGAAAGGTGGGGTGAAACGGAAGGAGTGCCTCACCGTGGAACGGGTCGATACGAGGGGTGACATGACGCCGGATTCGTCGGCGCCCTCGGACGTGCCCGTCGCGGAGGGCGTACGGCTGCTGGACGGGATGCCGAGACAGCGGGGGCCGGCGGAGGCCATGTCCGCGCGGCCCGTGTCCGGTCCGCGCCGGCGGCTCCTCCGGCCCTGGCGGCTCCTCCCCACCCCCACCGGAACCCCGTTCACCTTCACGTTCGCCGCCGTCCTCCTCGTTACGGCGTTCGTCGCCGAGCATGCCGACCCCGCCCTCGTGCACGCCCTCCACCAGGGCACCAGCACGGATGTCTTCCACCTCGTACGGACGCCCGTGTTCGTGCTGGTCACCAGCGCGCTGTGGGTCGTGGGCGGCGTGACATCGCCGTACGCCATCGTGTTCCTGCTCGTCCTCACCGCGCTGGAGCGGCGGATCGGTGGGCTGCGTACCGCCGGGGTGTTCGCGCTCGGGCATGTGCTGGCCACTCTCGCGACCGAGGTGCCGGTGGGGCTCGCGGTGCTGGTGGGGTGGCTGCCGGAGACCTCGCTGCATCGGCTCGACTACGGGATCAGTTTCGGGGTCGCGGCGAGCGTGGGCGCGCTGGCGGGGCTGCTGCGGCCCTGGCTGGGGTGGCTGGTGCTGGTGGTGTTCGGCGGGACGCTGGTGCAGGACCTCGTCGCGTACACCGATCCGATGACCAACTGGGGGCATGTGATGGCCCTGGCCATCGGGGTCGCCACCTGGCCGTGGGTGCGGCGATGGCGAGCGGGGCGGAGCACCGACTCCCGGAAATCACGGAAAGTCACCGCCTGATTACCCGAATCCCGATAACCTGCCCGCAAGTGGGGGACCGGCGCGTTCGCGGTCCCCGGGGACGTCAGTGCTTGCGGAGGGGGCTGGTGTGGGGGAGAGGCTGCGCCTCGCGGATGTCGAGCGGGTGCCCACGGAACGGCTCGTCGAGCTGATCGCCGAGAGTTTCGACAACCTCGTGACCGTGGCCGTCGCGGAAGCCGTCCACGGGCGGTTCCTCCCGCCCCGCACCGGCCGGCTGCTGCGCAAGGCGGAATGGCGGCTGGACTGGCAGGACGCCCTGCTGTGCGCCGGCGGAGAACTCCAGGTCGCCACCGAGCGGATGCGTTACACCGGCGACCCCCGCCTGGAGGTCACCGAGCACCGGCTGGGCCGGGTCCGCCATCGCGCCCACGAGGCCGCCATCCTGGTCAAGAAGCTGCGGCGCAACGACTTCCACAACAGCCGTGAGCGCAGGAACGGCACGAACTCCCATGTCACGGCTCAGGCCTGGCTGCGGCACGTGTTCCCGGACGAGTACGCCGGCCTCGTCCAGCGGGAGCGCGCCCGGCGGCACCTCAGTGATGCGGCGGAGCCGCCCGCGTTCCGTGACGTGCACGACGAGATCGCGTACGCCGTCGCCCACGGCCGGATCTCCGCGCCGCGCTCCCCGCAGGTCGACGCCCTGCTCGCCGCCGGTGACACCACCGTGCGGCTGGCCGCCGCCGAGGACGCCAAGGAGCAGGACGAACGCGACATGGCGCTGCGTCATCCGCTGATGCTGAAACGGTGGGAGAACGCCTTGCGGGAGCTGGGCGCGATGGCCGCGGAACGGGCCCGCACGGAGACACCCCACGCGTTGGGCACGCTCCCCGACGACATCTACGCCCTGCCCGAGGCGGAAGCGGTCGCGGTGCTCAACGCCCGGCGTTTCCTCGCGGCCCTCCAGCAGCGGCGCATGGAGTACAAGCGGTACATCCGGCAGCTCACCCAGGCCCTGCGTGAACGGGCACTCGAAAGTCCGTACGCGCTGGCCGTGTCCGAGGCCAAGGCGGAGGCCGACCGGCTCCTCGTCGAAGCGCATCCGTCCGAGTACGCCTTCATCCGCGCCGAGCTGCGCCCGTACGAGGAGCGCGTCGGCCATCTGCCCCTGTCCCTCGTCAGCAGCCCGCAGCGTGCCGGGATCAAGCGCCGCGTCCTGGCCGCCCTGTCGGACGGCACGTGGATGTGCCCGGCGCCGTGAACTTCGCGTTCGTCAGCAGCGCCTCCACCCGCCACTCCAGCGCCTCGTACAGCGCCCGGCCGTCCGGTGTTCCGGCCAGTACGCCTCTCTCCGCGCCCTGGGAGACGGCCTCCCGCGCGAGCGTCCGCATCGCGAAGGAGCCGAGGCCCCGGCGCCGGTGCGCGGGGGAGGTCTCCACCTGGTCGACCACCGCCGTTCTGCCCGTCGGGGCGATCTGGCCGCGGGCCGCCCAGGAGCCGTCGGGCGCCGCGAGCATCACGCGGGTCACGCCGGCGCGCGTCCAGACGCGTACCCGGTAGCCGTCGGGGGCGACGGGCGCCTCCGCGGGCGTCAGCGGGACCGACATCAGGTAGCCCGGCTCGGGGTCGGTCCGCCAGCCCTCGCCGAGCCAGCCGCCGACCGTCGCCGGATCGGCGAAGACCTTGAGCGTCACGCCCGTCCCGGTCACCGCGTCGGCCACCTTGCGGACGGTCCGTTCCTCGACGGCGTCGTTCACCGCGTCGAGGACGTGCCGGGTGACGTGCTCGGCCGTGCCCACGTCGATCGTGTATCCCCAGGGCTCGACCAGCGGCGGTGACGCCCCGCGCGAGACGACCCAGCCGTCGACCCAGGCCCGCACGGTTCCGTCCACGTCGACTCCCTGTGTAATGGTTGAGCTGCGGTAATGAGTGTTACTTGCCTGACTGTATGCGGGTGGTCGGCCGTCGCGGCAGAGGTGATCGCTCACGGCGAACACGTCCCTGGGAACAATCGGCCGCCCCCAAGCATTGAGTCGGCATAGCTCAACTTGACTGCCGAAGGGGAGATCATGGCTTCGACGTCCACACCGCTCACTCTGCCTGTGCTGCCGCTCGACGACGAGGTCGTGCTGCCCGGGATGGTGGTGCCGCTGGATCTGAACGACGCCGATGTGCGGGCCGCCGTGGAGGCCGCGCAGGCTGCCGCGCGCACCGAGCCCGGGAAGCCTCGGGTTCTGCTGGTGCCGCGTGTCGACGGGTCGTACCCGAGTACCGGTGTCGTCGGCACCGTGGAGCAGGTCGGCCGGCTGGCCGACGGGGATCCGGGCGCCCTCATTCGCGCTCGGGGGCGGGTGCGGATCGGCGCCGGGACCACCGGGCCGGGGGCCGCGCTGTGGGTCGAGGGGACCCGCATCGACGAGACCGTTCCCGACCCGTTGCCCGGTCATGTCACCGAACTTGTCAAGGAATACAAGGCACTTGCCACCGCCTGGCTGCGCAAGCGCGCCGCCTGGCAGGTCGTCGACCGCGTCCAGGCCATCGACGACGTCTCCGCCCTTGCCGACAATTCCGGTTACTCGCCCTTCCTCAGCACCGACCAGAAGATCGAGCTCCTGGAGACCGCCGACCCGGTGGCCCGGCTGAAGCTCGCCACCCAGCAGCTGCGCGACCACCTCGCCGAGCAGGACGTCGCCGAGACCATCGCGAAGGACGTCCAGGAGGGCGTCGACAAGCAGCAGCGGGAGTTCCTGCTGCGGAAGCAGCTGGAAGCCGTACGCAAGGAACTGCGGGAGATCAACGGCGAGAAGGACGGCGAGGAGTCCGACGACTACCGGGCCCGCGTCGAGGCCGCCGACCTGCCGGAGAACGTCCGCGAGGCCGCGCTCAAGGAGGTCGACAAGCTGGAGCGGTCCTCCGAGCAGTCGCCCGAGGGCGGCTGGATCCGGACCTGGCTGGACACCGTTCTCGAACTGCCGTGGAACGAGCGGACCGAGGACTCGTACGACATCCAGGGCGCCCAGGCCGTGCTCGACGCCGAGCACGCGGGGCTGGAAGACGTGAAGGAGCGCATCACCGAGTACCTCGCCGTGCGCAAGCGGCGGGCCCAGCGCGGGCTGGGGGTTGTCGGCGGGCGTCGTGGTGGCGCCGTGCTGGCGCTCGTCGGGCCGCCCGGTGTCGGCAAGACCAGCCTCGGTGAGTCCGTCGCGCATGCCATGGGGCGGAAGTTCGTCCGGGTGGCGCTGGGTGGGGTCAGGGATGAAGCCGAGATCCGCGGTCACCGGCGTACGTATGTCGGCGCGCTGCCCGGGCGGATCGTGCGGGCCATCAAGGAGGCCGGGTCCATGAACCCCGTCGTCCTCCTCGACGAGATCGACAAGGTCGGCTCCGACTTCCGGGGCGACCCCGCCGCCGCGCTGCTCGAAGTCCTCGACCCGGCGCAGAACCACACCTTCCGCGACCACTACCTCGAAGTCGAACTCGATCTGAGTGACGTGGTGTTCCTTGCCACGGCCAACGTGCTCGAAGCCATTCCGGAGGCGCTGCTCGACCGGATGGAGCTGGTGCGGCTCGACGGGTACACAGAGGACGAGAAGGTCGTCATCGCCCGGGACCACCTGCTGCCCCGGCAGCTGGAGCGGGCCGGTCTCGAGAGCACCGAAGTCACCCTCGACGAGGGCGCGTTGCGCAAGCTCGCCGGCGAGTACACCCGGGAGGCCGGGGTCCGGAACCTGGAGCGGTCCATCGCGCGGCTGCTGCGCAAGGTCACCGCACAGCACGAACTCGGCGAGCGGAAGCTGCCGTTCACCGTCACCGAGGGCGATCTGCGGTCGCTCATCGGGCGCCCGCATCACGTGCCCGAGGCCGCGCAGGACCCGGCCGAGCGGCGTACGGCCGTACCCGGTGTCGCCACCGGGCTCGCGGTCACCGGGGCCGGCGGTGACGTCCTCTACGTCGAGGCCTCGCTCGCCGATCCGGAGACCGGGGCGGCGGGACTCACGCTCACCGGGCAGCTGGGTGACGTGATGAAGGAGTCCGCGCAGATCGCGCTCTCCTTCCTGCGCTCGCACGGCGCCGAACTGGAGCTGCCCGTCGGCGACCTGAAGGACCGGGGCGTGCACATCCACTTCCCGGCGGGTGCCGTGCCCAAGGACGGTCCCAGCGCGGGCGTCACCATGACGACCGCTCTCGCCTCGCTGCTCAGCGGGCGGCTCGTTCGTACGGACGTCGCCATGACGGGCGAGGTCTCGCTGACCGGGCGGGTGCTGCCCATCGGCGGGGTGAAGCAGAAGCTGCTCGCCGCGCACCGGGCAGGCGTCACCACCGTGATCATCCCGAAGCGCAACGAGGCCGACCTGGACGACGTCCCGGCCGAGGTCCTGGAGAAGCTCGACGTCCACGCCGTCACGGACGTCCGCCAGGTCCTCGAACTGGCGCTCACCCCGGCGGAGAACCCGGCGGAGGTGAGGGTTCCGGCAGCGGCGTGACGGACGCTGCCGGTCGGTGAGAGCCCGGGTCCCGGAAGGGGTCCGGGCTTTCCCGTACGCCGGACGGGGGCCTGGGTGACGTCGGCGGTCCTGGCCTGCGAAATACTTGCCGAATACTGTCCGAGCTGCGGCAATGGCCGTGTTCGACGGACACCTTCAGAGCGGCGACACCGGATCGGGAGTGCTGACGTGCACGAGGACGTGAACGGCGAGGGGAACCTCGGCGGACAGCGAGTCGAGTCCACGACGCCCGGACCCGGGGTCGAGCGGGAATTCCTCGCCCTGGAGCGCGAGTTGACCGTGTTCCTGCGGCGCGCCCGGGCCAACTCCGGGGAGATGGCCCGCGAGGTCCATCCCGACCTGGAGCCGTCGGCGTACGGCCTGTTGGTGCGGCTGGACGAGTGCGGGCGCCAGCGGGCCACCGAACTCGCCGCCTACATCGGCGTCGGCAAGGCCACCATGTCCCGCCAGCTGCGCGCCATGGAGGAGCTGGGCCTGATCGCCCGCGAACCGGACCCCGCCGACGGCCGCGCCTGGCTGGTCCACCTCACCGACGAGGGCAGCGTCCGCTTCCGCGCCGTACGGGAGGCGCGACGCGCGCGGTACGTGCGGGAGCTGGGCGCCTGGGACCGCACCGAGGTGGCCGAACTGGCCCGGCTGCTGCACCAGCTGAACCTCGGTATGGAGAAGTAGGCCCTCATCCCTCTCCTCGTTCAAAGCTCCACGTAGACCACCGTCGCGTCGTCGTGCGTCTTGCTGCGGCGCAGGCGGGGTCGGCCGGCGTCCGCGTCCGCCCGTTCCAGTTCCCGTACGCGGTTCAGCAGCGACTGTGGGCCCTCCTTGCGTACGGCGGTGAAGCAGGCCGTCCAGTCGCCCTCGGCGAACTTCTCCACCCAGCGGGTCGCGCCGTCCGTCAGGGCCGCCAGGGCGCGGACCTCGGCGCGCGGGAGGGTGCCCGACACCGCGCGGGACGCCACCGCCGGATCGGCCGCCGCCGTGAAGAAGCCGCCCTCCTTGTTGCGTACCGTCGCGTCGGCGATCGCGTCCGTGGCCAGGGACGCACGGGGGACGCGGGACAGCCGGTCGTCCAGGTGGGCGGTGACCGTGCCGTCCGGGGACTCGGTCAGCAGGGCCGAGTCGGACAGCACCAGATGCTCCACGACGTCCAGGGACCAGCGGGCCAGGACCACGGTCGCCTGGGGCGTACGGGGGTGAGAAAGGTCACAGGTTTGCGTGTGGGCCTCGGCGGTACGAGAGATGGCCGCCGCCAGCACGTCCTGGAGAGGCATATCCCGCTGCGAAACCGACAGTTCGGTCAGCGCGCCGCCGAGCCGGGCCGTGTACCAGGGGACGGAATGCAGACAGCCCGTGCCGGCCCTGGGGGGAGTCACCCCGTCCAGGAGGACGAGCGAACCGCCCTGCCCGGAGGCGGGAAGCCCGATCGCTGCGAAGTCCTCATTGGGGCGGGCCGGATCACCGGGCTCCGTGGCGAGTTCAGTACGCATCCAGCCAGTCTGCACGAGGCCTTCACAACGTTCTCAAAAGGCTGGCAACAGTTGCCGAAACAGCGGGTAGCCGCTGGTCAGACGCCTGGTTTGGGCGGGAATGATCTACTCCGTGAAGACGTAGTGGCGGATAATGTCAAAGCCCGCCGCCCACGTCCAACCGGCCCACCGGGCACGGTGGGAGCACAGGCCAGAGGAACTTGCCGCCAACTCCCCGCCGATGTTGACTCCTTGATGTTCACTCCTTTGAGTGGCGGGTCAGGTGACGCGCGCTCCCTGCCCACCGGCATGGGAGGGTCGGGAGCCGGACCGTGCCGGAGAACCGGAACCGTACCGGGTGAGCGGCAGGCCAGAACCATCCGGGCGGCCATCCAGTTGACGGATCGTCATTCGGGTCCGGACGCATCGTCACCCGGGCCCATGGGCACACGAGTCAGGAATGCGAGCGACGGTGCAGAAGACGCGGCCTCGGCGCACAGGCAGGCAGACAGCTCCCGCAGGGGGCGCTACCGGTGACGCCCCGACCGATCCCGCGGGCCGGGGACGCCCCGCCCACGTCAGGAACCGGCTCATCGTGGCCGTCGCCGTCGTGGCCGCCGCGATCGCCGGGGCAGGCTCCCCGTCCCTGATCACGGCCTCCTCCCAGCTCCACGACTCCCAGGACCTGGTGACCCTCGCGGCGCAGACCCAGGACGCCCTGACCCTGGCCCACTCGCTCGCCGACGAACGCGACGAGGTCACTGTCTACATCGCCGCCGGCCGCGCCAAGGCGAAGGCGCCCTCCGAGCAGCGCGCCGCCCGCGTCGACCGCCAGGTCGGCGATCTGCGCG
Organism: Streptomyces sp. NPDC002680; assembly: GCF_042889145.1. Classification (NCBI taxonomy): domain Bacteria; kingdom Bacillati; phylum Actinomycetota; class Actinomycetes; order Kitasatosporales; family Streptomycetaceae; genus Streptomyces; species Streptomyces sp. NPDC002680. The sequence goes on from NZ_JBIAQP010000002.1 coordinate 322,736, forward strand.
CCGACCCCGACACCCCGGCCGCGCTGCGCGAGGACCTGGACGAGATCGCGACGCTGCGCCGGGAGGCGCTCACCGGCAAGAGCACCGCTCTCCAGGCCCACGAGACGTACTCCGACGCCATCGCCGGGCTGCACCGCCTCGCCGAGCGACTGGCCGAGCAGCAGCCGCCCCGAGCGGGCTCCGGCGCGTACGCCCTCGCCGAACTCGACTCCGCCGTCCAGCAGGCCGCCGCCGCCCGGGGCCTCCTCCTCGCCGCGCTCAGCGTGCCGACCTCCACCGAGAACGTGTACGACCCGATCACCGGGCTGTCCTCCCGGGTGACCGTCACCTCGCCCGCCGACACGAAGACGCGGAACGCCCTCACCACCGCCGCCCAGCAGGCCCGCCTGCGCTCGGACGCGGCGATCCTCGACTTCCGCGAGACGGCCCCCGAGACCGCCGTCGGCAGCTACGACTCCACGGTCACCGGACCCGAGGTCGACACCGCCGACAAGTACCTCGCCTCGCTCACCGACCAGCCCACGCTGTCCACGCGCGAACTCACCACCGGCCTCAGCGGTGTGGACGCGGCGCTCTCCGCCCGGGTCGAGCTGATGCGGGGCGTCGAGGCCTCCCTCTACGAGCGCCGCACCAAGGCCCTCGTCAAGCTCCGGGACGACGACGTCACCGAGCTGGAGATCCGGATCGCCGCCCTCGGCGCCCTTCTCCTGATCTCCGTGGGTATCGCCACCGCCATGGCCCGCACCCTCACCCGCCCCCTCTCCGTGCTGCGCCGGGGCACCGCCCGGCTCGCCGGGGCCGCCGACCCGCTCGCCGAGGAACCGATCAAGTTCACCGGCCGCAACGACGAGTTCGCCCAGGTCGTCCGCTCCGTCAACGCCCTGCACGCCCGCGCCCTCGCCGTCCACGAGCGCATCGCCACCCTGGAGTCCGACCGCAAGCACCTGGTCGGCCAGCGCCAGAAGATGGCCGACGCCCGCGAGGAACTGCGCACCGAACTCGCCGACGCCGCAAGCCAGTTGGCCCGCACCCGGCACAACATCCACGGCACCTTCGTGAACCTCGCGCTGCGCACCCTGGGCCTCGTCGAGCGTCAACTCGCCGTCATCGAGGGCCTGGAGGAGCGCGAGCAGGACCCGGACCGGCTCGCCACCCTCTTCAAGCTCGACCACTTCGCCACCGTCATGCGCCGGCACAGCGAGAACCTCCTGGTCCTCGCCGGCGCCGAACACGGCCACCAGCACGCGGGTCCCGTCCCGCTCGTCGATGTCGTCCGGGCCGCCGTGAGTGAGATCGAGCGGTACGAGCGGGTGCGCATCTCCGCGCTGCCGCCGCACGCGCATCTCGCCGGGTTCGTCGCCGACGACGTCAGCCATCTGCTGGCCGAACTCCTGGAGAACGCCACCTCGTTCACCCCGCCCGAGCTTCCGGTGGAGATCTCCGGCTGGCTCCTGGAGAGCGGCGACATCATGCTCTCCGTCCAGGACGAGGGCATCGGCATGGCCGCCGACCGCCTCGTCCGCCTCAACTCCCGCTTGGCCGACTTCGATCCGGACGCCCCGTACGAGGCGGGCGACGAGGGCGACGAGGACGGTGACGGCATCGGGCTCGGGCTGTACGTCGTGGCGCGGCTCGCCCACCGGCACGGTGTGCGCGTGCAGTTGAGGGAGCAGAAGCAGGGCGGGGTCGCGGCGGTCGTCGTCCTGCCGAAGACGCTGCTGGCCCAGGACCCGGCGGCCGTATCACCCTCGGCCAACTCGACGCTCGGCGGCGGCACGCTGACCTTCCCGGGCGCCGACGCCGAGGTCAACTCCAATGTGCTGCAAGGGCGTTCGGAGGCCGAGGACCCGGAGGAGAGCCGGGTCGAGGACCTTGCGGAGCAGTCGGGCGGTGAGTCGGGCGGCGCCGACCCGATCGCGGCCGACGCGCCGGACCTGATGATCGCCCTGGCGGAGCGGGCCGTACGGAACGCGGAGGCGGACGCCGAGACGGACGCGGACGTGGACACCTATACGGGCACGCGCGCGGACGCGGGCACGAATGCGGGCACGGATGCGACCCCGGTCGACGGCACGCTCGCCGCGGCCGAGCCGTCGGCGCCGTCGGCTCCGGAACCCGACAACGCTCCCGTCCCGGACACCGCTCCCGTCCCCGAGGCCCTCCCCGCCTCCGAGATCACCATGGAACTGCTCGTGCCGGAACCCCCGGCCGAGGACACCCCCGAGCCGACCGTCCCCACGGCTCCCGACACCGGCACCGCCCCGGACCCCTACGCCATCGGCCCCGACACGCACGAGCGCGTCGAGGACGAGCCGCTCACCGACAAGGGCCTGCCCAAGCGGACCCCGAAGATCACCGCGCCCGCCGCGCCGCCCAGACCACGGATCGGATCCGTCGACGCCGACGCGCTGCGCCGCAGGCTCGGCGGGTTCCACCGGGGTGCCCGCGACGGACGCCGTGACGTGGAGGCGGAGATCGCGGAGCAGACGGAGCGGCCCGACCGGACCGAGCACACGGCACAACCGGCACGTACGGCACAGCCCGCACATGCCGAAGAATCCACGGGGGGAACAGTCGAGGAGGCAAGCAGTTGACCGCGCCCAGTACCTTCGGCCTGAGTAGTGAAGCCCGCAACCTGCACTGGCTGCTGACCAATCTCGTCGAGGAGGTGCCGGGACTGACGTCGGTCGCGGTGGTCTCCTCGGACGGTCTGCTCCTGCTCTCGTCCGACCCAGACAGGAACGCGGAGCGCCGGCCCGATCAGCCGACCGGCCCCAAGGGCTCCGCCGCCGACCTCGCCACCATCGTCTCCGGCATCGGCAGCCTCACCATCGGCGCCGCCAAGCTGATGGACTACGGCGGCGTCAAGCAGACCATGGTCGCGATGGAGGACGGCAGCCTCTTCGTGATGTCGATCAGCGACGGCTCACTGCTCGGTGTGCACGGCTCCCCGGACTGTGACATGAGCGTGGTGGCGTACCACATGGCGCTCTTCGTGGGCCGCGCCGGCCATGTCCTGACCCCCGAACTCCGCAGTGAGCTACGGGAGTCGATCGAACGCGGGGCCTCGGACAAGGAGCCCACGGCGGTCGGTCCGATGGCCGTCAGAACCGTGCCGGACCGTTCGGCGGAGGTCGCCAAGTGAGCGCCGTCCCGGACGCGCCCAGGCTTCCCGTCCGTGGCGGCGACCGCAAACCGGCCCGAGTACGCCCGTACTCGCTGACCGGTGGCCGGACCCGCTTCGGACACGTCCTCCTCGTCGAGACGTTCGTCGCCGCGATCGAAGCGCCCGAGGAGCGCAAGGAGCTGGAGAATGGTTCCCTCAGCACCCGGGTCATGCCGGAGATGAGGGCCATCGTCGAACTGTGCCGCCGGATGCGTACGGTGGCCGAGATCGCCGCACTGCTGACGATGCCGCTGGGCGTGGTCCGCGTGCTCCTCAGCGATCTCGCGGACCAGGGAAAGATCCGTGTGTACGGAACCGGTCACGGGCCGGGGCAGCCGGACCGCGCGCTGCTGGAAAGGGTGCTGAGTGGACTCCGTCGTCTCTGACGTCGCCCGTGGCGTCTCCCCGCTTCTCCAAGTCCGGCCCGGTGAGCAAGTCCGGCCCGGCGAGGAGGAGTTGCGGCCCTGGCAGCAGGACCGCACCCGGGCGCCGATCGCCACGAAGATCGTGATCGCGGGCGGCTTCGGCGTCGGCAAGACCACGATGGTCGGCACCATCTCGGAGATCGAGCCCCTCCAGACGGAGGCGCTGATGACCGAGGCGAGCGAGGGCACCGACGACCTCACCGCCACCCCGGAGAAGCGCACCACCACCGTGGCCATGGACTACGGCCGCATCACGCTTGACGACGACCTCGTGCTCTACCTCTTCGGTACGCCGGGCCAGCAGCGGTTCTGGTTCATGTGGGACGACCTGGTGCGTGGCGCGATCGGCGCGGTCGTACTGGCCGACACCCGGCGGCTGAAGGAGTGCTTCCCGGCGCTCGACTACTTCGAGAGCTGCGGGCTGCCGTACGTCGTGGCCGTCAACCACTTCGACGGCAGTGCCGAGTTCGACCCGGAGGACGTGCGGGAGGCGCTCACCGTGCCGCCGCACATACCTGTCATGATCATGGATGCGCGGCGCCGCATCCCGGTGATCGAGACCCTGCTCGCCCTGGTGGGCCACGCGCTGGACGTCAGTCCCGAGTAACTGCGACAGGAGACGTAGACCGTATGCGGAAGATACTCGTCGTCGGAGCCGGTCAGGCCGGACTCCAGATAGCCCTCGGCCTCCAGTCGCACGGCTACGAGGTCACCCTGATGTCCAACCGGACCTCGGACGAGATCCGGTCCGGCCGGGTCATGTCGACCCAGTGCATGTTCCACACCGCCCTCCAGCACGAGCGCGATCTCCAGCTGAACTTCTGGGAGTCCCAGGCCCCGAAGATCGAAGGACTCGGCGTCTCGGTCGCCGCCCCCGGCTCGCACGACCCGGGGCCGACCCAGCGCGCGATCGACTGGATCGGCAGGCTCGACGGCTACGCCCAGTCCGTCGACCAGCGGGTGAAGATGGCCGGCTGGATGGAGACGTTCGCCCAGCGCGGCGGCCAACTGGTCATCCACGGCGCCGCGGTGGGCGACCTCGACTACTTCTCCCGTACGTACGACCTGGTCCTCGTCTCGGCGGGCAAGGGCGAACTGGTGTCGATGTTCGCCCGCGACCCCGAGCGCTCCCCGTACCGCGAGCCGCAGCGCGCGCTGGCCGTCGCCTACGTCCACGGCCTCGGCCCGCGCCCGGAGCACCCCGAGTACGACGGCGTCCGCTGCAACCTGGTCCCGGGTGTCGGCGAGCTGTTCGTCATGCCGACGTTCACCACCTCGGGCCGCGCCGACATCCTGTTCTGGGAGGGCATACCCGGCGGCCCGCTCGACGTCTTCAACGGCGTCCGCGACCCCGCCGAACACCTCTCCCTGACCCTGGAACTCATGGAGCGGTTCACACCGTGGGAGTACGCGCGGGCCACCAAGGTCGAACTCACCGACGCGGGCGGCACGTTGGCCGGCCGCTACGCCCCCACCGTCCGTAACCCGGTCGGCCGCCTCCCCGGCGGCGGTCTGGTCCTCGGCGTGGCCGACGTGGTCGTGGCGAACGACCCGATCACCGGCCAGGGCTCCAACTCGGCCTCGAAGTGCGCGGCTTCGTATCTCGACTCGATCCTCGAACAGGGCGAGAAGGAGTTCGACGAGACCTGGATGCGGGCCACCTTCGACCGCTACTGGGACACCGCCCAGCACGTCACCAAGTGGACCAACGCGATGCTCGGCCCGCCGCCGGAGCACGTCCTCAACCTCATTGGCGCGGCAGGCCAGTTGCCCTCGGTCGCCGACCGCTTCGCCAACGCGTTCAACGACCCGGCGGACTTCGAGAACTTCTTCTACGAGCCGGACAAGACGGCCGCCTACCTGGGTTCGGTCGCGGGAGCGATGACCGAGTCGTAGCCCTCGTCCGGGCCCGCCGTGGCGTCGGCGGGGAGCTTCGGCGGTGTGTAGCGCCGCAGGGGTTCCCCGTCCGGGTCCGGCCGTACGGCGCCCAGCACCGGGTTGGCCGAGAGCGGCGACACCTTGATCCTGGCCCCCGGACGCGGCGCCTGTACGACCATGCCGTCCCCGAGATACAGGGCCACATGCGTCGCCCCGGGGAAGTAGACGACCAGGTCACCGGGGCGCAGCTCGGCCAGCGGGATGTGCGGCAGCCGCGCCCACTGCTCCTGGCTGGTCCGGGGGATGGGCCGCCCCGCCTTCTCCCAGGCCTGCGAGGTCAGCCCCGAGCAGTCGAACGACGTCGGCCCCTCGGCCCCCCACTCGTACGGCTTCCCGAGCTGCGCCACCGCATGCCTCAGCGCCTGCTCACCGTCCTGGGACGGCTTCCGTCCGGCGCTGAGGGCACCGGAGGTGACGAACTCCCGCTGTTCCTCGGTGACTTCGCCGCCGCGCTCCAACTCGGCCAGTTCGCCGAGCTGTTCGGTGCTCAGCGAGGCGAGCAGCTCCTCGACCTCCCTGAGCCGCTCCCGTACGGCGTCCCGGTCGCGCTTCTGCCGTTCGGCGAGGGTGAGTTGCTCGTCCAGCGCGGCACGTGCGGCCCGCGCGAGACCGCCGGTGCGCCGCTCGCCGCCGACCAGCCGGCCCACCGTCTCGGCCCGCTCCAGCGCCAACTGGCGGATCACATGGCCCTGTTCGAGGGCGTGCTGCGGATCGCGGGCCAGCAGCAGCTGGACGTACGGGGAGATGTCGGTGCTGTTCTGGTACTGCTGCCGGGCGAGCCGGCCGAGGGCACCGCGCCGCTCGTGCAGGGCCAGCCGGGCGCGCACGAGCTGCCGGTCGAGCCGCCGCACCTCGGCCCGCTGCCGCTTCAGCCGCTCGGCGGTGGCGTCGTAGGTGTGGGTGGCCTGCTCGGCCTCGCGATACAGACGCTGAAGGTCCGTCAGGAGGTCGGCGACGGAGGGCTCGTCGGCCTGGGGGACGACAGCGGCGGGCTCGGTGGCGGGCCCGGTCGGGGAGTCGGTCGCTGGGTAGGGCTCGGTGGAGGAACCGGTCGCCGGGGCGGGCTCGGAGGGGGAACCGTTGCCGGGGGCGGGCTCGGCGGAGGATTCGGTCGCTGTGGGACTCGGGCTCGGGCTCGGGTCCGGTGCGGCCAGGGCGGGGACGGGTGCGAGGAGTGTGCCGGCCGCCATCGCCGCCGTACAGACCAGACGCAGAAGCCTTCCTGACACGTCATCACCTCCGGTGCGGGGCAGCCCTTCCGCTCCGCACCGCGAGCTTGTGACGCGGGCGCGAGGTCCGCGCGGCGAGCGTGCGCGGTTCGGCCCAACCTCGTCACCCGTCGGTGTCGTCCGGCTTGCCCTGCGGCGTGGCGCCTGGCACCGGTCCGGCGGCCGGTTTCGACCACGGCCAGCGCAGCTTGCCGTCGGTCGGCTTGCCCTCCGGGTCGTACGCGTACTTCCAGCCCGGGTGCAGACCCAGCTTTCCCGGCCGCCCCTTCGGCACGCGCCGGTAGACCAGCACGGTCGGCGGGCCGCCGGCCGCGTCCGGCACCGGGACCTTGTACGTCTTCGGGGGGTGGCCGGTCGGCCCGAGCAGGATGGGCAGCACACGGCCGTCCAGGGGGCCGCCCTCGAAGGCGGTGTCTTGGCTCTTCACGGGATCAGTTTCCGGTATCCGCGCTCAGGGTGTTGCGTACGACGGCCGCCGTCTGCGGGTCGCGGCCGGCCGTCACCGTCAGGACCGCCGTGAACTGTTCCACCAGCCAGTCCCGCAGCTCGTCCACCGGCGGGTCCTTGTCCTCGTCCAGCCAGATGAGGGACGCCGCTTCGACGGCGGTGATCCACATGCGTACGGTCATCCGCAGGCGGGGGCTGGGGTCTGTCACCCCGAGATGGCTGAGGATGTGCTCGGCGGCGGTACGGCGGACCCGGTCCACTATGGCCGTCGTACGGGACGTCTCGACGACGCTGCCGCCCTGGAGGAGGGCGCTGAAGCCGGCGTCGTGCTCGTCGACGAAGGTGAGGTAGCGGTCGAGGGCGCGGGAGAGGCGGGCAGGGAGGGGGCCCTCGGGGGGTTCGTCGAAGCAGAGTTCGAGTTCCTCGGCGGCGGAGCGGAGTGCTGCCTCGTACAGCTGCTGTTTGCCGCCGGGGAAGTAGCGGTACACGAGGGGGCGGGAGACTCCGGCTGCCTCTGCTACGTCGTCGAGGGAGACCTCTTCGGGGGTGCGGTGGGCGAAGAGGGTGAGGGCGGCTTCGAGGAGCTGGCTGCGCCGCTCCTCGACGTTCAGACGGCGGTAGGCGGGGGCGGCGGGGGGCATGTGTGCAGGGTAGTCGGGCGGGTGGGGGTGCGTCGTGGCTGGTCGCGCAGTTCCCCGCGCCCCTGAGAGACAAAGACCCGTCCGTCCCGGTTCGTTTGGCTGCGGGCCCGGTGGGGGCTGGTCGCGCAGTTCCCCGCGCCCCTAAAGGCCCCGGCCCTGCGCCCCTGAAAAGCACGGGGCGCAGCCCCTGCTTTTCAGGGGCGCGGGGAACTGCGCGAGCAACCCCCTCTGACCCGCAGCTATACGCCAAGGGCCGGACGGGCTTTTAGGGGCGCGGGGAACTGCGCGACCAGCCCCCACCGAGGCGCACCCTGGATTCAAGCCAGCAGTCCCGAAGACCTCCACAGCCGTCGGCCGGCACCTCGCAGGACCCCGATGTCGTCCAGGAAGTCCGTCAGTTTCTTCGCGCCGGACTGCATGACCTCCCGTCGATGCCCGCTTGCCCGCACCTGCGCCACCGCCTCCGCCTTGTTCAGGCCGACGTTCTCGTACACGTCCGGGTTGACGAACGCGACCGAGAACACGCGGGCGAACTCGCCCGAGGTGACTCGGGTGAAGCCCTGGGACCATCTCGGGGCCGTCACCATCTGGCGGCGGAGTTCCTCGCGGGCGTAGCGGACGTGGCGGGACTCCTCCACCACGTGGATGCGAGTGACACCCCTGATCAGCGGCTGCACCCGCTCGTCCGGGAACGTCAGGCGCTGCATCCAGTCGAGAACCTCCTCCCCGAGCAGCGTCGCCGTGAACGAACCGGGCGTCGTGGACACCGTCTTGAAGAACCGGCCCAGGTTCTGGTGCACCCGGCTGACCGGGTAGTACGGGGTGCCGCCCCGGCTGATCAGGCGCGCGAACATCTTCGAGTGCCTGCACTCGTCCTCGATCTCCGTCAACGCGTAGCGGACGTGCGCGCTCGTCGCCGCCTTGTCGTAGATATGGCGTACGAGGAGCTGCATCAGGATGATCTCGAACCAGATCCCGAGCGAGGCGAGCGCCGCCGCCTCGTGCCGGGAGAGCAGGATGCGCTGCTCCTCGCTCATCCGCTTCCACAGCGGAGTGCCGTACAGGGAGACCAGCTCGGGCGGCCAGAACCACTTGCCGTCCTCGAAGGGGGCGTCCCAGTCCAGCTCCTTGTCGGGGTCGAAGGAGTGCTTGGCGGACGCGTCGAGGAGCCGTTCGGCCACTTGTTCCCGGTCCTTGAGCACGCCCAGCGCGTCGCGGAGTATCTCGGCTTCCGTCACTGTCGTCACGTTCTTATGAGATCGCTTGTCAGCAAGCGGGTCAATCCCCTGGGAGCTACTTGCGCGTAGCTTTTTGTGGGGCCTTATATGGGGCTTATCTCGTCACCCAAGTGCAGTAGCGTGCATGGCGTGTCCACGACTCCGCCGCCCCAGCCGCCCGACAACCCCTACGGCCCGCCCCCGACTTCGGGCCCCTACGGTCAGCAGCCGTATCCGGGCCCGCCTCCGGGGCCGTACGGTCAGCAGCCGCCACCGCCCCCGTTCCCCTACGGGCAGCAGGGGCCGTACGGCGCTCCCGCTCCCGCGCCCTGGGGTGCGCCGCCCCCGCCGCCGAAGAAGAGCCGGCTCGGGCTGATCCTCGGCATCGTCGGTGGTGTCGTCGTGCTGGTCGTGGCGGGTGTGGCCGCGCTCGTCTGGATCGGGGTGAAGTCCGACACCGGTTTCCCCGAGGCGGAGTACAAACTGACGCTGCCGGAGAAGGTGCTCGACGAGAAGTACGAGCTGGCCGGTGACCTCTCCGGCACCGAGGGGCAGGCCATCGAGGAGGAGGCCGACGGTGCGTGGGACGCGCGGGACACCAAGGCGGTGGTCGGTCAGTACAGCCTGGGTGGCGACCAGGCCGCGGGCACGTTGGTGATCTCCGGCATGTACGGGCGGTTCAAGAACACCGACCTCGCGCGCGACAACATGATGGAGGGTGCGGCGGGCGGGGAGGGCGCGAAGGTTGCCGTCAGGCCCAAGGACTTCAAGCCGGCGGGCTCCGATGTGACCGTCACCTGCGAGGTGCTTGTCCAGACCCAGCTCGGTACGGAGATCACGATTCCCGTGTGTGGCTGGGTGGATGGCAACACGGGTGCATCGATCGCCGAGATCACGGCTGAGACGGTTACGAAGAAGCCAGCGGAGGTGGACTTGGCGGCTGCCGCCGAGACTGCGGTCAGGATTCGCGGGGAGATCAGGAAGCCGCTCGGCTGAGTTGGACTCCGTCGGCTGGACGGTTGCTTGGCTGCGGGCCCGGTGGGGGCTGGTCGCGCCGTTCCTCGCGCCCCTGAAAACCCCGTCCGTGCCGATTCGTTCGGCTGCGGGCCGGTGGGGGCTGGTCGCGCAGTTCCCCGCGCCCCTAGGAGGGCGCTTCGCGCCCGTCCAACCCGCCCAGCCTGCGGGCATGCGTGCCGCTAGGGGCGGCACGGGTGGGCGCAGGCGGTACCCCGTGAGCGCGACCCCCGTGTCTCAGTCGCCGAGTACCGTCTCCATCACCTCCCGGGCGATCGGCGCGGCCACCCCACCCCCGCTGATGTCTGTGCGGTCGGGTGAGGCGTCCTCGACCACCACCGCGACCGCGACCGACGGCTCGACGTCGCGTTCGCCCTGGGCCCAGGAGACGAACCAGGCGTACGGCACGCCGGAGTTGCCGATGCCGTGCTGGGCGGTGCCGGTCTTGCCGCCGACCGTCGCGCCGGGGATCGCCGCGTTCCTGCCGGTGCCCCGTTCCACCACGTCCCGCATCAGCTCCCGCATCAGGACGGCCGTCGACGGATGCATCGCCCTGTGCTGGCGTCGTACGCCCGACGTGGCAACCGTCGTGCCGTGCGCTGTCGTTGTGCGCTCCACCAGGTACGGGGACGGCATTTGGCCGTCGTTCGCCACCGCCGCCGCCACCATCGCCATCTGCAACGGCGTCGCCCGCGTGTTGTACTGGCCGATCGCGGACAGCGCCAACTGCGCCTTGTCGACGTGGGTGTCGAAGGTGCTCGGTGCCACCGAGAACGGGATGCGCAGCCCCGCGTCGTTGAAGCCGAAGCCGTCCGCCGTGGCCGCCAGGTCGGCGACGCCCACGTCCACGCCCAGCTTGGCGAAGACCGTGTTGCACGACCAGGTGAACGCCTCCCGCAGCGAGACGTCCGCACAGCCGTCGCCCTCGTTCGTCAGCCTTGTCGAGGTGCCTGGGAGGCGGTACGGGTCGGGGGAGTGGGTCCGTTCGTCCAGGTCCGTGACCACGCCCGCGTCCAGGGCCGCCGCCGCCGTCACCACCTTGAACGTCGAACCCGGCGGATATGTCTGCCGTACCGCCCTGTTGAGCATCGGCTTGTCCGGGTCCCCGTTCAGGCGTCGCCAACTCCGTTCCACCGAACGCCCGTTGCCGGAGAGCGCGGTGGGGTCGTAGGACGGGGTCGAGACCAGGGCCAGGATGCGGCCCGTCGACGGTTCCACCGCCGCCACCGCGCCCTTGCGGCCTGCCAGGCCGTCGTAAGCGGCTTGCTGGGCAGCCGAGTTGATCGTGGTCACCACTTCGCCGCCGGGGTTCTGTGCCCGTGTCACGTCGTTCCACAGCGGGAACGGGGAGAGCATCGGGTCGGTGCCCGACAGGATGCCGTCCTCCGTGTGCTCCAGGAACGTCGTGCCGTACACCTGGGAGGCGAAGCCGGTGATCGGGGCGTACAACGGGCCGTCCCTGTACGTCCGTTCGTAGCGGAGCTGCTCCCCGGTGTCGGCGGACCCGGTGACCGGCCGGTCACCGACCAGGATGGCGCCGCGCGGCTGGCCGTAACGGGCGATCACCTGGCGGCGGTTGGCCGGGTTGTCGTCGTACCGCTGGGCCTGGACGACCTGGACGCGGGTGATGTTGACGAGCAGGGCGAGCAGGAGCAGGGCGCAGAAGACTGCCGCGTGCTTGATGCAGCGCGTCATCGGGCGCGCGGTTCTTTTCACGGGGTGTCTCTTCCTGGCGTGGGGCGCCCGTCGCCGTCGTACCCTCGTCGGGCCGAGTCGCTGATCCGGATCAGCAGCGCCACGATGATCCAGTTGGTGACCACGGACGAGCCCCCCTGCGCGAGGAACGGCATCGCCATGCCGGTGAGCGGGATGAGGCCGGACACCCCGCCCGCGATCACGAACACCTGGAGCGCCACGATCGAGGAGAGGCCGACCGCGAGCAGACGCCCGAAGGGGTCGCGGAGGGACAGGCCCGCCCGGTAGCCGCGCTCCACCAGCAGGGCGTACAGGATCACGATCGCGGAGAGGCCCGCCAGGCCCAGTTCCTCGCCCGCCGTCGCCAGGATGAAGTCCGACTTGGCCGCGAAGCCGATCAGGATCGAGTGGCCGAGACCGAGGCCGGTGCCGAGGATGCCGCCCGCCGCGAACGCGAACAGCGACTGGGAGAGCTGGTTGGGGCCCTGGCCCGCCTCGATCGTTGCGAACGGGTGCAGCCAGTCCTCGACCCGGCTGTGGACGTGCGGTTCGAACGTGCCGACGGCGAAGGCGCCCAGCGCGGCCAGCAGCAGCCCGACCGCGATCCAGCCGGTGCGGCCCGTGGCGACGTACAGCATGACCACGAAGAGGCCGAAGAAGAGGAGTGAGGTCCCGAGGTCGCGTTCGAGGATCAGTACGCCGACGCTGATCAGCCAGATCGCGACGATCGGGCCGAGGACCCGCCCGGTGGGCAGTTGGAGACGGCTGAACCGCCAGATCCGGCGGCCCGTGTACGCGAGCGCCTTGCGGTTCGCGGCGAGATACGCGGCGAAGAAGACCGCGAGCAGCACCTTCGCGAACTCGCCCGGCTGGATGGAGAATCCGGCGATCCGGATCCAGATGCGGGCCCCGTTCACGGAGGGGAAGAAGATCGGGAGGGTGAGGAGGATCAGGGCGGCGGCCACGCACACGTACGCGTAGCGCTGGAGGACCCTGTGGTCGCGCAGCAGGACGACGACCACGATGAACAGGCCCACGCCGACCGTGGACCAGACGAGTTGGGTGGGCGCGGCCCGGTGCCCCGGTGTCTCCAGGTCGAGCCGGTAGATGAGGACCAGGCCGAGGCCGTTGAGCAGCACGCCGATGGGGAGCAGGAGCGGGTCGGCGCAGGGGGCGCACCGGCGTACCGCGAGATGGGCGAGGAGCGCGAGCACACCGAGCCCGGCGCCGTAGCCGGCGGCGCCGGGCGGGAGGGTGCCGTTCTTCGCGAGGCCGACGTCGCAGTAGCCGTACACGGAGAGGAGGACGGCTACGACGATCAGGACCAGCTCGATGCCACGGCGCCGGGGGACGCGCGGGGCGGGAGCGGAGGGATCGGCGGGCTCCGAGAGCCAGGGCTCCGGGGATTCCTCGTACTCCGCCGCCACGGTGGTTCCGGGCTTCGTCATGTCCGGAACTTACCCAAAGTTCACGGAATGGTGTGTGATGCGGCCTATGTTCGCCGGGTCAGCAGAAGCGCGGTGCCGCGCCGATGTTGTCGATGTAGCGGGCGGCGCCCCAGGCCCAGGTGCCGTCCGTGAGGAGGTACCAGAGCGAGTTGCCGTCGACGTTCTCGCCGCCGACCTTGCAGAAGATGTTGACGATCGCGCCCTGCGGGACGACCCGGATGATCGCGCTGCCACGGTTCGGCGCGCTGCGCAGCCGCAGTCCGCCGTTGGCGGTGACGATCCCCTGGTAGGGCCCGGAGCTGGCAGTGCTGGAGTTGCCGCTGTTGTGCTGGCCCCAGTCGCCGTTGCCGCTCTGCTGGTTGCTGTTCCCCTGGTTCCAGCTGCTGTTGCTGTTGCTGTTGCTGTTCTGGTTGTTCTGGCTGTTCTGCTGGCCCACGCCGGTGTTGCTGTTCGGGTTCTGGTTCTGGTTCGGGTTCGGCGTGGGGTTCTGGCTCTGGTTGCTCTGCTGCGACGGCGGCTGCGTCTGCTGGGACTGCTGCGGGTTCTGCTGTTGCGGCTGCTGGGTCTGCTGTTGCTGCTGGTTCCAGCTGGTGCCCCAGTCGTCGTCGGCGGGGCTCGCGAGTGCCGGGGTGACGGCGCAGACGGAGAGCGCGGTGGCGGCAGCGGTTATGCCGAGGCGGGTGAGGGTGGTCCGCGATGTCATGTTGGCTCCTTTGCCGGGGGCAGAGCTGACTACCCGCCACGCTAGGAGCGGCCCGTGCAAGGTGCCCGTCACGCTGGGCCGTTGGTGGCGGGCCCCCGTGATTCGGCCAGCGTGAGCGTCGCCAGCGCGCCCCCGCCCTCCCCCTCCGGCACATTGACGAAGGTCAGCCGGGCACCCAGTACCTCCGCCTGGCCCAGCGCGATCGTCAGCCCCAGCCCGTGCCCGGTCGCCCCGCCCTCCGTACGGAACCGCTGCGGCCCGTGCTCCACCAGGTACTCCGGATAGCCGTCCCCGTGGTCCCGCACGGTCACGACCGGACCGTCGACGGTCAGCGTCACCGGCGTACGGCCGTGGCGGTGGGCGTTGGCGACCAGGTTCCCGAGCACCCGTTCGAGCCGGCGCCGGTCGGTGTCGACGTGGGTGTCACGGACGACGACGATCTCCGTGTCGGCGCCGGCGGCCTCCGAGGCCCGTACGACCCGTGCGGCGATGGCGCCGAGTTGCTCGGTGTCGGCCTCCAGTCGCTCCTTGCCCGTGTCGAGGCGGGAGATCTCGAGCAGGTCCTCGGTGAGTGTGCGCAGCGCGGCGACCCGGTCACGGACCAGCTCGGTCGGCCGTCCGGGCGGCAGCAGTTCGGCCGCCGCGTGCAGCCCGGTGAGCGGGGTGCGCAGTTCGTGCGCGACATCGGCGGTGAAGCGCTGCTCGCTGAGCAGCTTGCGTTGCAGCGAGGCGGCCATGGTGTCGAGGGCGGCGGCGACGGCGGCGACCTCGTCCGGCGGGCGGTTCGGGTCCTGCGTACGGGCGTCGTCGACGCGGGCGTCCAGGTCGCCGGCGCTGATCCGGCGGGCCACCTGGGCGGTCGCGTGCAGTCGGCGGGTCACCCGGGTCACCGCGAACGCGCCGACCAGCAGCGTCGCGCCGATGGCGAGGCCCGACGACCACAGGATGGCCCGGTCGAGGCCCTCGATCGTCCGGGCGCTCTGCGAGTAGTCGAGCGCCACGGCGAGCGCGTGCCCGCCGTCGGCCGGTCCGGCCGCCCACATCGTCGGGACCCCGTCGTGGTCGGTGACCATCGTGCCGCGGTCCCCGGCCGCCGCGAGCGCCCGCAGCGACCCGGGCAGCCCCTCGGGATCGATACCGGCGTTCGGCCGAAGAGCCTCCCCGGCCTCGTACGCGGCGGTGGCCTCCACCAGTCGGGACAGTGCGCGGTCGCGGGCCTGGTCGACGGTCTGGTGGGTCACCGAGACATGCACGAGGACGCCGAGCAGGGCGGCGAGGGCGCAGCACATCACGGTGATGAACAGCGCGGCCTTGACGGCGAGGGTGCCTGCCCAGGCGGGCAGCGCGACCCTCATCGGGCGCTCACGGAGGACGAGGACGAGGGCCCGGGGCTGGGGGTGCGCTGGGGTTTTCCCGTACGGAGGAACTCGTCCCGGGTGAGCAGCATCGCCTTCTGGTCGGCGTCCCAGGTCCACTGGGTGCGGTACTCGTACCCCGGGATCTGCGAGGGCGAGCGGATGATCACGGCCCGGCCGGCCAGCTCGACGGCGGTCACGGCGTCGTCGTTCGCCATGATCTGCACGAGCCTGTGCTTCTGGAAGGTGTACACGCGTACGGCCGTCCCGTTGCCCGGCAGCAGCCGGAAACCGAGGGCCATGTCGTCGCGGCCGTCGCCGGTGAGGTCGCGATAGTAGGCCTGGAGGACGGGACAGGCACCGGTGTCGCGCGTGCGCCCGCAGGCCGCCATGCCGGCGGCCGTCCCGGCGTACGGGGAGTTGTCGGCGGTGTACATGTCGGGGTGGGCGGCGATCTCCGCCCGTACGACCGCCACCGGATCGATCATGTGGATGTCGTCGCCGGGGGCGGTGACGCCCTTGACGGTCTCGGTCTCGGCCTCGCCGTAGTCCCAGGCGGGGCTGGAGGCGGCGGGCAGCTCGGGCCAGAGCCGGGCGGGGCTGACGGCGATGGCGGTGGGCCCGGCACCGCGCAGCCCACCGGCGTCGCCGCAGCCGGAGACGAGGGAGACGAGGCCGAGGACGAGGACGGCGAGGGGGACGCGTGCGGTGCGGCTGGGGTTCAACTGCACTCCTGCGTCGGGTCCGGCGAGAGGGGCGGGCGGTGGGCGAAGGGCGACCGGTCGCCTCGTACGCCACACCTTATTCGCAGGGATGACGCATTTGCCGGACGGGTTGCTCCGCCCGCTCCACCTGTTCTCCCTTTCTCACTGTTCCGCCAGCTCCTCCAGCAGCCGGGCCGTGGGCAGCCCCGTCCGCAGGTACTCCACGAACAGTTCGTTGTGCAGGGCCCAGGCGGAGCGGCGGGCCCTGATGAGACGGATCGCTTCGTCGGTGTCGTGTCCGTCGCGGACGAGGGCGTGCGCGACGACGAGCCCCGAGCGGTTGTAGCCGCTGTAGCAGCGCACGAGCACGCTGCGCCCGTCCTCCAGCGCGGCACACGCGGCCTCCGCGAGCCGGATCACACCGGCCAGCTGGGTCCCGTCGAGCGGCCCGTCCGGAACGGGCCACACATGGTGCTCGACACCGGGATCGGGCCCGTGCCCCGGCAGCTTCAAAAGGGTGATGACCAGGTCGAACTCATCCCGCACGACGGCGAACTCGAGCTCCCCCGAGCGGTTGACGAACTCGTGCCCACCCATCCACAACCCGGGCACGATCTCGCTCCATGGCTCACCCGGAGCCGGTACGTCGGGCTGCTTTCTGCGGGTCCGCAACTGTGCCGCCTCTCCCACTCGGGCCCAACTCGGCCACCCAACTCCTCCCAAAGGTAACCGGCTTCTTGCCCCGGCAGCACCCCGCCTGTTCCCATGGTCATGCGGGGAATGGGGTGATGGCGGATGAGCGGACTGCGCGTCGTACCGGCCTGGCGGCAAGGCCATGAGCGGCTGTACGTGTGCATGACGGACGGACGGAACATCGCCTGGTACGACCGTGAGTCGTCCCGGGTCAACCTGCTCAGCGAGGATCTCAGAGGGGACGTACTGGAAGCCCTGGGCCCGTTCCTGACGGGCCCCGTGACGGTGGGACCGCCCCCGGTCCCGACCCCGGCGGAGCTGGCCCGCCTCTCCCTCCACCCCGACGACGACCTGGCCCCGAACCGTCCCGGCGAGGCTCTCCAGATCGCCCTGGACCGTGACCCGGGGCCGTCCCACCGACTCCGCCCGGACCCCCGCCGACGGGCGCTGACGGCGGAACAGGCGGTGGGCGAGGCCCTGGAGGCGCTGGAGGGCGCGGGCTGGCACACCCTGCACTCGATCCCGTTACCGGGGGGCGACCGGATCCACCACCTGGTGATCGGTCCGGGCGGTCTGTTCGCGGTGCACACGCTGTACGCCCGTAAGCAGCGGGTCCATGTGGCCGACCCGATGGTGTCGTTGGGCCGCCGCGACCCGCGCCCCCTGCTGCGCCGGGTGCGCTCGGACGCCGACCGGGCCTCGTACGCCCTGACGGCCGAGGTCCACCCGGTCCTGGCCCTGGCGGGCCCGGCCGACCTGACGGTGACGGTTCCGCTGCGGGAGGTCAGGGTTCTCCAGGACGCGGATCTGTCGGGGCTGGCACGCCTGGGTGGCGTGCTCAAACCGGCCGATGTGGAGGCGCTGCACGCGGTGGCTCGGGATCGGGGGACTTGGGGGCGGGTGTAGGGGAACCGGGCGGTCGGATCAGGCGGCGTGGCAGAGCGTCGCGGGGTCGGCCACGGCCGTGTGCACCGGACGGGTGGCGCGGACCGCGACCCGCGAGCGGTTCCGCGCGAAGACGACGAGACGCAGCACCGCGAACCGCGCGACACCGGCGAGCGCGGAGGCGGACAGGTAGACGACCTGTTCGAGCACCGCACCGGGCACCGCCACCAGCTCCCGCAGCACAACCATCGCCACGCAGGTCACCGCATACGCGCCCACCGCCGACCCGGCCGACTGCACATGCTGACGCCAGGTCGCGCGCCCACCCGCGCCGAAGGTGAAACGGGCGTGCAGCTCGGTGGCGAGAAGCGTGGATGCCACGGTGATCAGGGCGTTGGCCAGGGCCCAGGGCATCCATAAGGCGAGCCCCACCACGGCGAAGCTGGAGGCGAGCCCCACTCCGCCACCGCAGAGCACGAAGCGCGCGAAGGCGTTGAAGGCGCCGGGTGTCCCCTGCCGCCGACTTTCTGCTGTCTCCATGATCCGCCCCCTGAGACTCACTCCGCCGAACGCGCGTTCCTGCCGTCTGCGGGACGGAGGGGCGCGCTGCCAATGGCGCCATGATGGCACATGTGTGGTGCCATTGATAAGGAATATGTGGCACCTATTGGCGCCATGCTTGGTGCGAGGTGTGGCGGGGAGGGTGAACGTGCAGCTCAGCGAGCCAGTAGTGGTGCCAGTAGGTCGCCGTATGTCTGGAGCCGGGGGGTGATGTCCTGTGCCCGGAACGTGAGTTCGGCCGGGTCGGTACATCCCGCGACCTCTTCCCACGTCACCGGTGCGGACGCCGTCGGCTCCGTGCCCGCCCTCAGGGTGTACGGCGTCGCCGTTGTCTTTCGGGCCGCGTTCTGGCTGTAGTCGACGAAGACCTTTCCCGGGCGCAGGCTGCGGGTCATGCGGTGGACGACCAGGTGGGGGAGGGTGTGTTCCGCCTCGACCGCCAGGTCCTTCGCGTACGCCGTGACCTCCCTGGAGGGGGTCCGTTCCGTCAGGGCGGCCAGTACGTGCAGGCCCTTCGAGCCGGACGTCTTCGCGTACGCCTCCACCCCGTCCGCCGCCAGCCGTTCCCGCAGCCACAGGGCGACCTCGCAGCACTCCACGATCGTCGCAGGGTGCCCGGGGTCCAGGTCCAGGACCAGGCGGTCGGCCTCGCCCGGGGCGTCGATCAGCCACTGGGGAGTGTGGAACTCCGTCACCAGGTTCGCCGCCCACATGAGGCTGGGCAGGTCCTGGATCAGGACCATCCTTGCCGGGCCCTCCGAGCGCGGGACCTCCGCCGTCGTTACCCAGTCGGGCGTACCGGGCGGGACGTTCTTGGCGAAGAAAGTCTGGCCGTCGGGGCCGTCCGGGTAGCGGAGGAAGGAGAGCGGGCGGTCGTGGAGGTGGGGGAGGAGGGCGTCCGCCGTGGTCGCGTAGTAGTGGAGCAGCTCGCCCTTGGTGAAGCCGGTCGCCGGGTGGATCACCTTCTCCAGGTTGGAGAGGGCCACCCTCCGCCCCTCCACCTCCGTGATCGGCGTCATACGATGAGAATCCCATGAAAGTGGGGCAAAGGGGTGAGGGGGCAGAGTGGCCCCTCGACGGCCGGCGGAAGGGTTCTCTCGTGCGATCCATATGGAACGGCGCCATCTCCTTCGGGCTGGTCAGCATCCCGATCAAGCTCGTGAACGCCACCGAGAGCCATGCGATCTCCTTCCGGCAGGTCCATGTCGAGGACGGCGGGCGCATCCGGTACCGCAAGTTCTGCGAGCTGGAGGACCGTGAGGTCGGGAGCGACGAGATCGGCAAGGCGTACGAGGGTGCCGACGGGGCGATGATCCCGATCACCGACGAGGATCTGGGGTCGCTGCCCCTGCCCACCGCCAAGACGATCGAGATCGTCGCCTTCGTGCCGAGTGATCGTATTGATCCTCTTCAGATGGACACCGCCTACTACCTCTCCGCGAACGGCGTCCCGGCCGCCAAGCCCTACACCCTGCTGCGCGAGGCGCTGAAGCGCAGCCAGAAGGTCGCCATCGCCAAGTTCGCGCTCCGGGGGCGGGAACGGCTCGGCATGCTGCGGGTCGTCGAGGACGTCATCGCCATGCACGGGCTGCTCTGGCCCGACGAGATCCGGGCCACGGACGGTGTCGCGCCGGATGCGAGCGTCACCGTGCGGGACCAGGAACTCGATCTCGCCGACGCCCTCATGGCCACCCTCGGCGAGGTCGACCTCGCAGACCTCCATGACGACTACCGCGAAGCCGTCGAGGAACTCATCGCCGCGAAGGCCTCCGGCGAGGAGACTCCGCAGGCCCCGGCACCCACCGGCGGCGGCAAGGTGCTCGACCTGATGGCCGCCCTGGAGAAGAGCGTCCGAGAGGCCAAGGAGTCGCGCGGCGAAACCGTGGAGGATGGGGAGGTCAAGCCCCTACGGGGGCGGCGTACGGCTTCCGCTGCCAAAGCCGCGCCCAAGGCGGATGCCGGAAAGAAGTCGACCTCCACAGCGAAGAAGACCGCCGCCAAGAAGACGGCCACTGCCAACAAGTCGACCAGCACCGCCAAGAAGACCCCGGCCAAGAAGACCACAGCCAAGAAGACGGCCACCCGCAAACGCTCGGCGTGATCACCCCTTCGGGTCGGGCGCGCGACAGCGCCCCGACAGGGGCGCGGGGAACTGCGCGACAAGCCCCCACCGGCCCGCAGCCAAGGAACAACCACATCCAGCGGAACTACACCCGCCGCAGCGCCAACACCGCGTTGTGCCCCCCGAACCCGAACGAATTACTGAGCGCCAGATCCCCGTGCCCGGGCAACACACGCGGCCCACCCCACACCACGTCCAAGCCGATCCCCTCGTCCTGCCCACCCTCCGCACACCCGATCGTCGGCGGAATCGTGCCATGGTGCAGCGTCAGCACCGTGGCCACCGCCTCCACCCCGCCCGCAGCCCCCTGAAGGTGTCCGAGATGACCCTTCAGGGCAGTGACGGGGACCGGAATCGCGCCCAGTACCGCCCGCAGCGCGTTCGCCTCCGCCAGGTCGCCGTCGACCGTGGCCGTGGCATGGGCGTTGACATGGATCACGTCGTCGGGGCCGCCGCCCGCGTCCCGCAGCGCGCGGCGCAGGGCCAGGGCCACCCCCGTGCCGGACGGATCCGGCGCGGCCATGTGGTGGGCGTCGGCCGACAGGCCCCAGCCCGCCGCCTCGCAGTAGACGCGCGCACCCCTCGCCCGTGCGTGCTCCTCGGACTCCAGCAGCAGGAATCCCGCCCCCTCGCCGTTGACGAAACCGTCCCGGTCCTTGGCGAAGGGGCGGGACGGCAGCTCCCCGGCGGGACGCGTCGACAGGGCGCGCATCGCGGCGAACGACGCCATGATCGCCGGCGTGACCACGGCCTCGGCGCCGCCCGCGAGGGCGATGTCGACATGGCCGTACCGGATGCGGTCGATCGCCTGGCCGATCGCCTCCGTGCCCGACGCGCAGGCGCTGGTCACCGTGCGGGCCTCGCCCGTGATGCGCAGGGCAAGGGAGATCTGGGACGCCGCCTGCGACGGCACCGTCATGGGCGTGGTGAGCGGCGAGACCGCCCGGGGGCCCTTGTCGCGCAGCCGGCGGTCGCCGCCGACCAGGACCGACGCGTCGCCCAGGATCGCGCCCACCGACACGCCCACCCGGTCGGGGGCCAGCCCGCTCGCCGCCGTCCCCGAACCGTCGAAGCCCGCGTCCCGCCAGGCCTCCCGGGCCGCCAGTACGCCGAACTGCGCGGCCCGGTTCATCCGGCGGGCCTGGGTACGGGGGAGCAGCGCGGCCGGGTCCACGGGGACCGTGCCCGCCGCGCGGACCGGCAGCCCGGTGAACTCCTCGCCGGTCAACTCCCTTATCCCGCACCGGCCTTCGAGGAGGCCTCGCCAGAGCTCGGGGACTCCGACGCCGAGCGGGGTGACGGCTCCCAGGCCGGTGACGACGACCCGCCGGACGAAGGCACGGCGGGAGTGCGGGACTTCCGGCTCGGGGCGCATGGTGAGGCTGCCTCCCGGAGTGCGGCGCGGGACGGTCGGCGCACCTCAACTCTGCCCATTCCGGGGGCACTTCATACCAATTGGACCGGAGATGGTTCACGCTTCAAGCGTGAACGTCCGTTCACTACTTGCAGGCAGTGTCCGCTCGCGGCCGGCGCCGCTCAGTCGCGCGGCCACGGCCGACCGTCCAGCCGCTCCACATCCCGGTTGAGCCGGCTCAGTTGGGCCGCGAAGTCCGCGACCTCCTCGGCCGTCCAGCCGGTCAGCACCTTGGCCAGGCCCTCCCGGTTCTCCGCGCGGTCGGCGGCCAGCCGGCGCTCGCCCTCCTCCGTGATCGCGAACTTGCGCGCCATGCCGCCCTCGGGGTCGGGGATGCGTTCGACGATTCCGGCCCGGAGCATCGCGGCCGTCTGCCGGTTGAGCGTGGACGCGTCCAGGCCGAACGCGGCGCTGAGCTGACCGATGGACATCGGTCCCTCCGCCTGGATACGGCTGAGCAGGATGTACGCGCTGCGGTCGAGCCGTCCCACGGCACCCCGTGACTTCGGTGAGAGCAGATGCATATGCCGACCGAGGAGCATCATCTCGAACTCGACCAGATCAACGGGTTTTTCCCTGCGCTCGTCCATACGGCTGCTTCCTTCGGCCTTCGGCTCCTGAACGGGCCCTCGGCTCGGCAGGCCCTGTCCCAAGTTAATGCGTTCACGAGGGATATGTATGATGCACTTCTCGTGCATGATGCACATCCCCTGTGAAGAAAGACTGAGGAGCGACCACGTGGACAGTTCCAAGCCCGACGCCGGCCCCGGCAGAGTTGTCGGCATCCTCGCCTTCGCCGGCATCGTGGCCGCGATCACGCAGACCCTCGTGGTCCCGCTGATCGGGGAGCTGCCGAGCATCCTCGACACCTCCGCGTCGAACGCCTCCTGGGTGATCACCGCCACCCTGTTGGCCGCGGCGGTCGTGACCCCGGTCGCCGGCCGGCTCGGCGACATGTACGGCAAGAAGCGCATGCTGCTCGTCTCGCTGGTGCCGCTCATCCTGGGATCCGTCGTCTGCGCGCTGTCCTCCGCCGCGCTCCCGATGATCGCCGGGCGTGGACTCCAGGGCATGGGCATGGGTGTCGTACCCCTGGGCATCAGCCTGCTGCGGGACGTCGTACCGGCGGAGAAGCTCGGTTCGTCCATCGCGATCATGAGCGCCTCGATGGGTGTCGGCGGCGCGCTCGGGCTGCCGTTCTCCGCGGCCATCGCCGAGAACGCCAGCTGGCGCGTGCTCTTCTGGGTCGTGGCCGCGCTGGCCGCCGCCGTCGCCACGCTGATCGCCCTCTTCGTGCCCGCCGGGCGGGAGAACACCGCCGCCGGACGCTTCGACCTGCTCGGCGCGATCGGGCTCGGCACCGCGCTGATCTGCCTCCTCCTCGCCGTGTCTAAGGGCGCCGACTGGGGCTGGGGCAGCGGCACCACCCTCGGGCTGTTCGCCGTCGCCGTCGTCGTGCTGCTGGCCTGGGGCTGGTGGGAGCTGCGCAACACCGAGCCGCTGGTCGACCTCCGGGTGACCGCCCGTCCGCAGGTGCTGATGACCAACGCGGCCTCGGTCCTCGTCGGGTTCGCGATGTACGCCCAGTCCCTGGTCATCCCCCAGCTGATGCAGCTGCCCAAGGAGACCGGCTACGGGCTCGGCCAGTCCATGCTCGCGATGGGGCTGTGGATGGCCCCGGCCGGCCTGATGATGATGGTCATGTCGCCGATCGGCGCCAAGCTCTCCGCCGCCCGCGGCCCCAAGGTCACGCTCTCCGTCGGCAGCCTGTTCATCGCCCTCGGGTACGGCATCTCCCTGCCGCTCGTCGGCTCCGGCTCCACCTGGGCCCTGCTCGCGGTGACCATCGTCTGCAACACGGGTGTCGGCTTCGCCTACGGAGCCATGCCGGCCCTCATCATGGGCGCGGTCCCGCAGTCCGAGACCGCCTCCGCCAACAGCTTCAACACCCTGATGCGCTCGATCGGCAGCTCGGTCTCGGCCGCCGTCATCGGCGTCGTGCTGGCCCAGATGACCACCGACTTCGGCGGCTTCGCACTGCCCTCCGAGGCCGGTTTCCGGGCCGCCATGATGATCGGCTGCGGTGTCGGCCTCGCGGCGGCGGTCGTCGCCTTCCTCATCCCGGTCCGCCCGGTGGAGGCCGCCCCGGCGCCGGAAGCCGTCACCCCCGAGGTGTCGGAGGCCAAGGCCTGACGGTCGCTCAACCCTCGTAACGAGCCGACCTCCCCGGGTTTCCGCCGGGGAGGTCGGCTCGTTCTGGTGTGTCCTGCCTCTTGTTCGGGAAGGAGGCGTGGAATGCCGGATAAGTACATGAAGAATTTACAAGGTTTACTTCGCCCACTGGTCGTGTTTCCGAAGCGTGAGGCGGAAGTGAATTAAACCGCGTATCTGACAGGAGCCTGACGTCAAGAGGTGGGGCGCCGGGTCTGCGGTGACGTCGTAACTGATTGGAATTGGACGGTTTTTCGGGACTTGGGGTGGCTGGTCGATGGTGGCCGAATGAAATCGGCCGCACACGGATCGTTCCACGCCATGTTGACTGGTGAGTAATGTCGGCGCTAACTTCCCGTTGGATTCCCCCCAGAAGTGAAGTGCCTTGAAGTGAAGTGCTTCCGCGCCACACAAAACCCCCACCGTGCAGTTTCACCGAATATTTCGGAGAATCATGACGTCTGCCGTGCGCGCCTCTGAACTGATCATCGGAGTAACCCCCTTCGGCGAACCGGACGCCCGCCTCGCCGCCGCCGTCAGCAGGGCCGGCGGGCTGGGAGTACTCGACCTGGGCCTCGGCGACCGGAGAGCGAGAGACGCGCTCGCGCGGATACGACGCCTCGCCGCCCCCGGCTCCGGCTTCCGGTACGGCGTACGGATCGGCCCCCACTGCCGACTCGCGCCGGCCGAACTCGCGGGCGTCGGCGGCCCCGACACCGTGATCCTCGCGCCCGATGTCCTGGGCGGGCCGTGGACTGCCGATGCGATCGCCGCCCACCATCGCGTCCTTGTGGAGGTCACCGACCTGGCGGAGGCCCTCGCAGCTGTCCGCGCGGGCGCGCACGGGCTGATCGCCCGGGGCAGCGACGGCGGCGGCCGGATCGGCGAGCTGAGCACCTTCGTCCTGCTGCAACGCCTCCTCGCCGAACCCGGCATCGACCTCCCCGTCTGGGCCCGCGGCGGCATCGGCCCCCGTACAGCGGCCGCCGCCGTGGCCGGGGGAGCGGCGGGCGTCGTGCTCGACAGCCAACTCGCCCTGCTCACCGAGTCCTCGCTGCCGGAGGCCACGGCCGCCGCGCTGCGCTCCATGGACGGCTCGGAAACCGTCGTCGTGGCCGGTCACCGCGTACTGCACCGGCGCGGCCCCGACGCCCCGCCCGTCCCCGCCGGCGATCCGGCGGCGGTCGCTGCGCTGCTCGGCGCCCAGGACCCGCGCACCCAGCTCCTCCCGGTCGGCCAGGACGGCTTCCTCGCCGCCCGCTTCGCCGACCGCTGGACCGACACCGCCCGCACGGTCCGCGCCCTCACCGACGCCGTCCACGATGTCGTACGGGGTGACGAGCCTGTACGTGCGCTGCGCACCGGTTCCCCGATGAGCCGGGCGCTCGGCACCCAACTGCCCATCGCCCAGGGGCCGATGACCCGCGTCAGCGACCAGGCACGGTTCGCGGCGGCCGTCGCCGGGGGCGGGGCGCTGCCGTTCGTCGCGCTGGCCCTCGCCAGTAGCGAGCAGACCCGGACCATGCTGGCCGAGACCCGGGAGGCCGTCGGCGACGACCTGCCCTGGGGTGTCGGCGTCCTCGGGTTCGCGCCCGAGGAGATGCGCAACGCCCAGCTCGAAGCCGTACGGGAGCTGCGGCCCACGCACGCCATCATCGCGGGCGGCCGGCCCGCCCAGGCCGAGGCGCTGGAGCGGGCCGGGATCGCGACCTTCCTGCACGTGCCCTCGCCGGGGCTGCTGAAGCAGTTCCTGGAGGCCGGGGCCCGCCGGTTCGTGTTCGAGGGGTCCGAGTGCGGCGGGCATGTCGGACCGCGCGGCAGCTTTCCGCTCTGGGAGGCCCAACTCGCCGTCATCGAGGACTGGTTGGCGGCAGCCGGGGAGGATGCCGCCCAGCAGGTCGAGGTGTTCTTCGCGGGCGGCGTCCATGACGAGCGGTCGGCCGCGATGGTCGCCGCGCTCGCCGCTCCGCTGACCGCGCGCGGTGCGGCCGTCGGCGTACTGATGGGCACCGCATACCTGTTCACCGAGGAGGCCGTGGTCTGCGGGGCGGTCCAGCCGCTCTTCCAGCAGCAGGTCGTCGAGGCGACCAGCACCGCGCTCCTGGAGACGGCGCCCGGTCATGCCACCCGGTGCGTGCCCAGCCCATTCAGCGACAACTACCGTGAGTTCGAGACGGAGTTGAGGGCGAACGGGGTGCCCGAGCGGCAGATCTGGGAGCAACTGGAGCGGCTCAACGTCGGTCGGCTCCGCATCGCCAGCAAGGGCATCGAGCGGGACGCCGAGGGCGAGTTGGCGGCCGTGGACGAGCAACGGCAGCTCGCCGAGGGCATGTTCATGGCCGGGGAGGTGGCCGTGCTGCGCTCGGCGACCACGACTGTCGACGCGCTGCACCACTCCGTGGCGGACGGCGCCGCCGACTTCCTCACCGGACAGGCCGCACGGCTGCGGGAGCGGCTCGGGGTGCGTCCTCCGGAAGAGGCCGAGGCCCCCGCGCCCCTCGACGTCGCCGTCGTCGGCATGGCCTGCATGTTCCCGGACGCCCCCGACCTCGCCGCCTTCTGGGCGAACGTCCTCGGCGGCCATGACGCGGTGGGCGAGGTGCCGGCCGACCGCTGGGACCCGGCCGTGCACTACTCGGCGGAGGACGGGGACGGCGGCGTAACCCCCTCCAAATGGGGCGGCTTCCTGCCCCGCATCCCCTTCGACCCGCTTTCGTACGGCATTCCGCCCACCTCGCTCGGCAGCATCGAACCCGTCCAGCTGCTGGCCCTCGAAGCCGCCCGACGGGCCCTCGCGCACGCCGGATACGGCGAGCGGGGACGGGAGTTCGACCGCTCACGCACCTCGGTCGTCTTCGGCGCGGAGGCGGGCAGCGACCTGTCCAACGCGGGCACGCTCAGGGCCGTACTGCCGTCGTACTACGGCAAGGTCCCGGACGGACTCGTGGACCAGCTGCCCAAGCTGACCGAGGACTCCTTCCCGGGCATGCTCGCCAACGTCATCTCCGGCCGCATCGCCAACCGGCTCGACCTCGGCGGCGCCAACTACACGGTCGACGCCGCGTGCGCCTCGTCCCTGGCCGCCGTCGACGTGGCCTGCAAGGAACTGGTGGGCGGGACGAGCGACGTCGTGCTGTGCGGCGGCGCCGATCTGCACAACGGCATCAACGACTACGTGCTCTTCTCCTCCGTGCACGCCCTGTCCCCGACCGGGCGTTCGCGTGCCTTCGACAGTTCGGCGGACGGGATCGCGCTGGGGGAGGGCGTCGCGTGTGTCGTGCTCAAGCGGCTTTCCGATGCCGAGCGCGACGGCGACCGGATCTACGGCGTCATCAAGGGAGTTGGCAGTTCCAGCGACGGGCGTTCGCTCGGGCTGACGGCTCCCCGGCCCGAGGGGCAGCGGGCGGCGCTGCAACGGGCGTACCGCAACGCGGGTGTCTCGCCCGCCGAGGTCGGACTGGTCGAGGCGCACGGCACCGGGACCGTGGTCGGGGACCGCACCGAACTTACCATCCTGAGCGAGGTGTTCACCGAGGCCGGGGCCAAGTCCGGGGCTATCGCCCTCGGGTCGGTCAAGTCGCAGATCGGGCACACCAAGTGCGCCGCAGGCCTCGCTGGGCTCATCAAGACCGTGCTCGCCCTGCACACCGGGGTCAAGCCGCCCACCCTGCACGTCAGCAGGCCCAACTCCGCCTGGGAGGAGGGCAGCAGCCCGTTCGCGTTCCACGGCCAGGCGCGGCCCTGGGCGGCTCCGGCGGCGGAACGGGTCGCGGGGCTCAGCGCGTTCGGCTTCGGCGGCACCAACTTCCATGTGGTGCTTGAGGCCTACGCGGACTCCGCACCGCCCGTGCACGCGCTGGACGCCTGGCCGGCCGAGCTGTTCACGTTCCGGGCGGCCGATCCGGCGGGGGCACGGCGCGCCATCGAGGACGTACTGAAGGCGGCGGAGGACGAGCAGTCCGCCTGGCGGCTGCGCGACCTCGCGCTCGCCGCCTCCCGCCGCTCCGACGCCCGGCACGAGCCGGTGCAGGTGGCGGTCGTGGCGACCGATGTGGCAGGGCTGGCCGGGCAGTTGCGGCGGGCGCTGGCGGGGGAGCACGACCCGCGCGCGGGCATCCACCTCGCTGCCCAGGCGTCGGAGGATGTCTCCGGCAAGGTTGCCTTCCTCTTCCCGGGGCAGGGCAGTCAGCGGACCGGGATGCTCGCCGACGTGTTCGTCGCGTTGCCCGAACTCCAGTACTACCTGGAACTCGGCCGCGACCACGCCGACGCCCTCTACCCGCCCACCGCCTTCGACGACACCACCCGCGACCGCCAGCACACCGCGCTGACCGACACCCGGGTCGCCCAGCCGGCCCTGGGCATCGCCGGTCTCGCCGCGCACGCCCTGCTCACCACGGCGGGCGTACACCCCGACATGGCCGCCGGACACAGCTACGGCGAACTCGTCGCCCTCAGCGCGGCCGGTGCCCTGGACCCGGAGGCACTCCTCGCACTGAGCGCGGAACGCGCGACCGCGATCCTCTCGGCCGCAGGCGAGGCCAACGGCGCCGACCCGGGGACGATGGCGGCGGTGGCGGCGGGCGCGGAGGAAGTCGTGGCTGCCCTGCGCGCCGCCGACGCGCCCGCCTCGGTCGTCGTCGCCAACCACAACTCGCCGAAGCAGACGGTGATTTCGGGTCCGACGGAGGCCGTCGAAGAGGCTGTACGGCTGCTGCGCGCGGCCGGGCTCGGCGCAAAGCGGATCCCCGTCGCCTGTGCCTTCCACAGCCCGCTGGTCGCCGGGGCCGGGGAACGCTTCGCGACGGCACTGGCCGAACAGCCCGTCCACGCACCCGAGTTCACGGTCTGGTCCAACCGCACGGCCGCCCCGTACGGCACCGACGCCGACGCGGTACGGGCCGAACTCGCCGCCCAGATCGGCGCCCCCGTCGGTTTCGTCGCCCAGATCGAGGCCATGTACGAGGCGGGCGCCCGGATCTTCGTCGAGGCCGGGCCCGGTTCCGTACTGACCCGGCTGGTCGGCCAGATCCTCGGCGACCGCCCGCACCGCACGGTCGCCTGCGAACCGCGCCCCGAGAGCGGACTGCGCGGCTGGCTCGACGCGCTGGCCCAACTGGCCGTCGCGGGGCTGCCGGTGCGCACCGGGTGGCTGTTCCACGGGCGCGACGCCGTCGACGCGACCCGGACCAAGGCACCCAAGCGGCCCGGCTGGACGGTCGACGGCCACCTGGTCCGCACCGCCGCCGGCGACCTCCTCCCCGGTGCCCTCGCACCGGCCCGACGCGTAGTGGAGACGACGACAGTGACCGCGAATCACCAGAACGGTGCCCACGGCCCCGACGGCAGGGACGCGCTGATCTCCGAGTTCCTGCGCACCAGCCGCGAGATGGTCGCCGCCCAACGGGACGTACTCCTCACGTACTTCGGCGCGGCGCCCGGCCAGTGGATACCCGGCCCGGCGGCGGCACCGGAGCCCGTGTGGGCTGCCGAGGCACCCCAGGCGGTACCCGCCGCCCCCACGTATCCGCCGGCGCTGTACGCCGTACCCGCTCCCGTTCCGGCCCCCGCCGCTGTGGGGTTCTCGGAGGCGGATGTGTTGGGTGTGGTGCTGGAGATCATCAGTGAGCGCACGGGGTATCCGGTGGACATGATCGAGCCGGATCTCGATCTGGAGGCGGATCTGAGCATCGACTCGATCAAGCGGGCCGAGATCGCGGGCGAGTTGGCCCAGCGGCTCGGGGTCGGGGGTGCGGATGTCAGCTCGTTCGGTGATGCCGAGTTGGAGGATCTGGCCAAGGCTCGTACGGCGGCTGCGGTGACGGGGTGGCTGGCGGCGCGGCTCACCACAACGGCCGTGTCTCCGCCCGCACTTGCTGCCGCTCCTGCTTCTGCCGCCGTGGGGTTCTCGGAGGCGGATGTGTTGGGTGTGGTGCTGGAGATCATCAGTGAGCGCACTGGATATCCCGTGGACATGATCGAGCCGGATCTCGATCTGGAGGCCGATCTCAGTATCGACTCGATCAAGCGGGCCGAGATCGCGGGCGAGTTGGCCCAGCGGCTCGGGGTCGGGGGCGGCGGTGACATCACCGCGCTCGACGATGCCGAGCTGGAGGACCTCGCCAAGGCCCGTACGGCGGCCTCGGTCACCGGGTGGCTGGCGGCGCGGCTCGCTGGGCCGGGCGCCGAAGCCCAGGAGGCCGAGGAGCCGGTGGCCGACGCGTACCCCGAGGTCGTCGGTGAGGCGCCGAAGCGGTTCCAGTTGCGGCCTGTGCTGCTGGAGCAGCAGGACGGGGATGCCGATTTCTCCGCTGTGCTCGGCGGCAAGCGGTTCGTGGTGCTCGGTGACGACGACGAGGGTGTGGTGGCCGGTGAGGTCGTGGCCCGGCTCGTCGGGCATGGCGCCGACGCGGTCGTCCTCGGCCCCGAGCATCTGCTGACCGAGGCCGACGGGCCGGTCGACGGGGTGCTGTTCCTCGATCCGCTGGCCGCGTCCAGGCCTCCCGTGCTGCCCGACGCGTTCCCCGTGTTCAAGGCGGCCCTGGGGCTCGGCCCGCGCTGGCTGTTCGCGGTGCGGGTGGCTGCGGAAGGCGCCCCGGGCGAGGGCGAGTTGAGGTCGGCCGGGCTGCACGGGCTCTTCCGTACCGTCGCCCGGGAGTACCCGGAGACGGACGCCCGGATCATCGACCTCGGGGCGGGGGAGGCGGGCGCGGGTGCCGTTGCCGATGCCCTGCTCGCCGAGTTGCTCGCCTCCGACCGGGCGCCGGTCGTCCTGCGAACCGCCGCCGGGCGCCATGGACTTGAGCTGGTCGAGACCCCGCTGGGCGCACTCGGCACCACCGGTGCCGGACCCGCCGGGGACGGTGCCGCCGAGGCCGCCGCCGTCGGGCTGGACCGTGACAGCGTGGTCCTGCTGGTCGGTGGGGCGCGGGGCATCACCGCGAAGTTCGCCGCCGCGCTGGCCTCCGCCTCCCGCTGCCGGATCGAACTGCTCGGCCGCACCCCCGCACCGGACGGCCCGGAGGACGCGGCCACGGCAGCCGCCCGTACGCAGGCCGAACTGCGCGCGGTCCTCGCCGCCCGGGGCGGACTGAAGCCCGCCGAGATCAACCGTGAGGCCGAACTCCTGCTCGCCCAGCGGGAGATCACCGCCACCCTCGACGAACTCCAGGCCCTCGGCAGCCCGGCCCGCTACCACTCCGTCGACTTCCGGGAACAGGACGCGGCGCTCCAGGCCGTCAAGGAGATCCACGCCGAACACGGCCGCCTCGACGGGGTCGTCTACGCGGCCGGGGTGATCGAGGACCGGCTCATCGCCGAGAAGACCACCGAGTCCTTCCAGCGCGTGTACGGGACGAAGATCAGCGGCGCCGAAACCCTGCTCGCCGCACTGGAACAACTCCCCAACAGCCCTGCCTTCGCCGTCCTGTTCGGCAGCATCTCCGCTGTCCTCGGCAACCGGGGCCAGGTCGACTACGCCGCCGCCAACGACGCCCTCCAGAGCCTCGGCGCCGCCTGGGCGGCCCGGAGCGGACAGCGGGCCCTGACCGTGCACTGGGGGCCATGGGCACCGACCGGCGGCCACACCGGCATGGTCACCCCCGAACTCGGGCGCGAGTACGCCCGGCGCGGGGTCAGGCTCATCGACCCCGAGGAGGGCACGGCCGCGCTGCTCAGGGAACTGGCCTGGGGCGAGGAGTCGGCGGGCGCCGTCGTCTACACCTCGTCGGGCTGGTAGCCGACATGACGGAACGTCACACAGAGGGGGCGGGCGGCACGTCCACCCCCGTGGCCATCGTGGGCATGTCGGTGCTGCTGCCCGGCGCCGCCGACCTCGACGCCTACTGGCGGAACCTGCTCGCCGGTACGGACGCCATCACCGAGGTACCGGACGGGCGTTGGGACGCGGACGCCTACTACCGGCCGGACTCCGCCGGTGACCGGGCCGTCGCCGACCAGGTGTACTGCCGACGCGGCGGGTTCGTGGACGAGCTGGCGGAGGTGGAGGTCACCCGGTTCGGGATCATGCCGAACTCCGTGTCCGGCACCGAGCCCGACCAGCTGATCGCCCTCAACGTGGCCGCCGCCGCCCTCGCCGACACACAGCAAGGAGGCGAGGGACGCGGGGACTTGGACGGCTGGCTGCCCGACCGGCACCGGATCGGCGTGGTCCTCGGCCGGGGCGGCTATCTCACCCCCGGCCTCGTCCGGCTCGACCAGCGGGTCCGGACGGCGGGCCAACTCGTCCGCACGCTCGGGGAGTTGCTGCCTGACCTGGATCCCGCCCAACTGGACCGCGTCCGTACGGCGTTCACGGATCGCCTCGGTCCGGACAGCCCCGAGTCGGCGATCGGGCTGGTGCCCAACCTCGCCGCCTCCCGGGTCGCCAACCGGCTCGACCTGCGCGGACCGGCGTACACCGTGGACGCGGCCTGTGCCTCGTCGCTCGTGGCCGTGGACCAGGCGGTGAACGAACTGGCCTCGGGCCGCTGTGACTTGATGCTTGCCGGCGGAGTCCACCACTGCCACGACATCACCCTGTGGAGCGTCTTCTCGCAGCTCCGCGCCCTCTCGCCCAGCCAGCGCATCCGCCCCTTCCACCGGGGCGCCGACGGCATCCTCATCGGTGAGGGCACCGGCGTGGTCGTCCTCAAGCGCCTCGCGGACGCCGAGCGCGACGGAGACAGGATCTACGCCGTCATCCGGGGCACCGGCGTGGCCAGCGACGGTCGCGCCGCCGGGCTCGTCAACCCCGACCCCGGCGGCCAGACCCACGCCGTACGCCAGGCCTGGCGTGCCGCCGGACTCGACCCGGCCCAGCCGGGCTCGCTTGGCCTCCTGGAAGCCCACGGCACGGCGACCCCCGCCGGAGACGCGGCCGAACTGACCACGCTGGCCGAGGTGTTCGGGCCGGGGGAGGGCTCGGGCGGCAGTGGCGGTACGGCGGTGATCGGCTCCGTGAAGTCGATGATCGGGCACACCATGCCCGCCGCCGGGGTCGCCGGCCTGGTCAAGGCGGCCCTCGCCGTCCACCACGGCATGCTCCTGCCCACCCTCCACTGCGACGACCCGAACCCGGCCCTCGCGGCCACCCGGTTCCGCCCGCTGGACAAGGCTGCGCCCTGGGAGACGACGGCAGAGCAGCCGGTGCGGCGGGCGGCGGTCAACGCGTTCGGGTTCGGCGGGATCAACGCGCATGTGGTGCTGGAGGAGGCGCCGGGGGCGCGGGCCGGCGCCAGGAAGGTGGCCTCTCCTGTCGTACCGTCGGTGGCCGTCGTCGAGCCCGAGCGTGTCCTGCTGCTCGCCGCCGAGTCCCCCGAGGGCCTCGCCGCCCTCCTGGACGCGGACGACACGGCCGTACTCGCCGCCGGTCTCGACGCCACGCGCACACATCCACAGGCCGGGCGGACTCGGCTCGGCATCGTCGATCCGACCGCGAAGCGACTCACGCTGGCGCGCCGGGCGGTCGCCAAGGGGCGGGCGTGGCACGGGCGTAGCGATGTCTGGTTCCGCCCGGAGCCACTACAGGCGGACACGGATGGGGAGTTGGGAGGGCTGGCCTTCGTCTTCCCTGGCCTGGAGGGCGACTTCGACCCCCGAGTCGACGACATCGCCGCGCACTTCGGCCTGGACGGAGTCCTGTCGGCCGGTGACGAACGGGCCGAGGTCGGGGACGTCGGCCGGCACGGGTTCGGGGTCGTCGGGGTCGGGCTGCTGCTCGACCGGGCGCTGCGCCGCATGGGCGTCGTCCCGGACGCGGTGGCCGGGCACAGCGTCGGCGAATGGACGGCGATGGCAGCCGCAGGCCTGTACGACGCCGACGAGGTCGGCGCCTTCATGGCGACCTTCGACCCCGACTCGGTGACCGTGCCGGGGCTGGCCTTCGGGGCGATCGGCGCACCCGCCGAACGGGTCCTCACGGCACTCGCCGAGGAGGGCTGGGCGGACGCCGGAATCGTGCTCTCGCACGACAACGCGCCCAGCCAGTCGATGGTGTGCGGTCCGGAGGCGGCGGTCGAGGAGTTCGTACGGGCGTTCCGTGCGAGGGGCGTGCTGAGCCAGGTGCTGCCCTTCCAATCGGGCTTCCACACACCGATGTTGGCGCCGTATCTGGCCCCGATCGAGCAGGCCGCGAGCAGCTTCGAGCTCCAGCCGCCGACGGTCCCGGTCTGGTCGGGAACGACGGCGGCGCCCTTTCCGTCGGGCGAATCGGCGGTGCGTGAGCTGTTCGTACGGCATCTGCTGGAACCGGTGCGCTTCCGGCAGCTGGTCGAGGCGATGTACGCGGCCGGACACCGGACCTTCGTCCAGGTCGGCACCGGCCAACTCGGCTCCCTCATCGGCGACACGCTGTCCGGGCACGATCATCTGGTCGTGGCCGCCAACTCCCCGCACCGCGACGGCCTCGCGCAACTCCGGCGCGTGGCCACGGCGTTGTGGGTGGCGGGGCGGGCGACGGCACCGGCGCTGCCGTCGCCCGCCAGGAGCGAGGCCACCGGCAACGAGGCCGCTCCCCACATCGCCCTCCATGTCGCCGGTCCCTCCGACCGCTCCACGGAACCGGCCGGCGCCGGAAGCCCCGTGCGGGGGGACCGGCCGTCGGCCCGTCCACCGGTCCGGCTGGACCTGGGCGGCGCCCTCGTCTCCCTCGACGAAGGAACACTCACCGGACTGCGCGCGGAACTGAGCCCGGGGCGGAACTTCACGGGGACGTCGGCTGCCACCGCGCTGCCGGGCGTCGGTCCGTCGCCGGTTTCGGCTCAACGGACGGTCGCAGCAAGGGCATTGGGGGCCACGGAGGCGTCCGCTGCTGCTGGCCTCCTGGGCGCAGCGGGACCGGCGTCGCCGGTGGACGCTGCCTCGGCGCTGGTCTCAGCTCAACGGGCGGGTGCCGCAGGGGCGTTGGGAGCCCCAGGGACGCCCGGCGCTGTAAGCCTCCCGGACGCCGCCTCGACTCCGGTTCCGGCTCAACGGGCGCGTGCCGCAGGCGCGTCGGGTGCCCCCGAGACACCCGGCGTTGCCGGGCTCCCGGGCACCACCGGACAGACATCACCGCTGGATGCCCTCGCGGGCCGCTTCCCAGCCGCCGCCGAACTCCGCGCCCTGCTACGGGAGACGGCGGACACGGCCGCCGAACTGATCGGCGCGGGCCGTCACCGTCCGGGCGCCGCCGAGGCGTACGCGGGCGGCGCGGCTCAGGGCCCGGGCAGGCCTGCGAGGACTGCGGGCTCGGCCGACCCGGCAGGTGCCGCACCGGCCGGGGTCTCTCCCCAGGGGTTCGTCACGCCCGCAGGGTTCTCCGGGCCGCCTCTCACGCCCACGGGGCGTGGTGACGGCCCGGGTGGGCCTGTGCGGGGTGCGGGCTTGGCCGGTGCGGCCGGCATCGCGCCCGCCGGGGTTTCTCCCCGGGCGTTCGGCACGCCCGCCGGGCTCGGCGCACCCCATCGCACCCCCGGCGCCCTGCCCCCGCACCCCCGGTCCGCCGTCCCCGGCGGACGACCGCTCACCCCGCCCCAGCCCGCCGACGCCGCATGGCACACCACGGTCCACGTATCCCCGGACTCCATGCCGTACCTCCTGGACCACTGCTTCTTTCCGCAGCGCCCCGGCTGGCCGGACGTCGCCGACCGTTGGCCGGTGGTCCCGGCGACGACGATCGTGCAGCACATCATGGAAGCAGCGGAGGCGGCGGAACCCGGGCCCCCGCCCACAGCCGTCGCCGTTCACAACGCCCGTTTCGACCAGTGGCTCACCGCCACCCCGCCCCTCGACGTGGACGTGACGGTCACCCCCGTCCCCGGAACCCCCACCCACCGTGCCGTCTCCTTCGGCCCCCGAGCCCGGGCCACCGTCGAACTCGCCCCGGCGTATCCGGACCCCGGGACCCGCCCCACCCCCTGGCCCGTCACCCCCTCCACCGAACGCGCCCCCGACCACACCGCCGCCCAGCTCTACTCCGAGCGCTGGATGTTCCACGGCCCGGCGTTCCAGGGGGTCACCGAGCTGACCGCGATGGGCGAGGCGCACGTACGAGGGGTCATCACCACCCCGCCCGCGCCCGGGTCCCTCCTCGACAACGTGGGGCAGATCCTCGGGTACTGGATCATGGCGACGCGCACCGAGCGGACGGTCGTGTTCCCGGTGGGCATGCGGGAGATGCGGTTCTACGGGGCTCATCCCACCCCCGGCACCGATGTCGACTGCTTCGTACGGATCACCAAGCTCACCGACACCCTCCTCGAAGCCGACATACAACTCACCGTCGGCGGCCGGGTCTGGGCCGTGCTCAGCGGTTGGCAGGACCGGCGTTTCGACAACGACCCCCAGACCAGGCCCGTCGAACGCTTCCCCGAGCGCAACACCCTCTCCGAGGCCCGGCCGGGCAACTGGGTACTGCTCCACGAACGCTGGCCCGACCTCGCCTCCCGCGACCTCATCATGCGCAACTCCCTTGGCGGCGAGGAGCGTTCGCTGTACGAGCGGCACGCTCCGCGTGGTCGTCGGCAGTGGCTGCTCGGCCGGATCGCGGCCAAGGACGCCGTCCGACGGTGGCTCTGGGAGAAGGAAGGCGAGGGAGGCGTGTTCCCGGCCGAGATCCGGGTGCACAACGACCCGTCGTCCGGGCGGCCCTACGTCACCGGGCTGCACGGCCGGACCCTGCCCCCGCTGGACATCTCGCTCGCCCATTCCGGGGAGGCGGGGGTGGCGATCGTACGGCCGCGCCGGACCGATTCCGCCCCCGGAGCCCCCGGCACCGGGCCCGGTATCGACATCGAGGAAGTCGTCCACCGCGACGCCTCGACCCTCGCCACCGCCCTCAACCCGGCCGAACTCGCCCTCCTCCGGGCCCAGTCCACCGCCACGGGCGACTCCGAGGCGCTCTGGTTCACCCGTTTCTGGGCCGCCAAGGAAGCGGTCGCGAAGGCGGAGGGCACCGGATTCGGGGGCAGGCCGAGGGACTTCGCCGTACGGGAGGTGCCGGCCGCCGACAGGTTGCTGGTCTCCGGGCGGCTCGCGCCCGCCTACACCGTGCACCACGAGCGGACCGGCAATCCCCCCGGACTGCCGGAGAGGGAGTACGTCGTCGCCTGGACGACCGGATCAGCCACAGCGGAAGCAGTAGCGGAAGCAGTAGAGGCAGTCGAGGAAAGGGAGTTGGAGCTATGAGCCTCAACGGGCAGAAGATCGGGACCGCCGACGAGGAGGCCGTGCTCGCCGACATCGCGGGCATGCTCGCGACCCTCCTCGACGAGTACGGCCTCGACGACGTCGAGATCCGTATGGACACCACCTTCAACCGCGACCTGGAGCTGGAGAGCATCGACCTGGTGACCCTGGCCGGGCTGCTGGAGGAGAAGTACGGCAACCGGGTCAACTTCGCCGAGTTCCTGGCCGGGATGGAGTTCGACGAGATCATCGAACTCACCGTCGGACGGCTGGTGGAGCACGTCGTCGCCAGCCTCAAAGCGGCGGAGGCGGGCTGACCATGGCGATCGTCGACATCGGGGGCGGTCTGCGCCTGCACGCCCAGCGCATCGGGCCGCGCGGTGACCGTCCGGTCACCGCCACCGCCGTACTCGTGCACGGCCTGCTCACCGACAGCCTGGCCAGCTACTACTTCACCGTGGCACCGGCGTTCGCCGCCTCCGGCATCGACGTCGTCATGTACGACCTGCGCGGCCACGGCCGCTCCACCCGCCCCGCGACCGGCTACACCCTCGACGACAACATCGACGACCTGGAGGCCCTTCTCGACCGTCTGGAGGTGACCGGCCCGGTCCATCTCGTCGGCAACTCCTACGGCGGAACAGTCGCGTTCGGCTACGCGGCCCGCCACCCCGAGCGCACCGCCAGCGTCTCCCTCATCGAGTCCGAACCGGCAACCGCCGCCTGGGCGGGCAAACTCGACGGCATCCTCGGCCGGGTCATGCACGAACTCGCCCACAACGAGGCCGACGCCATCGCCTGGATCACCGCCAACCGCAGCCAGAACACCGCCCGGTTGGCCAAGGGCGCCGCCCGGCTGGCCCGCGAGACGACGCTCGCCCAGGACATCCCGGCCAGCCGCGTGCTGACCGAGGCCGAGATAAGTTCCGTACGCTGTCCGGTGCTTGGCCTGTACGGGGGTGACTCCGACCTCGCCGAGCACGCGCCCTGGCTGGAGGCTCTGCTGCCCGACTGCCGGACCGTCGTCGTACCGGGGCACGAACACTCCGTGCTCGTCGAGGCGTCGGGGACCGTGGGCGGGCACATCCTGTCGCTCATCCACGGCTCCGCCGGTCCCGTTCCGGTTCAGCTGGCGGGGGCGGACGCGCGGTGAGCCGTTCCAGGTTCCTGTTCGTCGTGCCGCCGCTCGTCGGGCACATCAACCCGGCCGTCGGGGTCGCCGCCGAACTCGCCGCGCGCGGGCACGAGTCGGCCTGGGCGTGCGCCGATCCGGGGCTGGTGCACAGGCTCGCCGGAGCGGACGCCACCGTCTTCCCGTGCGCGGGGCCCGTCCCCGGCTCCGGTGACGGCGTACGGCCGCCGGACCTGCGGGGGCCCGAGGCGCTGAAGTTCCTCTGGGAACGCTTCCTCGCCCCGCTCGCCGAGGAGATGGCTCCCGGAGTGGCCGCCGCCGTGGGGGAGTTCGGGCCGGACGTCGTCGTCGCCGACCAACAGGCGCTCGCCGGTGGCCTCGTCGCCGAGCGGCTGGGCCTGCCCTGGGCCACCTCGGCCACCACCTCCGCCGAGTTCACCGACGTACTCTCCGGCATGCCCAAGGTCGAGGAGTGGCTGAACGAGCTGCTGGGCGGCCTCCGGGAACGGATCGGCAGCCCCGGTGTCGCCGATCCACGGTTCTCCCCGCACCTCGTACTGGCCTTCAGTACACCGGAGTTCGTCGGCCCGGAGGCCCGGACAGGCGACCAGATCCGCTACGTCGGCCCGTCCGTCGCCGACCGGCCCGCCCCGTCCGGCTTCCCCTGGGACTGGCTCGACCCCGCCCGCCCGACCGTCCTCGTCACCCTCGGCACCGCCAACACGGATGTCGGCGCACGCTTCTTGAGTGAGTGTCGGGCCGCCGCGCATGAACGGGCGGACCGCACGCAGACGGTGATCGTCGACCCGGCGGGCGTCCTCCCCAGCACCGGGGAGGACAAGGGCGTGCTGATCGTGCCCTCCGTCCCCCAACTCCCGCTCCTCGAACGGGTCGACGCCGTCGTCTGCCACGCCGGGCACAACACCGTGTGCGAGGCGCTCTGGCACGGGGTGCCGCTCGTCGTCGCGCCCATCCGGGACGACCAGCCCGTGGTCGCCGGTCAGGTCGTCGAGGCCGGTGCGGGCATCCGGGTGCGGTTCGGGCGGGTCACCGCGCCGAAACTGGGCGCCGCGATCGACGCCGTACTGCACGAGCCCGGTTACCGCTTCGCGGCGGGCCGGATCCGTACCGCGTTCCGGGCCGCCGGGGGTGCCTCCGCGGCGGCCACGCATCTTGAGCGACTCGCCATCGGCGCGCCCGCCCAGCAGACGGCCTGAGACGACGGCATGAAGGAGACGACGGCAATGAGCGACGACGAGCACGAGCCACAGACCGAGGGCAAGTCCGACGCCAAGGCCGATGGCAAGAGCAAGGGCAAGAGCAAGAGCGATGACAAGGCGGAGCAGGTCGCCGCCCTCCGGCCCACCTACCAGGCCGACCTGGCCTTCGGCCTCGACCGCTTCTTCGAACCCCCGCGCACCACCTGCCCCTGGTGCGGCTCGGCCAAGCTGCAGACGCGGGTGCGGACCACCGACCTGCTCCAGCACAAGCCCGGACGGTTCGTGCTCGACCGCTGCCAGGACTGCCGGCACACCTTCCAGAACCCCCGACTCAGCGCCGCCGGGCTGGAGTTCTACTACCGCGACTTCTACGACGGACTCGGCGAGAAGCAGCTCGGCAACACGTTCGCGGGCCGTACGAAGATGTACGAGCAGCGTGCCCGGGCCCTGCTGCCCTTCGACGACGCGCCGAAGACCTGGCTGGACGTCGGCACCGGCCACGGCCACTTCTGCGAGGCCGCGCGGAATGTCCACAGCGGTACGACCTTCGACGGGCTCGACTTCACCGACGGCGCGGAGCTCGCCGAGCGGGAAGGGCGGGTCGAGCGCGGCTACCGGGGGAGCTTCACCGAGCTGGCGCCCGAACTCGCCGCCCGTTACGACGTCGTGAGCATGTTCCACTACCTGGAGCACAGCACCGAGCCCCCGCGCGAACTGGAGGCCGCGCGACAGGCGATCCGACCCGGCGGCCACGTGGTGATCGAGGTCCCCGACCCCGACAGCCGTTACGCCCGCCTCCTCGGCCGCTGGTGGCTGCCCTGGCTCCAGCCCCAGCACCTGCACTTCGTCCCCGTGGACAACCTCCGCCGACGCCTCACCGACCTCGGCTTCACGGTCGTACTGGAGCAACACGCCGAGCCGCACGACCCGGTCGACCTGCTGGCCGCCGTCTGGCTGGCCTTGGACAACACGGCCCCGCGCGACAACC
Source organism: Streptomyces sp. NPDC002680 (assembly GCF_042889145.1). Classification (NCBI taxonomy): domain Bacteria; kingdom Bacillati; phylum Actinomycetota; class Actinomycetes; order Kitasatosporales; family Streptomycetaceae; genus Streptomyces; species Streptomyces sp. NPDC002680. The sequence continues at coordinate 363,111 of NZ_JBIAQP010000002.1, forward strand.
TCCCGTGGCTCCCACAGCCCCCGACCGCCTGGCGCCGCACGCTGCGCGGACTCCTACTGCTGGCAGGCGTCCCCCTCCTGATCCTGGCCACCCTCCTGGACCGCTTCGCCGTCCGCCCCCTCTCCCACCGCCTGGGAGTCTCCAACGCGTACCGCCTGGTGGCCCGCAGGGACTGAAGACGACGTACACCACGACGCTTGGCGCGTCACGGCACCGGGCGCGTCACCGCACCTGGGTGCGTCACGGCCTCCGGGTGGGGCACGGCTTCCGGGTGGGTCGCTGTGCCCTGGCGCGCCACGACGCCTGGATGGGTCACGACACCTGGATGGGGTGACGCACCTGGGGCGGTCACGGCGCCCAGGTGCGTCACGACGCCCCGGCGCGTCACGGCACCGGGCGCGTCACCGCACCTGGGTGCGGCACGGCCTCCGGGCGGGTCGCTTCGCCCTGGCGCGCCACGACACCTGGGTCGGTCACGGCGCCCGGGTGCGCCACGGCACCGGGCGCATCAACGCACCTGAGCGGGTCAGGACACCGGGGTGCACCAAAGCACCCCGCCGCCTCACAACACCTTGTTCCGCACCAGCACCGTCAGCACCAGTGCCCCCGGCAGCAGCGGCAGCCACACCGTCAGGACTCGGAAGCCGACGACCGTCGCTGCGGCCAGGGAGAGTGGGGCGCCCAGTGCTGCCAGGGCGAAGACCAGGGCCGCGTCCACCGGGCCGATTCCGGCCGGTGCGGGTACGGCGCCGACGGCGGCGCTCGCGGCGAGGTACGCGAAGAGCACGTCCGGCCACGGCACCGGCAGGCCCAGCGAGGCCCCGACACTGGCCAGTACCGCCGCCTGGCACAGGGAGAAGCCCGCGGCCCCGCCCCAGAGGGCGAGTACCCGGGCGGGCCGGGTGTGCAGCCGCCGCGCGTCGGTCAGGGCGGTGCGCAGACCGTCGAGCAGGGGGCGCCGCAGCGGACGTACGAGGGTCAGGAGCAGTGTCACGGCGGCCACCGCGGCGGCCACGCCCACGCCGATGGGCAGCAGGGTTCCGCCGTCCGGGAGGAGGTCGGTCGCGCCGAGGGACGTCGGGAAGGTGGCCAGCAGCGCCAGGATCACCAGGATCTTCGCCACCGGTTTGACCAGGGAGTACAGGGCCAGGGATGCCGTGGCTCGGGCCAGCGGGATGCCTCGGCCCGTGAGGAAGCGCAGGGTGACCGCGTGGGCGCCGAGACCTGCCGGAAGCACGTTGTTGGCGGCGCCCGCCGCGAACTGCGAGGCCAGCAGCAGCCCGGGCGGCAGCCGCTCCGGGATCGCCCCCTGCCGGGCGAACGCGGCGGAGATCCAGCACAGCAGGGTGAACGCGCCCCCGATCGCCAGCCAGCCGGGGTCGGCGGTGGTGAGCTGCCGGGCACCGTCGTGCAGTACCCGCCAGTTGTCCGCCGCCCAGACCCCGATGAGCAGGAGCGGCAGCAGACAGAGCACCCGGCGAGCGTGCCGGGCGCTGGGGAACCGTGGGGGGCGGGCAGGGGTGAGGGTGCGGTCCGTGGCGTCCTGGGGAGGGAGCGGGACCGTGGAGGCGGGCGGGGCTATGGGGACTATCGGCAATGAGGACACAGCGCGCGTCGTCCTTCCGCGTGGCGCCCACGCGGAACGGGGCGAACGGGGGGAAATGAAGAGCGAAGCAAGCGGACGGCAGGAGCGTGCCCAGTCCGCGTGACGGGGTGGTGTCCAGGAGCAGAAGGGGTGAGGGCGGACGGGCGACACAAATGATGCCTGCATCTTTATTTACGGAGTCTCCCCCCGTCGTCGCCGATCGACGCCTCAATCGTGAGCCGTCTCACACGGGCGGCCTCCGGGCCCGGTGACGTCGGCGCGTGCTCACACCGACAGCCCCGCCGCCCCGCCGAACTCCCGCATCGCCCCCTCGACGATCGCCTCCAGCCGCGCGTGGTGCGCGCCCCGCCAGTACAGACGCTCGCACTCCACGCACTGCGCGAACACGTCGTACGTCCGTCGCGTCCCGTGCTCCAGCCGCTCCCCGACAGTCTCCTTGTCGGCCTGCTCCAGCCGTCCGTTGCAGGCGGTGCACCGCGTCCAGGGGGCGAGCGCGGGCGCGAACCTGTCCAGTACGTCCCGGAGTTGGTCGTCCGGACGGTCGCTGTAGACGTACGCGCCCGCCCACAGCTCCCGGCGCCGCAGCAGCCCCCGGTCCCGCGACAGCAGCACCCGCCGCTCCGCCGCCGACAGCGCGGCCAGCGCCGGATCGCCGATGTCCTCGCTCTCGTACGCGGCATCCACGCCAAGGAGGCGAAGCCGGCGCGCGAGCGTGCCCAGGTGCACGTCGAGCAGGAATCGGAGCGGCGCTCCCGGGACCCGTTGCGGCCGGACGACGGCGCCGACCTCCACCGTCTCGCCCGCGACCGGCACATGGGACACCGGCATCTCCCGGCCGTCGACCAGCAGCCGTCCGGCCTCGGTGAGCGGCACGCCCAGCGACTCCACCACGTGCCCGAGCGAGGACGACCCGTCGGTGATCACGGTCGTAGGCCCCGCACGCCGCTCCGCCGGGACGAAGAGCCGCAGCTCAGGGGCGAAACTGATCACGATCTCCGGTCTGCTCACCCGATCAGCATGTCATCGACCAGACCGGGAGCGCCCGGGACTTTCCGGTGCACTACTCTCGGCGCTCTCAACACGCCTCGCTGGTGGGGGAGTACGGCAGCATGCAGTTCGAACGTACGGGCGTGCCCGGCTACGAGGTCGTCGAGGTCCTCGGGCAGGGCGGGTTCGCCACCGTGTACCGGGCCCGCCAACTGGCCGTCGGCCGCGAGGTCGCCCTCAAGATGGACAGCCGCGTCCTGGCCACCGACCGCGACCGGCAGCGTTTCCTGCGCGAGGTCACGGCGGCCGGTCAGCTCTCCGGCCACCCGCACGTGGTGGCGGTGTACGACGCCGGGGTGCTCGACAACGGCCGTCCGTACATGGTCCTGGAGCTGTGCCCCGGCGGTTCGCTCGGCGACCGGCTCCACCGAACGGGCCCGCTCCCGGCCGCCGAGGCCCGGGACATCGGCGTACGCATCGCCGATGCCCTGGCCGCCGCCCACGCCTCCGGCGTACTGCACCGCGACATCAAGCCCGGCAACATCATGATCGACCGGTACGGCAATGTCGGCCTCGCCGACTTCGGGCTGGCCGCGATGCCCCGTCCAGGGCAGGAACTTTCGGTCACCCGGGAGGCGTTGACCCCCGCGTTCGCCCCGCCGGAGGCGTTCCGGCTGGCCGAGCCCACCCCTGCCGGGGACGTCTACTCCCTCGCCGCGACGATCTACGCCCTCGTCCACGGCAGGCCCCCGCACTTCCCGGCGGAGGGCAGCCTCGGGATCGCGGAGGTCATCGTCCGGCACGACTGGCCGCTGCCGGACCTGCCCGGAGTGAGCCCGCGCCTCACCGAGGTACTCCGCCACGCCATGGCCCCGGACCCGGCCGACCGGCTGCCGAGCGCGGCGGCACTCAGGGACGCGCTGGCCGCCGTAGACCTGACGGAGGATGCGCCGGGCGTCCGCACCGCCGCCTTCGCCCCCACCTTCGCTCCCACAGTCCCGCAGCCCGCCGCCCCGCCCACCACCGTCCCGCAGTCCGATGCCGCCGCCGAACGCAAGAAGAAGGGGTGGCTGCGGGTGTCCGTCGCGGTCGTGGGGGTGGTCGTCGTCGGTACGGGCGGGACGGTGGCGAACCAGTACCTGCCGCCGTCGACCTCCAAGGCGTCCACCGCCGGACCCTCCGCCTCCGCCGCCGGTACGGGCGGGGCGATCGCGTCGGCCCAGGCCCAGAACGCCGGATTCGGTGTGCCGACGACGACCGAGGACTGCCCGGCGGCCGGTGTCGAGGGCGTGGGCGGTCGCTGCACCACGACCGCCGAGTGCTGGAGCGGCATGGTCGTCAACGTCGGCATCGTCAGCGTGAACCGCTCCGACTGCCTGGTGTCGCACCCGTGGGAGACCTTCGCGATAGCCCCGCTGCCGTCCGACGGGATGACCAACAACCAGAAGGAACTGATCAAGCACCCCGACGTACTCAAGCTCTGCTCCCGCAAGGTCCTGGCCGCCTCCAGACAGAGCGAGAAGGCCCTCGCCATCGACCCCGCCCGCTGGATCATCGACGTGCTCCCGCCCACGGCGACCCAGTACGCCGACGGACTGCGCGTCATGCGTTGTGTGGCCACGGTCACCGGGGAGGAGTCGACGGGGGCGTACTTCCGGCCCCGGACGTGAGGACCCGGACGTGAGGACCTGGGCGTGAGGATCGGGCCCGCTGCGATCCGTCTGTGATCCGTACCACAAAGGGTGTGCGAGGACTACAGTGGAGAGCGCCTGAGGGAAGTGATCCCGTTGTCCGTCGCCTGGGACGCCATCGGTGGGCTGGTAGACGCCCATGAACGGTTTCTGGCCGGTGCGCGGGTCGACTCGGATGTCCGGGACTCGGTGCTCGACTCATGGAAGCGGTGCCGGTACGCGGGGGTCGAGCCGGACCGGCTGCTGATCCCGTACGCCCCCGACCTGGCGCTCGACCACCGGTTCCTGCATGCCGCCGAGCCCGTCCTGGAGCGCCTCACCGCATCGCTCGCCGAGCTGAACACGACCGTCGCGCTCTGCGACGCGCAGGCCAGGATGGTCGAGCGCTACGGCGGCGACCGCACGCTCCGCGACCGCCTCGACGGTGTCAATTTCGCCCCCGGGTTCGACGCCTCCGAACGGGCCGCGGGTACGAACGGTGTCGGCACCGCCCTCGCCGGGCGCAGCCCCGTCTACGTCGCGGGCCGTGAGCACTTCGCCGACTGTCTGCAACCGTTCGCCTGCGCGGGCGCCCCTATCCGCAACCCCCTCAGCGGCCGTATCGAGGCCGTCCTCGACCTGACCTGTCTGCACGACGACGGCGACCCCGCGATGATGCGGCTCGTACGGGAAGCCGCCCGGGACATCGAGACGCGGCTGCTGGAGCAGGCCACGGAGCGGGAGCGGGCGCTCCTCACCGCGTACCGCCGGGCCGACCACGGCACGCATGGGAGCGGATGGCCGGCCGAGCCCCGGCATCCGTCCCAGGCCGAGCCCCGGTCCCCGCACATGGCCCCGAACCACGGAGCCGCCCCCGACGGCGACGTCCTCGGCCCGATCGACCTCGCGGTCCTGCGCGAGAAGGCCGAAGCGCTGATCGCCGCCCCGCACCGCACCCTCGACGAGGTCCTGCTGTCCGGCGGCCGTACCGCCACCCTCCTGCGCCGCCAGGTCGAGGGCGCGGCGGGCGAGACGGGTGTGGTCGTCGAGGCCCGGGTCCTCGGCGGCCCGCGTCTGCGCCACACCCCGGCCGTGGATGCCCCGCCCGTGCCGCAGCAGCCGGCCCGAAAGCCCCCCGTCGTCCTGCGCGCGGTCCCCGAAGCGCCCCCGGCGCCGGAACCAACCGACACCGACGCATGGCTGCTCCTTGTCGGTGAACCCGGCGTCGGGCGGCTCGCCGTACTGGCCCGCCGCCGGCTGGAGCTGCTGCACGACGCAGGCGTCCGGATCGGCACCACCCTGGACGTCACCCGGACCGCCGAGGAACTCACGCAGGTCGCCGTCCCCCGCTTCGCCGACTTCGCCGCCGTCGACCTGCCCGACTCCGTGCTCAGGGGTGAGGAACCGGGGCACCTGGGCGCCGACACCCCGCTGCGCCGGGTCGCGCTGGGCGCCGTGCACGACGAGTCCTGGCTGTACGGGGTCGGCGACGAGGTCCGGTACATCGCGTCCACCCCGCAGGCCCGCGCCCTGGAGAGCCGCAAGCCCGTCCTCGAACCGGCGCTGACCGTCGACGGCGGCTGGATCGCGCAGGATCCCGTGCGGGGCGAGCGGGTGCTCCGGGCGGGGATCCACTCCCTCATCACCGTGCCGTTGCGCGCGCGGGGCACGACGCTCGGCTCGGTCGGCTTCTACCGCTCCGAGCGGCCCGAACCCTTCGAGAACGACGACCTGTCCCTGGCCCAGGAACTCGCCGGACGCGCGGCGATCTGCGTCGACAACGCCCGCCGCTACACGCGCGAACGCAACACCGCGCTCGCCCTCCAGCGCAGCCTGCTGCCCCGGGGACGGTCCCAGCAGAACGCCGTCGAGGTCGCCTACCGCTATCTGCCCGCACAGGCCGGGGTCGGCGGCGACTGGTTCGACGTCATCCCGCTCTCCGGGGCGCGCGTGGCCCTGGTCGTCGGCGACGTGGTCGGACACGGGCTGCACGCCGCCGCGACGATGGGCCGACTGCGCACCGCCGTGCACAACTTCTGCGCCCTGGACCTGGCACCCGACGAACTCCTCACCCACCTCGACGACCTCGTCGGACGGCTCGACCGGGGCGAGGGCTGGGCCGTCGAGAACACCCACCAGGACTCGGGAATCATCGGCGCGACCTGTCTGTACGCCGTCTACGACCCGGTGTCCCGGCGCTGCACCCTCACCCGCGCCGGGCACCCGGTCCCCGCGGTCGTCGGCCCCGACGGCACCGTGGACTTCGTCGACCTGCCGCCTGGACCGCCGCTCGGACTCGGCGGGATGCCCTTCGAGACCGTCGAGCTCGAACTCGCCGAGGGCAGCCAACTCGTGCTCTACACCGACGGGTTGATCGAGGACCGGCTCCGGGACATCGACGTCGGCCTGGACCGCCTCCGCACCGTCCTGGCCTGCGCGGGCCGGGCACCGGAGGACACCTGCGAGGCCGTCCTCGACGCCCTGCTGCCCGCCCGGCCGAGCGACGACGTGGCCCTGCTGGTCGCCCGTACGCACGCGTTGGGTCCTGACCAGGTCGCCCAGTGGCCGGTGCCGCGCGACCCGGCGTTCGTGTCCCACGCCCGCGCGGCCGTCATCGAACAGCTCACCGCCTGGGGCCTGGACGAACTGGCCTTCACCACCGAACTCGTGGCCAGCGAACTGATCACCAACGCCCTCCGGCACGCCACCGGCCCGGTCCAGCTCCGGCTGCTCCGCGACCGCGCCCTGATCTGCGAGGTCTCCGACGGCAGCAGCACCTCACCGCGACTGCGCCGCGCCCGCACCGAGGACGAGGGCGGCCGGGGCCTGTTCCTCGTCGCCCAGCTCACCGAACGCTGGGGCACCCGCTACACGGCCGACGGCAAAATCATCTGGACCGAACAGCCCCTGCCATGACCTGATCCCACAATCTGTGCCAACGGTCCGAGATCCGGGCGGTAGTTGACGTAGGGCGAGCCGTGCTGCTCAATTGTTCGCATGGATGCCCAGCAGCAGCGCTTGGTCACGCGCGGCCACATCGACCTCTGTCGAGTGTGCTCCGCCGCGTGTCGCGCCTGACTCGGCACCGGGCCGTCTGACCGGCCCTGGCTCTCCATCTCCCTTCTTCACGCTCCATCGCCCTCCTTCGTTCCCCCGCGCCTCCACCTTTTCTGACGAGCCGTCAACTGCGGCCGTAAGCAGGGTTGTTCCGCCCTGTACGCAGGGCTGTTCCGTCCTGCCCGGACGGCTCAGGGGAACCCGAGAAAGGCCGTTTCCCATGCCCGTGGAATTCCTTGGCATCGCCGCGACCAACGACGGCTCCGAGACCACCCCGCGCTCCGGCGCCGCCTTCGACAGGGACTACACGCTCCGGCTCGCCCGGGCGCACGAGGACCACGGCTGGGACCGGGTGCTCTTCGCCTACGGCTCCGGCTCGCCGGATCCCGCGCCCGCAGCCGCGTACATCGCCGGCGAACTGGACCGTCTCCAAATCCTCCTGGCCCACCGCCCCAACGTCTCCTACCCGACCTTCGCCGCCAAGACGTTCGCCACCCTCGACCAGATCAGCGAGGGCAGGCTGACCGTCCACTTCATCACCGGCGGCAACGACCAGGAGCAGGGCCGCGAGGGCGACACCCTCACCAAGGACGAGCGGTACGCCCGCACCCGGGAGTACATCCGGATCGTCAAGAAGATCTGGACGACCCATGAGTCCTTCGACCACGAGGGCGACCACTACCGCTTCCACGACTTCGTCAGCGATGTCTTCCCGGTCCAACAGCCGCGCCCGAACGTCTCGTTCGGCGGCTCCTCGCCCGCGGCGTACGCCGCCGGGGGTGCCGAGGCCGACATCTACTGCCTGTGGGGCGAGCCCCTGGAGAAGACCGCCGAGCAGATCGAGGCGGTGAAGGCCGCCGCCAAGGCAGCGGGCCGCACTGACGTACCGCGCATCCAGGTGGCGTTCCGCCCGATCATCGCCCCGACGGAGGAACTGGCCTGGGAGAAGGCCCACCGCACGGTCGGCGTGATCAACGCCCGCAGGGAACGGGGCGAGTTGATCAGCAAGCGCCACAACAGCCAGGCCCAGCCCGAGAATTCAGGCTCGCAGCGCCTGATCGCGATCGCCGAGGCGGGCGAGCGCTACGACCGCGCCCTGTGGACCCCGACCGCCGCAGCCACCGGAGGAGCGGGCAACTCCAACGCCCTGGTCGGCACCCCCGAGACCGTGGCCCGGGCCCTCCTCGACTACTACGACCTCGGCGTCGACATCCTCTCCGCCCGTGGCTACGACCTGCTGGGCGACGCCATCGACTTCGGCCGGCACGTCATCCCGATCGTCCGCGAGGAGGTCGCCAAGCGCGACGCGGAACGGACGGCACGGGGTGCGCGGGTACTGGAGTCGGCGGTGAACGGATGACCACGGCAACGGCCTTGACGGTACCGGTACGTCGTCGGCACCTGCTCCGGCGCAGGCGCCACCCTCCAGGTCCGACGAGGCCGTGACCAAGTCGGAGATCAGCCCGCCGGGACTGCCACTGCCCAAGACCAACAAGTAGCCCGGAGAAGAGCAGCAGCCGGCAGAGGAACCCTCAAGTGCCCCTTGATCAGGGTCACTTGAGGGCCCCCATGGTGACCCCCGTACGCCAGTACCGACGCATCGCCACCATCATGATCGCCATCGGAACGATGGAGAGCAGCGCACCGGTCAGGACCAGGCTCGTGAGGTCGACGCCGGACTCCGCACGCTTCCCGGACCAGTTGTACAGGCCCAGGTTGAGCGTCCAGTTCTCCTCGCCGCGCAGGACGGTGAGGGGGAGGAAGAAGGCGTTCCAGGTGTTGACGAAGGCGAGCAGGAAGACGGTCGCGCCGCCCGTCGTCATCATCCGCAGCACGATGCTGAAGAAGATCCGCAGCTCCCCTGCGCCGTCGATCCGGGCCGCCTCCAAGAGCTCGAAGGGGATCGTCGCCTCGACGTACACCTTGGCGAGGTACACGCTGAACGGGTTGATCAGGCAGGGGATCAGCATCGCCCACGGGGTGTCGACCAGCCCGATCTCCGAGAACAGCAGATACAGCGGCAGCGTGAGCAGCGCGATCGGGATCAGGAACGAGCCGACCACGGCCGCGAACACGGCACCGCGCCCGGGGAAGTCGAAGCGGGCCAGGCCGTAGCCGGTCGCGAGGGCGATCAGCGTGCCGCCGAGGGAGCCGACACCGGCGTACAGGAACGAGTTGGCCGTCCAGCGCAGGAAAATGCCGTCCTCGTAGGTGAACACCTGATGCAGGTTGTCCCAGAGGTGCCAGCCGGAGAACCACAGGCCGTTGGACTGGTAGAGGCCCGTACGGTCCTTGGTGGCGGCGATGATCAGCCAGTACACCGGGAACAGGCTGTACACGCTGGCCAGTACTAGACCGACCAGCACGAACCGCTGACCGCCACGCGAACGCGCCCTGGGATCAGGCCGGTTGAGGCGCCGGGCCGAAGGAGCCGGAGACCTCTTGGAGGAGTCGGCGGTAGTGGTCGTCGCGGTGGTGGCCATCAGTCGGTCTCCTTCGAGGTCAGCCGGTAGAAGAGGAAGGAGGCGACGCCGAGGATCAGCGCGAGCAGGACCGAAAGAGCCGCGGCGTAGTGGTAGTTGCCCGCGTTGAACGCCTGGTTGTAGATGATCATGATGGGCGTGAAGCTGTCGTCGACCGTCTGCGGGGTGATGTTCCGGAACAGCGCTGGCTCGTTGAAGATCTGCAGCATCTGGATGATCGAGAGCATCCCGGTCAGCACCAACGCCCCCCGCACGAACGGGATTTTGATGCTCGTAGCGATACGCCACTCACTCGCGCCGTCCAGCCGCGCGGCCTCGAACAGCTCACGCGGAACGCCTTGCAGCGCCGCGTAGATGATCACCATGTTGTAGCCGATGCCGTGCCAGGTCAGCAGGTTGCCGATGGACGGCCACACCATCGACGGCGCGAAGAAGTTCCAGTGGAGCCCGAACAGGTCGCCGAGCGGGGTGAGCGGGCCGACGTCCGGGCTGTAGAGGTTGATCCAGACGAGCGCGGCGACCACACCCGGGATCATGTACGGCACCAGCAGCATGATCCGGAACCGGCCGGCCGCCTTGGACGTGAGGGAGTCCAGGAGCAGCGCCAGCACCAGGCTGATCACCAGCATGACCGGGATCTGCACGAGGGCGAACAGCACCACCCGCAGCACGGAACCCATGAACTTCGGGTCTGTCAGGCCCTGTTGGTAGTTGTCCAGGCCGGAGAACTCGTCCGTGGTGCCGCCCAGGCCAAGACCGGAGGACTGCGAGCGATACAGCGACTGGTAGACGGCGTAACCGATCGGCAGCAGATAGAGGAAGACGAAGCCGAGCTGGAAGGGCACCGTGAACGCGGCACCCTTCCAGCGCAGTGAGCGAATCATCGGGATGTGCCTCAGCCCTTGACGTTGATACCGCGGGACTTCAGATCCTTGACCGTCCACTCCTGCATGTGCGCGAGGAGTTCTGTGACCGTCTGCTTCTTGCCGACCACCTGGCCCCACTGGCTCTGCAGCTCGGAGAACATCGCGGTCCAGTCGGGGCCGAAGGTCCAGTCGGTGGTCACAGTCGACAGGCTGTCCTTCACGATCTGCTGCGCCGACTGGTAGTTGGAGCCGAGCAGCTTCTCCGAGATCGCCTCGGGGACGTAGGAGTCACTGTCGGCCAGCGCTGGCATCACACCGCTGCCGGTCTCCGGGCTCGCCATCGTCTTGACCGCGCCGGTGTCGGTGGACATCCACAACGCGGCCTCGGCGGCCTGCTGTTGGTGCTTGCACTGCTTGGACACCAGGGTCAGGTTCCCGCTCTGGTTGGTCCCGGCCGGAGTCTTCGCGGCCTCGCCCTTGTACGTCGGCCACGGCGCGAGCGCCCACTTGCCGAAGGAGTCGGTGAAGTTCTGCACCATCCCGGACATCTGCCAGGTGGAGATCTGCCGGGTCGCGGTGCCACCCTTGTCGAAGTTGCGCTGCACGGCCGCGTAGTCGGCGAAGGACAGCTTCGAGTTGAGGTCGTTGTCGATGATGTCCTGGATCACCTTCGCGGCCTTGAGGCTGCCCGCGTCCTGGAAGTCCACCTTCCAGGCGTCGCCGTCGATGGCGTACCAGTGGGCGCCCGCCTGCATGGCCAGCACCTCCAGGGTGCTGGGGTCCTCACCGGCGTAGTTGGTGATCTTGATGCCGTGCTTCTTCAGGACCTTGCCCGCCGCGATGAAGTCGTCCCAGGTCGCCGGGGCCTTGAGGCCGTACTTCGCGAAGATGTCCGTACGGTAGATCGTGAACGCCGGTGCGGAGGCGGTCGGTACGCCGTAGACCTTGCCCTGGACCTGGCCGACGGCCCACGCGCCCGGGTTGAACCTGTCCTTGCTCGACCCGACGTACTTCGTGATGTCGGCCAGCGCGCCCTGCGCGACCCAACTCGTCACGTACTCACCGGTGTTCTGCAACAGACAGGGCGCGTTCTCGGCCTTGACCGCGTTGCTCAGCTGCTTCTGCATCGTCAACTGGTCGGTCACCTTGGTGTACTTCAGCTGGATGTCCTTGTGCGAGGCGTTGAACGCCTTGACGACCGCCTCCTGGCCGTTGGCCCAGCCCCAGAAGTCGAGGGTGACCGGACCGGAGGACCCCGAGGCGTCGTCACCTGAACCGGACCCGCCGCAGGCGGAGACGGTGAGCGCGAGAGCGCAGACGACTCCGGCGAGGGCGGGGCGCCTGAATCTGACGGACATGAGCGTGCTCCTTAGGTAGCACCAGGTATCGCCGGGTGTCGCCGCGAGGCCGAGAGTTGCAGCCGAGACATGTAACCGTTTGCCGTGCTGGACGGTAGGCCCGCGTATGGCCGAGAAGCAAGAGGTCGTCCGATTTCTGTTTCACACACCTTGCCGACGGGTTACGAACTGGCATGGGTGACCTGGGGTTTCCTCTTCCGTACCAGTTCTGGTGAGTGGCGGTCGCGTGATCGCATCTCCCTCGGGGGCATTGACCGACTCGGAGAACCGGTCCTAGCTTGGAATACGTTTACATCCCGCACCCGTGGTGCGTGTCCCACCCCGAACCTGGAGTCCCATGCCCGCCGTGCCCGCACCACGTCTCCCGGTCGCCCTGTTCGCGATGGACCCGGTGCACCTGCCCGAACTCTTCCCGCCCGCCCTGATGGAACGGCTGCGGGGACTGGTGCGGATCGATCCCACGCTGGTCGTCCAGGACTTCACCCACCCGAGTGCCGCCGCCGCGCTGGCCGAGGCGGAGGTACTGATCACCGGCTGGGGCTGCCCCCACATCGGCGCCGACGCCCTGGCCGCCGCACCCCGGCTGCACACCGTCCTGCACGCCGCGGGCAGCGTCCGCAGCCTGCTCGGCAACGCGGTCTGGGAGCGCGGGCTCACCGTCTCCAGCGCGGTGCAGGCCAACGCCCTCCCGGTGGCCGAGTACACCCTGGCCGCCGTACTCCTCGCCGGCAAGGACGCGTTCGGCCTGCGCGAACGCTTCCGCCGCGAGCGCGTCTACCCGGCCTCAGCCGACTACGCGGCCGTGGGCAACCTCGGCCGGCGCGTCGGCGTGATCGGGGCCTCGCGGGTGGGCCGCCGGGTACTGGACCTGCTACGCCCGTTCGAACTGACGGCGACGCTGTACGACCCGTACGTGGACGCGGAGGAGGCGCGGTCGCTGGGCGCGACGTCCCTGTCCCTGGAGGAGCTGCTGAGCACCAGCGACATCGTGACCCTGCACGCCCCGGACATCCCGGAGACGTACCGCATGCTCGACCGCGAGCGTCTCGCGCTGATCCCGGACGGGGGTGTCCTGATCAACACGTCCCGGGGCGCCCTGGTGGACCATGACGCGCTGACAGGGGAGTTGGTCTCCGGGCGGCTGGGTGCGGTGCTCGATGTCACCGAACCTGAGCCGCTGCCCGCGGGGTCCCCGCTGTACGACCTGCCGAACGTGTTCCTGACCCCGCACATCGCCGGGTCCCTGGGCAACGAACTCGCGCGTCTCGGGCGGACGGTGGTGGACGAGCTGGAGCTGCTCGGCGCGGGGGTCCCGCTCGGGCATCGGGTGCGGCAGAGCGATCTGGCGCGGAGCGCGTAGGTGTGGGGCGGGGGGTCAGCCCGAGGTGCGGGTGGGTGTAATCGTTTTCACCAGGAGGGGAGGGAGTTGCTGCACAGCAACCGGTCGGCACACCGGCGATGCAGTAACGTCGGAACGTGACGGAGAACGGAACCGAAGCCCGGAAATCGGGCCCTCGCGCCACGTCGGGCAAGCGCAGACGGACCGGGGCCGACGCCGACCGGCCCAGCACGATCCGCGATGTCGCGGCCAAGGCGGGCGTCTCGGTGGCAACCGTTTCCAGGGCCCTGGCCGGCAGCCATCCCGTCTCCGCCGCCACCCGGGCCCGCGTCATGGCGGCCGTCGAGTCCCTCCACTATGTGGTGAACGTCCACGCCAAGGCACTGTCCGGCGGGGTCGCGGGACCGGTAGCCCTCGTCATGGAGCAGATCATCGGCCCGTCGTTCGCCGATGTCGCCTCCGGAGTCGAACAGGAGGCCGCCGCCAGGGGCCGGCTGAGCCTCGTCTGCACGACCCACGGTGACCAGAACCGGGAGCACGACCTGGTCCAGCTGATGCGGGAACAGCACGCGGCGGCGGTCATCCTCGTGGGCGGCGCGGTCCTGGACGAGGCGTACCACGCACGCATGGCCGAGTACGCCAGGGCCCTGGACGCGGTCGGCTCCCGCCTGGTGCTGTGCGGACGCCCGCCCCTGCCCGGCGACCTGCCGGTGACGGTGGTGGAGTACGACAACAGGGGCGGCGCCTTCCAGGCGGGCGACCACCTGCTCAGCGCGGGCCACCGGCGCATCCTCTACCTGGGCGGCGACCCCGCGATGAGCACGGCCGAACAGCGCCGGGCGGGCTACCTCCAGGCGCTGCGCGCCCACGGGGTGCCGTACGCCGAGGAGTTGGACATCCCGGGGACGTACACCCGCGCCTCGGGATACGACCGTATGCGGGACGCGCTGAAGGCGGGCCTGGAGTTCACGGCGGTCTTCGCGGGCACGGACATGGTGGCCACGGGCGTACTGGCGGCACTGCGCGAGTCGGGGCTCGACGTCCCCGGCGATGTCTCGATCATGGGCTTCGACGACGTGCCCTTCGCGGCCGACCTGTCGACGTCGCTGACCACACTCCGGGTGCCGTACGAGGACCTCGGGCGCACCGCGGTACGGCTGGCGCTGGACGGGGAACGGCGCGCCGCCGGGGGCGATCACGTGATCCTGGGGACGCAGCTGGTGATCCGGCAGTCGGTGCGGGCGCCGGGGGAGGGGCGGGCGGGGCGGGGGCGGAGGGGTCGGGGGTGACGGTTGTTTTCTGTGCACCGCCCTGGGTATGGATCGCAACGCGATCAGATCATCGGACCGCATGAGTTGAACCTGGGTGGCGGGGGCGCCCAACCCGGCGGCTCAGGGGAGGGGTTCGGTGGTGCAAGCGGAGATCACACAGGTACCGATCACGCCGTACATGTCCCGGCCGGATGCGACGCTCACCGGCATCCTCGACGTCCGGGCACGATTAACCCCCGACCGCCCGGCGTTCCGCTTCCTCGTCGACGGGACGAGCGACCACATCGAGTCGTGGACCTACCGCGAGCTGAAGCTGCACTCCGACGCGGTGGCGGCGCGGCTGAGGTCCGGCGGGCACAGCGGTGACCGCGTAGTACTGGCCGGTCAGCCCGGACTGCGGTTCGTGGCGGGCCTGTTGGGCATCCTTCAGGCCGGCGCGACGGCCGTACCGGCCTTCCCGCCGACCAACCGACGGGCCGTGACCCGCCTGCGCTCGATCCTGGCCGACTGCGCACCGGGGGCGATCCTGGCCGACCCCCGCCATGAGCGGCGCTTCACGGCGCTGGCGGCAGACGGGGCCGTACTGCCGCCGCTGCTCCCGCTGGACGACGAACCGCCTCCGGAGACTGCGGAGGTCGCCCCAGCGCACCCGACGCTGACGAACACGGCACTGATCCAGTACTCGTCCGGTTCCACGGGCGACCCGAAGGGCGTGGAGCTGACCCACGCCAACCTGATGAGCAACTGCCGAGCCATCGGCCGCCATATCGGTGACGACGCCGATCGCGTCGGGCTGAGTTGGTTACCGCCATACCACGACATGGGCCTCATCGGGACCATCATGCTTGCGCTGCACGGCGGTTGGCCGCTGCTGATGATGACGCCGGAGCACTTCGTCCAGCAGCCGGCGCGCTGGCTCCGGGCGATCACCGAACACCGGGTGACCATCACCGTCGCCCCGAACTTCGCCTTCCAGCTCTGCGCGGACGCCGTGGACGAGGAGGATCTGGCCGGGGTGGACCTGTCGTCGCTCCGCCACGTCTTCTGCGGCTCCGAGCCGGTCGTACTCGACACTCTGGACGCCTTCCGCAAGCGGTACGAGCCCCTGGGCTACCGCGAGAGGACCCTGATCCCCTGTTACGGGCTCGCCGAGGCCACACTGTTCGTGACGGCCAAGGAGCCCGGGACGGACGTGCGCGTCGAGTGGGTGGACCGGCGGGAACTGTCGCGCGGCCGGGTGGTGAGCGCGGCGGGCGACACGAGCGACCCGGTACCCATGGTCGGCTGCGGAGCCGCGGCGGAGGGCCACGAACTCCTGGTCGTCGACCCGGACTTGGGCCGGGAGCTGCCGGACGGCGAGGTCGGGGAGATCTGGGTACGCGGCCCCAACGTCGCCGCCGGCTACCATCGCGGACCCGAGCTGACCGCGACGACGTTCGGCGCGACGCCCGCCGATCACACCGGCCTCGATCCGCACACGTATCTGCGCACCGGCGACCTCGGTTATCTGCGCGACGGTGAACTGTTCGTCACCGGCCGGATCAGCGGCCTGCTCGTCGTGGCCGGCCGGAACCTCTACCCCCAGGACATCGAGCGCACGGTCGACCGCGCCCACCCCTCCGTGCACCGGTCGGTCGCCTTCGCGGTCCGGGGTACGTCCGAGGAGCACGTCATGGTCGTGGCCGAGGTACGCGACAGCAGTCGCCGACCCCGGGCCGAACTGGACGCCCTGCGCGACGACTTGATCGCGGCGGTGGCCGCCGAACACGGCGTACGGCCGGCCGGCGTGGACCTCGTACGGATCGGCACCATCCCCATGACCACGAGCGGGAAGATCCGCCGGGAGGCCGCGCGGGAGTGGTGGTGCCATGAGCGCTGAAGCCAACGCCGAAGCCAACGCCGAAGCCAACGTTGCGGCCGATGTTGAGGCCAAGGCTCTGCCACCGCGAGACCGCGCCGCGCTCGTGCTCGCCTGCGCGACGGTGGGCGGATCCACGCTCGGCTTCGTGGCCGCGATGGTCTTCACCGCCCAACACGGCTGGTCCTGGCTGCACTTCGGGCTGTTCGCGGGTATGTACCTCGTCACCTCACTCGGTGTCGAGGGCGGACTGCACCGGTTCTTCTCCCACCGCTCGTTCTCCGCCGGGCCGGTACTGACCTTCCTGTGGGGCATCGCGGGCAGCATGGCGGCGCAGGGGCCGATCCTGTTCTGGGTGTCGGTGCACCGCAAACACCATGCCTTCGCCGACCGGGAAGGCGATCCGCACTCGCCGCGCCCACGGGGCGAGGGACGGCTGGCGGTGCTGCGCGGCCTGTGGCACGGCCATGTCGGCTGGCTGTTCACCGTCCGGCGCGAGGGCTGGGCCAAGTTCGTCCCCGACCTGCTGCGCAGTCGCCATGTCGTGCTCGTCGACCGTTATTACGTCTGGTGGATCGCCCTGGGACTGGCGCTGCCCGCGGCGCTGGGCTGGGCGATCACCGGTCGGCCCGTGGACGCGCTCGGCGGACTGCTGTGGGGCGGGTTCGCCCGGATGTTCGTCCTCGACCATGTGACCTGGACGGTCAACTCGCTGGGGCACACGCTGGGCCGTCGCCCGTACGAGACCAGGGACTCCAGCCAGAACCTCGCCGTGCTCGCGCCGGTCTCGGTGGGCGGCTCCTGGCACAACAACCATCACTCCCAGCCGTCGCTGGCCCACAACCGACACCGAGCCTGGCAGCTCGACATCACCGGCGGGGTCATCGGCCTCCTGGACCGAGCGGGACTGGTGTCGGACGTCCGCTATCCCGCCCGTACGGCAGAAACCAGGAAAGCCCAGGAGAGAGGGAAGGACGAACCATGTCGGCACTCAGTGCCCCCGAGGGCATCGTCCGGCTCGACCCGAGAAGCCTCCGGATCAAGAGATTCTCCGCCCTGACCACCATGACCCTCCCGCTCGCCGGCACCGCAGCCGCCGTATATCTGTTGCTGACCGGGCGGTTCATGGCGACCGACCTGATCCTGTTCTTCGCCTTCTACGCCGTGCACCTGGGCGGAGTCACCATCGGGCTGCACCGCTACCTCGCCCACAAGGCGTTCAAGACCTCCCCCTGGTTCCAGGACGTCCTGATGGCCGCCGGTTCCATGGCCGCGCAGGGCCCGTTGCTGTTCTGGGTCGCGACGCACCGGCGGCACCACAAGTTCGCCGACCGCGAGGGCGACCCGCACTCGCCCAATCTGCACGGCACGGGCTTCAAGGCCCGTATGCGCGGCCTCTGGTACGCGCACATGCCGTGGATGCTCAGCGAGGAGTCGTCGAAGTGGTCCGTGTACGCACCCGACGTCCTGCGTGACCGGCGCCTGGTCCTGCACCACCGCCTCTACCCGACCTGGGTCACGGCCGGCCTCGTCCTCCCGGCCGTGATCGGCTTCGCCGTCGGGCACACGGCCATGTCCGCCTTCTCCGGGCTGGTCTTCGGCGGCCTCGCCCGGATCTTCGTGGCCAACCAGGCCGCCTGGTGCGTCGGTTCGATCTGCCACGCCTTCGGCAGCAGGCCGTTCGACAACGGGGACAAGAGCACCAACAGCTGGTGGGTCGCGGTCCTCACCTTCGGCGAGGGCCTCCAGAACAACCACCACGCGTTTCCCGGTTCCTACCGGCACGCCACCCGCTGGTGGGAGCCCGACCTCAGCGGCTGGGTGCTGACCGTCCTCGGCCGGCTGCACATCGTATGGGATCTGCACGAGCCGTCAGCCGCGCGAATAGCCCAGAAAAGAACGGGAGTTGGGGTTCGTCATGTTTCGCCGTAACAAGATCGAGAGCAAGAACGCGAGCAAGAGTGAGAGCACGTCCGAAGCCGGTCCGGTGACGGAGGATGCCATCCGGGCATGGATGGTCGACTACCTGCGGAACAAGCTGTCCGTGGACCCGTCGCACGTCGACACGACCCGGTCCTTCGAGGACTACGGACTCGACTCCCGCGCCGGAATCCAGATGTGCGGAAAGCTGGAGAAGTTCGTCGAACTCCGCCTGTCACCCGCCCTGTTGTACGAGCACTCGTCCATCGACGCCGTGGCCGCCCATCTGGGCCGGCGGCTGTCGGAGGAGAGCAGCCACTGAGAGCGGGGGCATGAAGGCCATGAGCGGCATACCCACCCACCCGAACCGCCGATTCGAGGAATTCCTCGACAAGTCACGGGCGTTGGAAGGCCAACACCTGACGCAGTCCATCCCGCGCGAGTACTTCACACCACGCACGGCCCGAGGGCTGCTGGGGCTGGCGGTGAGCCTGGCCCTCTACGCGGGTGCGATAGCCGGAGTCGCGTACTCCCCGTCCTGGCTGCTCGACATCCCGCTGTGGTTCGTGGCCGGCCTCGGCGGCTGGGGCATGCACTGCATCGCCCACGACTGCGGACACGGCTCGTTCTCCCGGTCACGACGCCTGAACACGGCGGTCGGCAGCTTCGCACTGCTGCCACTCCTCTACCCGTACCACTCCTGGCGTCACGTCCACAATCTGCATCACTCGCATACGAACAACCTCGAACTGGACACGGACTGGCGCCCGTTGCCCCCGGAGGCCTACCAACGTCTCTCGCCCCTCGCCAAGGCGATCTACGCGGGCACCCGCACCTGGGCCTTCTGGGGAGGCACCGTCCGCTACTGGTTCGTGTCGGGCTTCCGGCCGGGCTACTTCCCCAAGCGGTCGATGCGGCGCGACGTCTGGCGGTCCATCGCCTTCACCGGTCCCGTGGCCGTCGTAGGACTCTCAACGCTGGTGTGGCTCACCGGAGTTCAGGGCCTGCTGGGCTACTTCGTCCTGCCCTGGCTGACGACCCACCTGTGGTTCAGCGCCACGACGCTCATGCACCACAGCGCCGCCGACGTCCCCTTCCTGACCTCGGAGTACTGGACGCGCAACGCCAGCAGACTGCTCCTGACCACGGACTACGCGTACCCGAAGGCGCTGCTGTTCCTGACCCACAACATCTCGGTCCACACCGCGCACCACGTGGCCCCGGCGATCCCGTTCTACAACCTCCCAAAGGCCCAACTCGCCCTGAAAAAAGCCCATCCGGGCATGGTCCGGGAGGAGCGGCTGAGGCCCGGTCATCTGTGGCGGATCCTCAGCGACCTGCACCTGTACGACACGGAAGCGGGCTTCTACACCGGCTTCGAGGCGGCGAAGGAGCCCCCGAAGAACCGGCCGAAGACGACGTCCCGCCCCTCGTGACTTCATGGAGGCAAAGCCATGCCGGCGACCGACCAACAACTGACCGAACCTGCCATGGGCCCGGCCGAGGCCCTCTCGGAGCTGTTCACGCCGGCCGGAAAGCACAACCCCTACCCCCTCTACGACGCCCTGTGGGAACTCGGCCCGGTGATTCCCCTGGGCCCCTCCGGAACCCTCGTACTCGGCTACGACGAGATCTGCGCCGCCCTGCGCGATCCCCGTTTCCTGGTCACGGACGCCGCCGTGCACCGGACGACGGGCATGATCGACCACTCCTCCTGGCAGTGCTTCACAAAGATCATGATGTTCAGCAACTCGCCCGACCACGAGCGTATGCGCCGCTTCGCCGCCTGGGCCTACTCGCCCCGCCAGATCACCGAACGGCGCCGACTGGCGGCCAGGGCGGCCGAGCGCTGGACGACCCACTTGGCCACCCTCGACGCCGACGGCGGCCCGATCGACCTGGTCGAGACATTCGCGACCCGCGTCCCGATCTCGGTCACCGGAGACCTGCTCGGCGTCCCCGAGGCGGACCGGCTGGAGCTGCGTACGGCCATCACCGCGACGACGACCGCGTTCGAGCCGGTGTTCGACCCGGACGAACTGCTGCCGGCCGACGCGGGAATGGACGTACTCGTCGACTACCTCGACGACCTCGTACGGGAACGCCGGCGCCGCCCGGGCGACGATCTGGTCAGTGCGATGGTGCGGGACCGGGACGCCGACGGAGCGCTGAGCGAGGAGGAACTGGTCGCCAGCCTGGTGATGTTCCTGATCGCGGGCGTACAGAGCCCGAGCGACCTGATCGGCAACACGGTGAGGCTGGCCCTGAACCACCCGTCGGAGGGCAGGGGAATGACCGCCGACGACGACCTCGTACCGGCCTTCGTCACGGAAACCCTGCGCTTCGACCCGCCGAACCACGTACTGACGCGGTCCGCGGAGACGGACATCGACTTCCACGGCCATCGGGTCGCCGCGGGCAGCAGGGCCCTGCTGGTCCTGGCCGCCGCCAACCGCGACCCCCGCCAGTTCGCCGACCCGGCGCGGTTCGACGTCACCCGCAAGGACAACCGCCCGCTCTCCTTCGGACTGGGCCCGCACTACTGCCTGGGCGCCGCCTTCGCCAGGATGCAGGTGGAGATGGCGGTCCCCGTCCTCCTGAGCCGTTTCCCCCACCTGTCCCTGGCGGCCCCGCCGACCTACCGGGACCAGCTGGTGACACGCGGTTTCGCCCGGATGGAGGTGATGCTCGGTACGACGTGACTCCGAAACCGCGCGGAACAGCGGAGACCAGCGGCAAGATGAGCCCATGACAAAACTGCCCGCACGGTCGGATGGATGCGCCTCCTCTGGTTCGGTGCTGTCGCTGTGGTCACAGGACTCCGTGTTGTCGATCGGCTCGGTGGGGTCGGTGTTGTCCGTGGGGTCGGTCGGTTCGGCCCTGTCGATCGGCTCGATCGGAAGCGCGCTGTCCGTCGGCTCGATCGGTTCCTCCCTGTCGCTGATCTCGACCGGATCGTGGCTGAGTATCGGTTCGCTGTTCTCCGCACAGTCGCGCTGGTCGGTGCTGTCCTGGCGTTCCAACCGGAGTTTCCTGGCCGCGGGAGCGGTGGGGGTGGCAGTCGGAGGCGCCCTGCTGGCGGCCCAGACGCTGCACAGGTCCGGAACGGACTGACGCGGCAGGGGAGTTGACGTACCGCATGGCGAATTCCCCTGTGAAACATTGCCGCATGACACGTTGTCAGTGGCCCATGGCACGATCCCGGGCATGACATCGATCGACGAAGCGCTCCTTCTCAAGACGGCCGCCGAGTACGGCGTTCCCGGCCCCGTCGCAAGGGAGTTGCTGGCCCAGACGCGGCCGTGCGTCTACCTCGTACAGCACCGGGAACTGCCCCCGTCCCGGCAGGAAGGCGCCCGCCCCGCCGCACGAACGGGCGGGCTCCCCGCACTGCCGGACGGGGTGGACTGGCCCGAAGGGCGATCGCCGCTCGTACTGACCGTCGACTGCGCGGCCCTGCCCCAGGACGTCCTGGACATCGAACTGCCCACCGACGGCCACCTGTTGATCTTCTCGGAGATCTCGTACGAGCCCGACTCGGCCGCGGTGCTCCACGTCCCGGCCGGAGCACACACGACGGAGCGCGTCGCGACGTACGAATGGGAGGGCGAGCCCATGCAGACCACGGTCTACGAACCACGCACCCTGTACGCCGTGCCCGGACTGAGCCTCGACGGAGACGGGGAAGGGGGCCCGGAGACCGAGGCGTTCCTGGACGGGGAGGGTGAGGAGGCCGGGGAGGCGCTGGAGCGGTTCGAGGAAGCCGTACTCGACCTGGCCTACGGCGGACAACAACCCGGCGTCTGCGTACAGATCGGCGGGTTCTCCGACCCGTGGGACATGGCCCCGGACGAGGGCGAACTCGTACTGTTCGCGCAGCTGGCCGGGCAGGCGATCGACTACGACGTATGCACCATGAACCTGATCGTGGGGACACGGGAGGACATAGCCGCCCGACGGTACGACGGCCTCCAGTTCGAGCAGCAGACCTGATCTGTGGTTCGGTGCAGGTGGCGCGCTCACTCCTGTACGGAGGCCATGCCCATCGGCGAGTAGCGGTCACCTGCCGCCGCTCCGACCGGAATCGCGGCGCTCAACTCGGCGACGGTCGCGGGGTCGAGTTCGACGGCGGCGGCAGCGACGTTCTGCTCCAGCCAGGTGCGCCGCTTCGTTCCGGGGAGAGCCGTGACGCCGTCCTGGGCGAGCACCCAGGCGAGGGCGAGCTGACCGGCCGTCACGCCGAGGGTGTTCGCCGTGGCGACGATCCGGTCGAGCAGCGAAAGGTTCCGCTCCAGGTTCGCGTCGGCGAAGCGCGGCGAGGTACGCCGGAAGTCGTGAGCCGGCAGGTCGTGCACCGATGACACGGCCCCGGTGAGGAAGCCGCGCCCGAGCGGCGCGTACGCGACGAAACCGAGGCCCAGTTCACGGACCGTGTCGAGTACGCCGTTGACCTCGACGTTCCGGCTGAACAGCGAGTATTCGGTCTGCACCGCCGAGAGCGGGGCCACTGCGTGCGCCGCCCGGATACTCGCCGGGGACGCCTCGCTGATACCGAGGTACCGCAGCTTGCCCTCCGCCACGAGATCGGCGAGGACACCGAATGTCTCCTCGACCGGCACGCCCGGGTCGACCCGGTGCAGGTAGTAGAGGTCGATGTGATCGGTACCCAACCGGTGCAACGAGCCCTCCACGCACGCCCGCAGGTACTCGGGGCGCCCGTTGGGACCACCGACGATCTTCCCGGCCTCGTCGAGGGTGACGCCGCCGCCCTTCGTCGCGACGGTGAGTTCGTCACGGTGACCTTTCAGCGCGCGCCCGAGCAGTTCCTCGCCGCTGAAGGGCCCGTACATGTCGGCGGTGTCGAACATCGTGACGCCCAGCTCGACCGCCCGGTGGACGGTCCTGGTCGCCTCGGCCTCGTCCGGGGTGCCGTACATCGCGGTCATGCCCATGGTGCCGAGGCCTTCGACGGAGGTGACGAGGCCGTGCCGGCCGATGTTGTGTGTCTGCAGAGTCATGTCTCCACCAAGTCCAAGTCGTTGTAGGGGCTCCTGACCAGGCCGTCGGCCCACGCGGTGAGGTGTCGACGTAGACGGCCGGGTCATGGCAGTGCAGGGAGTGAGGCTTGTCGGGAAACGCGCGACAGGTGAAGGAGCGATCAGCGCCCTCGACCAACTGCCCCGTACGCGCGACACCTGAAGGTCGGTGATCGCTCCGAGCAACTCATCGTGCGACGACCGCCATCCCGACGAGATCGGCGGTCGCGTCCCACAGCCGGCCGGCCAGGGCCGGGTCGAGTCCGGCCTGGCCCGGCCGCCGGACGCTCGGGGAGCCCCGGAAGCCGCCGAGTCCGTCCGGACCGACGTAGGTGTTGCCGGGCACGTCCTGGGTGGCGGCGTACAGCGGCGACAGCGCTCCGCGCTCGGGGTCGTTGGTGAGGAAGGTGAACCGGTTGATGACGTTCGACCGGGACTGGGCCGCCAGCGACGTACGGGCGATGCCGGGGCTGGCGAGCACCGAGCGCACCCCGCTGCCGGCGGCGGTCAACCGGCGCTGCAGGTGTAGTTGGTGGTGGTCTGCAGATCGAGACTGTCGGCGGTACGCGCGGCGGGGATGTCCATCACGCCGGCGTTGTTGACCAGGATGTCGATGTCACCGGACCAGGAGTCGGCGAAGGCACGCACCGAGCCCAGATCCGACAGGTCGAGCGACCGGACGTCGAAGACGCCGGGCAGACCGGCGACGGCACGGCGGCCCCTGTCGGTGTCGCGCACCCCCACCACGACACGGGCACCGGCCCGAGCGAGTTCACGCGCCGTGATCAGCCCGAGGCCACGACCGGCCCCGGTGATCACCACCGTACGGCCGGTCAGGTCGGGAAGGTCGTGAGCGGTCCAACTGGGCATGGGCATGGCTCCGTAAGGCGAGGTTGGTGGTCCGTGCGGCGACCGGTGATCGCATCGCCAGTGAACTCGCCGCACGACGGCCGGTGGAAGGACATGCGGAACCACTGACTGGCAGGTCGTGGTTAAGCCGCGCCGGATGCCCAACGATGGGGACCATGGACCATACGTTCGACCGCTCGTCCCTCGGCGCCTTCCTGCGCACCCGTCGTACGGCGCTGCAACCGGAGGACGTCGGTTTGCGCCGCGGACAACGCCGACGTGCTCCGGGCCTGCGCCGCGAGGAGGTGGCGGAACTGTGCACCATGTCCGCCGACTACTTCGCCCGCCTGGAACGCGGCGACGGGCCGCAACCGTCGGAGCAGATGATCGCGGCGATCGCCCGCGGCCTACGCCTGACCCCTGACGAACGCGACCACCTGTTCCTCCTCGCGGGCTACCGAACGGCCCGCCGTGACCTACGCCTTGAGCACGTGAGCCCCGGCCTGATGAGAGTGATGGACGGCTTGGCCGACACCACCGCACAGGTCATGGGCCCACTGGGAGAGACGCTGCTGCAGACACCGTCAGCGGTGGCGTTGCTCGGCGAGCAGACCCAGTACACGGGCAACGCCCGCAGCGCGACGTACCGATGGTTCACCGATCCGACCGCCCGCGAGCGCTACCACCCCGAGCAACACGACGACAACAGCCGCACCAACGCGGCACTGCTGCGCACGGCAGCCACCCGAGACGGCCCCGACTCCCCGGCGGCGAACTTGGCGGCTCTCCTCCTGGACACCAGCGAGGAGTTCGCCCACTTGTGGGAGCGCCACGAGGTGGGCAGACGCTGGAGCGAAACAAAACGCTTCATCCACCCCCAGGTAGGCGAACTGCACCTCTACTGCCAACTCCTGCTGGAGCCGGACCAGGGCCAGTCCCTCCTCATTTTCACGGCCACCCCAGGAACAGAAAGCCACGAAAAACTCGCCCTGCTGACGGTCCTGGGCACGGACACCTTCGCCACCGACTCGGAGTAGAGCCGGTCGGAAACCCGTTAGAAGGCGTGAGCCATCAGCTCCGCGAACAGCACGTGTTCGTCGACATCGAGGCCCCGTGAGCGGAACCAGCCGCAGATGTTGGCGCAGTCGCGCTGGAGGAAGGCCATCCCGTTGAGGTTGCCGACCAGGTCGACGATCTGCGGCAGGTCGATGACGACCAGCCGCTCGCCCGCCGCCAGGATGTTGTACGCCGAGAGGTCGCCGTGCACGAGGCCGTTCTGCACCATCGTCGCGAGCGCATCGGTGAGCTGCTCGAAGTAGGCCGCCAACAGCTCGGGCGAGGGCCGGGTCTGGGCAAGCCGGGGCGCGGTCTGGACGGAGCCCTCCTCGTCGACGACGGTGATCCACTCCATCAGGATCTCGGTGCCGTCGATCTGGACCGGGTAGGGAACCGGCAGCCCGAGCTCCCAGAACCGCACCAGCGCACCCCACTCGGACACCGCCCACTCGCCGGCCGCGACCTGCCGGCCGAAGGTGCTCTTCCGCTTGACGGCCCGCTCGTCACGTGAGCGCTTCATCGAGCGGCCCTCGGTGTAGGACGCGGAGCGGTGGAAGGACCGGTGCTCGGGAGAGCGGTACCGCTTGGCCGCCATGACCACACCGGCGGTGGGGTCGCGCGGATCGGCACGCTCGACGAGGTGAACGTCGGCCTCCTTGCCGGTCTTGAGGACACCGAGCTCGGTGTCGATCGCGCCCTGCGAGGTCACCACCCAGTCCGGCAGCGGCTCGGGGCCTCGGCAGAGGGGTTCGACACTGAGCCAGGTCGACCAGCGCTGGCCGTCGCCGAGGTCGTCGTAGGCACGGAAGTCGAAGACGAACCGTTCGTCGACGTCACCCAGCTCGTCCGGCGGCGGGACGTGATGACGGTAGGCGTCGGTGCTGAAGTCGTCAGGAAATACCGGGTGCTGAGGGTGTTGAGGGTGCTGCGAGAGATCGTCGTGAGACATCGCTGGAGGTGCTCCATGAGGCGAGAGGGAAGCGGCCTGCGGGCAGACCGAGGACAGTCGTGATCACGGTCGTGCCTCCTCTCGTGAAGCACCGGGCAGCTCCCGGTGGTCCGCCCATGCTGAGGGACGGCCACGGGGAGCGGCAACCGAATAAACCCGGCCCGTGTTGAGCGGCCCCAGCGGTGCCGCAGTTGTGAGGCTTGCTCGCCCGTACCGAGCGCGTCCAAGGCCTTGTTCGGGCTGCCGTTGGCCGGACGTCGCCGGGCCGGATCCGCGGTGGGCGAGCGGGCCCCGACGCCCGGTAGGAGCGGGATGGGAGACTCGTACTTCCCGCAGGACGACAACGGCGGCATTGACGTGTTGCATCGCGACGCCCAGGACGGCCACTCCTGCCGCACCGGGCTTCCTGCCAGAGGTTCTGCCTGTTGCCATCCGGTGGCCGAGCGGCCATCGCCTGGATCGACGCCGGCCCGGTTGTATGCAGGTGTGGGCCCCGTGTTCGATCGGTCAGGCGGCATCCCGTCAGATCTTGATGACGGTGACGCGCTCGCGGCAGAGCGCGGCGAGGTCCTCGGGGTCGGAGGTGAGGACGGTGACGGGTCCGGGGGCGGCCAGCGCCGTAGCGCTGAGCATGGCGTCGATGGCGAACTTGTGCCCGTGCAGACCGGCGTCGGCGAGGAGGGCGGCGGCGTGACGGGCGATGTGCTCGGTGACCGGTTCGATGACGAGGCGAGACAGGGTCCATTCCAGGGCCGGCCGATTGATCCGTGGGTGAATCACTTCCACGAGGGTGGCTGCCGAAGTGATCACCCGCAGATCGTCGGCGCGGGCGAGGGCGAGCCAGCCGGTGACCGTACGGTCGCGCAGGACAGCCTTGGCCAGCCCCTCGCTGTCGAGGACCAGGGTGCCACCGGGGATCGCGGGCGAGGAGGTCACGCGGCGTTCGCTCCGCCCCTGGTCTGCTGCTCCCGGGCTTGGTGGAGTTGGTCGCGCAGAGCCTGAATCTCTTCGTCGGTGATGGGGCCGTGTTCGGCCTCCGCCACCGTGATGAGTTCGTTGAGGTTGTCCCGCTCGATCTGCCGGGCGACGGCTGCGGCGACGTAAGCAGACAGCCCGGAGGGGCCACTGCGGGCCTTGGCGGCTTCGGCGATATCGCGCGGCATGGTGATCGAGTACTTGCCGGTAGGCTCACTCATGCTACCTATCCTACCTTTAATCCTCCCGGTCGAGTCGGGCTGGCGGAGAGCGGAGGACGGGCCGTGGCCGGCCCGCGCACGGAGGGTGCGACGGATATCAGGGCGTTGCGGATGAGTCGAGTGTCTCGCAGTGGCTCAACTCCGGCGTTTCCGCACCGGACGTGGCTGCTTGCGCCGGTCATTCGGTCGACGCGCTGCTCAAGATCTACGCCAAGTGCATCGACGGCCAGGAGCAGGAGATGAACGACCGGATCCTGAAGAGCGGCACGAGGCCTAAGTTACGGCTGTGCATCCCCTTCACTTCCAGAACTCGAAGGAGCGGGGCATCAATGTCTACCGTTACCTTCCCGGCGCGCAAACAGCCGTGACCCGTCACTGGCCGGGCCTGTTCCAGGACTGGCCGCCCGAGCCAACTCCCTTCACCGAGTACGCGGTGAACAACAACAATATGGAAGAGGTGGCCGTCTATACCGGTCTGGTCTGGCGCCTCACCGCGGGGCTGGCTCGATACGCGATCCCTACCTACTACCGAGAAGAGGCCGCACAGACTCTGGGACGCGAGCCGGTACTCGTCGACTGGGAGTACGACATCGAAGCAGAGGCCCCGCACGCGGTGCGTGACAACGGCTTCGTCCCAGGGTGCTCAACTGCCGGTAGCCTCCGCCCAGATGCCTGGAAGGACGTAAAACGTGCTGGGCTGTTCGAACTCTCAACACCCCGAGACCTCGTTCGTCTGCTGCATGCCGTCCTGTTGGATGCGTCCTCAGAGATCACGGTCTTTGCGGTTGCCCCCGGCCCCGCCCGGCTGAAGGATCTCGTCGCCTCACTGTCCGGCTCGTCCAGGCCAAACCTGCCCTCGGTCATCAGGGGCGCCGATGTCTTCGTGGACCTGACCATCGGCAGTGACGTCGACTACTACGACGCGATCACGGTTGCCTCCCATGCTGACCTCCAGCCGCGTCTTGACGCGTTGGCGAACGACTTCGCACAACGGATCGAGGTCTTCGAAGGCCGCGTAGACAGCCTGACTGACGTAGAGGCTTTCCTCGGGGTCGTCCCCGACCTGTCAGGGATCGACCTGGACGCTGAGTGAGCGTGTGCCGGGGCATCCGGCACCACCGAAACCGAGGTCTTCTACGTCGCTTGATCTGCGGAGAGAGCACCCAAGATCAACACGCTATTACAGCGTGATCACTGTCATGGGGCTGCTCTCAGCGGTATCTGCCCGCACACACGCGAAGACCCCGTCCTCAGCTACTGCGCTGATGGCGGGGTCTTTGGGCACCCAATACAAGGTGCCCCCGGCAGGATTCGAACCTGCGCACACGGCTCCGGAGGCCGTTGCTCTATCCCCTGAGCTACGGGGGCGTGTCTGGCGCGTTGCGCGGTGACGGGTAGAACACTACCAGCTCGTTCGGGGTGATCAGGAACGGGTTTTGAGGGTCCCGGGGGACAGGGCAGGCGTCCGCCCGCGGGCGTGGAAGTGGGGAAAAGCCGGACGCGGTGGCCGGTCTCGACCTACCCTCGACTTGTGCCAGGCGTGTCCGGCCGGGTGCTTGTTGTGGACGACAACAAGGTCATCCGGCAGCTGATCAGGGTCAACCTCGAACTGGAGGGTTTCGAGGTCGTGACCGCTGCTGACGGTGCCGAGTGTCTGGAAGTCGTTCATCAGGTGCGCCCCGACGTCGTCACCCTCGACGTCGCGATGCCCCGGCTCGACGGTCTGCGCACCGCCGCCCGCCTGCGCGCGGACCCCCGTACCCGCGACCTGCCCCTCGCCATCATCAGCGCCTGTTCGCAGTACGAGGTCGAGGCCGGCCTTGATGTGGGCGTCGACGCCTTTCTCGCCAAGCCCTTCGATCCCGCCGAACTCATCAGCCTCGTACGGCAGTTGGCCGAGCGGGGGCGGGACAGCGCCTCCCTCGAGACCGCCCTCGCGCCGCCCCTCGGCGCCCCCAACGAAGCCGAGCGCGCCGGCTGGGGCGCCAGCGGCTGACCCGGAGGTCCGGGTGACCCGGGCGGTCCGGGCACCGTTTCCACCAGCCCCTCCTCACTCCCGGCCACCTCCTGGCTCCCTCCGGCCACCCCCCACCCCCTCCGCCCACATCCCGGACCCCCGCAAACCCAGTCGCACCCCCACCCCCCTCCTCCCATACCCTTGTCCCGTGACCCCCGTCGAGCTGTCCCGTACCGTGCTGTGCGCGGTACGTTGTGCTGTCGACGAGGGAAAGCTCAGCGTCGCCGTCCCCGCACGCGCCGTCGTTTCCGCGCCCGGGCCCGGTGGCACCGGGGACTACGCCACGAACATCGCCCTGCAGCTGGCCCGGCCCGCCGGCCGCACCCCCCGCTACGTCGCCGAAGTACTGCGCGAGCGGATCAGCGTCGCCCCCGGTGTCCGCGACGTCGAGATCACCGGGCCCGGATTCCTCAACATCAGCCTCGACAGCGCCGCCCCCGCAGCCCTCGTACGGGAGATTCGAAGTCAGGGCCTGCGGTACGGGCACAGCGACGCCCTTGCCGGGCAGGTGGTGTCGGTCCTGCTGACCAGTAAGAGTGAGGTCCGCGCCGAAACCCTCGCCGACGCCCTCGCACGCATCGTCGCCACCCAAGGCGGCCGGGTTCACATCCAGCGCGGCGGCAGCCGACAGAGTGCTGCCCATGACGTCGAGACCCTCGACCTCCGCACCCTCCCCCCGGCCCCCCACGACCCCACCCCCCTCGGCCCCGACGCCGTCCGCTGGGCCCTCCTCCACCCCGCGCCCCACGACCGGCCCCGTATCGGCGCCGAGCACCTCGTCCAGCGCGAGAGCAACCCCCTCTTCCGGGTGCGTTACGCCTACGCCCGTACCCGCGCCCTCGGTCGCAACGCCGCCGATCTCGGCTTCACGGCGTACCCCGGTGACCTCACCGACGTAGCGCAGCCCCCGCTCCTCCCCCCCCTCGCCGACCACCCCCGCCTCCTCCTCAGCGCCGCCACCCACCGCGCCCCGGACCGGCTCGCCCGGCATCTCGTCACCGTCGCCGATGCCACGCTCGCCTTCACGCCCACCGTGCTGCCGCTCGGCGACGAGAAACCCTCGGCCGCCCATCGGGCCCGGCTCGCGCTCGCCGAAGCCGCCGGGACGGTGCTGGCCGGCGGCCTGTCCCTGCTCGGCATCGACGCACCCGAATACCTTTGACATGCCTCTCGCCATACCTCTGACATGTCTTGACACCTCTGAGGAAGCCGCACAGCCATGAGCCGTTCCGCACACCCCGCCGGGCCCCGTCACGCCGATGTGCTGCCCGAGGGGCACCCCTCCGCGCCGCCCGCCGACCTCAACGCCCTCGATCGGAAGGTCTGGGCGTCCACCGTCACCCGTAGCCCCGATGGTGTCGTCACTGTCGGAGGGGTCGAGGTCACGGCGCTTGCCGAGGAGTTCGGGACTCCCGCCTATTTCCTCGACGAGACCGACTTCCGTGAGCGTGCCCGTGCCTGGCGTACCGCCTTCGGGCCCGACGCCGACGTCTTCTACGCCGGTAAGGCGTTCCTTTCGCGTGCCGTTGTGCGGTGGTTGCACGACGAGGGGCTCAATCTGGATGTCTGCTCCGGTGGGGAACTCACCACCGCTCTCTCCGCCGGTATGCCCGCCGATCGCATCGCCTTCCACGGCAACAACAAGTCCGTCGACGAGATCGAGACCGCCATTCGTGCCGGTGTCGGGCGGATCGTGCTCGACTCCTTCCAGGAGATCGTGCGCGTCGCCCACATCGCGCAGTCCCTCGGCAAGCGGCAGCGCGTGCAGATTCGTATCACCGTCGGTGTCGAGGCTCATACGCACGAGTTCATCGCCACCGCCCATGAAGACCAGAAGTTCGGGATTCCGCTTGCCGGTGGGCAGGCCGCCGAGGCCGTGCGGCGGGCCCTTCAGCTCGATGGGCTTGAGCTGATCGGCATTCACTCGCACATCGGGTCGCAGATCTTCGACATGTCCGGGTTCGAGGTCGCCGCTCACCGTGTTGTCGGGCTGCTCAAGGACATTCGTGACGAGCACGGGGTCGAGTTGCCCGAGATCGACCTCGGGGGCGGGCTCGGTATCGCCTACACCAGCGACGACGATCCCCGCGAGCCACACGAGATCGCCAAGGCTCTGACCGAGATCGTCAGCCGGGAGTGTGAAGCCGCCAGGCTCAGCACCCCTCGTATCTCTGTCGAACCCGGGCGCGCCATCGTCGGGCCCACCGCCTTCACCCTCTACGAGGTCGGCACCATCAAGCCCCTCGACGGCCTGCGGACATACGTGTCCGTCGACGGCGGGATGTCCGACAACATCCGGACCGCGCTGTACGACGCCGAGTACAGCGTCGCTCTCGTCTCCCGGACCTCCGAGGCCGCGCCCATGCTCGTGCGGGTCGTCGGCAAGCACTGCGAGAGCGGGGACATCGTCGTCAAGGACGCTTTCCTGCCCGCCGACCTGGCACCCGGTGACCTCATCGCGGTGCCGGCGACGGGTGCGTACTGCCGGTCCATGGCCAGTAACTACAACCATGCCCTTCGGCCGCCCGTCGTCGCCGTTCGGGACGGGGAGGCTCGTGTGATTGTTCGACGGGAGACCGAGGAGGATCTTCTGCGTCTCGACGTGGGATAAGGCTGCGACAGTCCGCCGCACACCGTGCGGCGGAAGATCTCCTGTCTTCCGCCGCCCGGAAAACGAAATAAACATCTCACGATCCGGACGATGGATAGAAACTTCAGTCCGGTGAGTGAGACTTGTCGAACCTAGACGGTATGAGGAAACGAGGTCGGATGATGCGTACGCGTCCGCTGAAGGTGGCGCTGCTGGGCTGTGGGGTTGTCGGCTCAGAGGTGGCGCGCATCATGACGACGCACGCCGACGATCTCGCCGCCAGGATCGGCGCTCCCGTCGAGCTTGCGGGTGTCGCCGTGCGGCGGCCCTCCAAGGTGCGTGACGGCATCGACCCCGCCCTCGTCACCACCGACGCCACCGCCCTCGTCAAACGCGGCGACATTGATGTCGTTGTCGAGGTCATCGGCGGGATCGAGCCCGCTCGGTCCCTCATCACCGCCGCCTTCGAGCACGGGGCGTCCGTCGTCTCCGCCAACAAGGCCCTCCTCGCCCAGGACGGCGCCGCCCTCCACGCCGCCGCCGAGGACCACGACGCCGACCTGTACTACGAGGCCGCCGTCGCCGGTGCGATTCCTCTCATCCGGCCGCTGCGTGAGTCCCTCGCCGGGGACAAGGTGAATCGCGTGCTCGGGATCGTCAACGGCACTACCAACTTCATCCTCGACAAGATGGACAGCACGGGGGCGGGTTACCAAGAAGCCCTCGACGAGGCCACCGCCCTGGGTTACGCCGAGGCCGACCCCACCGCCGACGTCGAAGGCTTCGACGCCGCTGCCAAGGCCGCCATCCTCGCCGGAATCGCCTTCCACACGCGCGTGCGGCTCGACGACGTCTACCGCGAGGGCATGACCGAGGTCACCGCCTCCGACTTCGCCTCCGCCAGGAACATGGGCTGCACCATCAAGCTGCTCGCCATCTGCGAGCGGGCCGGGGACGGGCAGTCCGTCACCGCGCGCGTGCATCCGGCCATGATTCCGCTGACGCACCCGCTGGCCTCCGTGCGCGGCGCCTACAACGCCGTGTTCGTCGAGTCCGACGCCTCCGGACAGCTGATGTTCTACGGGCCCGGTGCCGGCGGTGCGCCGACCGCGTCCGCCGTCCTCGGTGACCTCGTCGCCGTGTGCCGCAACCGGCTGAACGGGGCCACCGGGCCCGGCGAGTCGGCGTACGCCGCGTTGCCCGTGTCGGGCATGGGCGATGTCGTCACGCGCTACCACATCAGCCTCGACGTCGCCGACAAACCGGGTGTTCTCGCCCAGGTGGCCACCGTGTTCGCCGAGCACGGGGTTTCCATCGATACGGTTCGGCAGACGGGCAAGGACGGCGAGGCATCCCTCGTCGTCGTCACCCATCGTGCGTCCGACGCCGCCCTGGGCGGAACCGTCGAGGCGTTGCGCAAGCTCGACACCGTGCGGGGTGTCGCCAGCATCATGCGGGTTGAAGGAGAGTAACCAGCAATGACCCACCAGTGGCGCGGAATCATCGAGGAGTACCGGGACCGGCTGCCCGTCTCCGACAGCACGCCGGTCGTGACGCTCCGCGAGGGCGGCACGCCCCTCGTCCCCGCGCAGGTGCTCTCCGAGCGCACGGGCTGCGAGGTCCACCTCAAGGTGGAGGGTGCCAACCCGACCGGGTCCTTCAAGGACCGCGGTATGACCATGGCCATCACGCGCGCGAAGGAAGAGGGGGCCAAGGCTGTCATTTGTGCCTCTACGGGCAACACCTCTGCCTCCGCGGCCGCCTACGCCGTGCGCGCGGGCATGGTCTCGGCCGTCCTCGTGCCGCAGGGCAAGATCGCCCTCGGCAAGATGGGGCAGGCGCTGGTCCACGGCGCCAAGATCCTCCAGGTCGACGGCAACTTCGACGACTGCCTCACCCTCGCCCGGTCGCTCAGCGACAACTACCCGGTGGCGCTGGTGAATTCGGTCAACCCGGTGCGTATCGAGGGGCAGAAGACGGCCGCCTTCGAGATCGTCGACATGCTCGGCGACGCGCCCGACATCCACGTCCTGCCGGTCGGCAACGCGGGCAACATCACCGCGTACTGGAAGGGCTACACCGAGTACGCCGCCGACGGCATCGCCCGGCGCACCCCGCGCATGTGGGGGTTCCAGGCGTCCGGCAGTGCCCCGATCGTGCGCGGCGAGGTCGTCAAGGACCCCTCGACGCTCGCCACCGCGATCCGGATCGGCAACCCTGCCTCCTGGAAGCAGGCGCTGGCCGCGCGCGACGACTCGGGCGGTCTCATCGACGAGGTGACGGACCGTGAGATCCTGCGCGCCTACCGGCTGTTGGCCGCGCAGGAGGGTGTTTTCGTCGAGCCGGCGTCCGCCGCGTCCGTCGCCGGACTGCTGAAGCTGGCCGAGCAGGGCAAGGTCGACCCGGGCCAGACCATCGTCTGCACGGTCACCGGCAACGGCCTGAAGGACCCGGGCTGGGCCACCGAGGG
Source organism: Streptomyces sp. NPDC002680 (assembly GCF_042889145.1). Taxonomy (NCBI): domain Bacteria; kingdom Bacillati; phylum Actinomycetota; class Actinomycetes; order Kitasatosporales; family Streptomycetaceae; genus Streptomyces; species Streptomyces sp. NPDC002680. Next base: position 397,689 of record NZ_JBIAQP010000002.1, read on the forward strand.
CGCACCGAAGCCGGTCGTCGTGCCGGTGGACGCCGCGACCGCCGCCGAGCGACTCGGACTCGCGTAGACCGGGTACTGACCATCCGAACCGGGGTACTCCCTACGTAGTCCCTACGGCGGGTGCACAGGGGGCTTACGACACGCATCGTGCGCCTCCTGTGCGCCCTATGTCGCCACAGAACCTTCCTTCGATAAGCTGGGGTGAACCCGCCCGCCGCATATGCCCCGGCACATGGCACGGCGCCGCGTCGTCCCAGCGGTCTGAGGGTCTCCGTGCAGGTCCTCAGCCGTATTTCAGTAGCCGTTTTCCAGTGTCGTATCGCATGTCCTCGACGAAATCGCAGCTCAAGGAGAGTCATCGAGCGATGGCCGGTCCAGCGTTCCGCGCCGCCGCCGTCCGGGTGCGCGTCCCCGCCACCAGCGCCAATCTCGGTCCGGGCTTCGACGCCCTGGGCCTGTCGCTGGGGTTGTACGACGACGTGGTCGTCCGGGTGGCCGACTCCGGGCTGCACATCGACATCGCGGGTGAGGGCAGCGAGACCCTCCCGCGCGACGAGAACCACCTCCTCGTACGGTCCCTGCGCACCGCCTTCGACCTGCTGGGCGGACAGCCGCGCGGCCTGGAGATCGTGTGCGCCAACCGCATTCCGCACGGGCGGGGACTCGGGTCGTCCTCGGCCGCCATCTGCGCCGGCATCGTCGCCGCGCGGGCCGTCACCATAGGCGGCGACAGTCGGCTCGACGACGAGGCGCTGCTCGAACTCGCCACCGAGATCGAGGGCCACCCCGACAACGTCGCGGCCTGTCTCCTCGGCGGGTTCACGCTCTCCTGGATGGAGGCCGGAGCCGCCCGGGCGATCAGGATGGAGCCCCACGGTTCCATCGTTCCGGTGGTTTTCGTGCCCGGGAAGCCGGTGCTGACCGAGACCGCGCGCGGTCTCCTGCCGCGCACCGTCCCGCACGTCGACGCCGCGACCAACGCGGGGCGTGCCGGTCTGCTCGTCGAGGCGCTGACCAGGCGTCCTGAGTTCTTGCTGCCGGCCACCGAGGACCGGCTGCACCAGGAGTACCGCGCGCCCGCCATGCCGGAGAGCGCGGCGCTGGTGGAGCGGCTGCGGGCCGACGGTATCCCCGCGGTGATCTCCGGCGCCGGGCCCACGGTCCTGGCGCTGGCCGACGAGGCGACGGCCGACAAGGTCTCCCGGCTGGCGGGCGAGGGCTGGGCCGCCAACCGGCTCGGGCTCGACGCCCGGGGTGCGAGTGTCCTGCCGCTCGCGGCACCCGGGGAGAGCTGAATCAACGCCGTGACCTCCGACGCTGTGAGATTCAACTACATACGGTCGCCGGATTTGGAGAGGGGGAATGTTTGTTGGATCCGGTAGTGTTAACCTCAAGTCTGCACCCGACCCCACCATGGCGAGGTGCTTTGTGTCCCCGTCCGGGACAGACATTCTTCCGGGAGCCTCCCAAGCCATTCTGTGTTTCATGCGGCGTTCCATTCGTCGTGTGCAGGCGCTGAGCGGCATTCAGGGCACGCTCCGGAACCGGTGTGACCAAGCCGCCTGACACGGACACTCAGTGTCATGGCTTTGGGAAACGCCATCACCAGAAACCTCTTCCGCCGCTTCGGCGGACCACCGCCCCGGCACGGTCCACTCATGAAGGACCGAAGCCGGACAGCACAACCGGTCGCCGTGCCAGACAGGCCGACGTCCGCTCCAGGGAAGGACCCTTCGTGAGCGACACCACCGATCTGATGGGCGCACGTGTCGAGGAGACCGCTGCCGCGCCCTCCACGGACGCCTCCGCGCCTGCCACGGGTGCCGGCTCCCGGCGGCGCCGCGGTACCGGCCTCGACGGCATGGTGCTGGCCGAGCTGCAGCAGGTCGCATCCGGCCTCGGCATCAAGGGCACTGCGCGGATGCGCAAGAGCCAGCTGATCGAGGTCATCAAGGAGGCGCAGGCCGGAGGCGGGACCTCCAAGGCCGCCTCCCCCGCCGGGGACGCCGCCGAGGCCAAGCCGAAGCGCCGCGCCACCTCCAAGGCCCGTACGGGCGAGGACGCCGCGCCCGCCGCCGTAGAGACGAAGGCGGCCGTGCAGGTCGAGGCGCCCGCCGAGAAGGCCGTGGCCCAGCAGCAGATCGAGATCCCCGGTCAGCCCGCCAGCGACGACGCCCCGGCCGGGCGTGGCCGGCGCCGCGCCACGGCCGAGGCCGGCAGCCCCGAGACGGTTGCCGCCGAGGTGAAGAGCGAGCCCAAGGCCGAGACGCCGGCCGCGCAGCCGCAGGCCGACGCCGGTGACGGCGACGGCCGCCAGGGCCGCCGCGACCGCCGGGACCGCGGTGACCGCGGCCGGGACCGCGACCGCCGGGGCAACAAGGGCGACGAGCAGCAGGGCGGCACCCAGCAGCGCTCCACCCAGCAGGGCCAGGGCGGCCAGCAGGGCGACGGCCGTCAGGGCCGCCAGGACCGTGCCGAGCGCCAGGACCGCCAGCAGCGGGACCAGCGCGACAGCGGTCCGCGCGACAACGGTCCCCAGGACGACGACGACTTCGACGGCGGACGCCGTGGACGCCGTGGCCGTTACCGGGACCGCCGGGGCCGGCGCGGGCGCGAGGAGTTCGGCCCGAACGAGCCGCAGGTCGCCGACGACGACGTCCTGATCCCCGTCGCGGGCATCCTGGACATCCTCGACAACTACGCCTTCATCCGTACGTCGGGCTACCTGCCGGGTCCGAACGACGTGTACGTGTCCCTCGCCCAGGTCCGCAAGAACGGTCTGCGCAAGGGCGACCACGTCACCGGCGCGGTCCGTCAGCCGAAGGAAGGGGAGCGCCGCGAGAAGTTCAACGCGCTCGTCCGCCTCGACTCCGTCAACGGCATGGCGCCCGAACACGGCCGTGGCCGCCCGGAGTTCAACAAGCTGACCCCGCTCTACCCGCAGGACCGCCTCCGTCTGGAGACGGACCCGGGCATCCTCACCACCCGCATCATCGACCTCGTCGCGCCGATCGGTAAGGGCCAGCGCGGTCTGATCGTGGCCCCGCCGAAGACCGGCAAGACCATGATCATGCAGGCGATCGCCAACGCGATCACGCACAACAACCCCGAGTGCCACCTGATGGTCGTCCTAGTCGACGAGCGTCCGGAAGAGGTCACCGACATGCAGCGGTCGGTGAAGGGCGAGGTCATCTCCTCGACCTTCGACCGCCCGGCCGAGGACCACACCACGGTCGCCGAGCTGGCCATCGAGCGCGCCAAGCGTCTGGTGGAGCTGGGTCACGACGTCGTCGTGCTGCTCGACTCGATCACGCGTCTGGGCCGTGCGTACAACCTCGCCGCCCCGGCCTCCGGCCGCATCCTGTCCGGTGGTGTCGACTCGACCGCCCTGTACCCGCCGAAGCGCTTCTTCGGTGCGGCCCGCAACATCGAGGACGGCGGCTCGCTGACCATCCTCGCCACCGCGCTGGTGGACACCGGGTCCCGCATGGACGAGGTCATCTTCGAGGAGTTCAAGGGCACCGGCAACGCCGAGCTGAAGCTGGACCGGAAGCTCGCCGACAAGCGCATCTTCCCGGCGGTGGACGTCGACGCGTCCGGTACCCGTAAGGAAGAGATCCTGCTGTCGGGCGAGGAACTGGGTGTCGTCTGGAAGCTGCGCCGGGTGCTGCACGCGCTCGACCAGCAGCAGGCGATCGAACTGCTCCTCGACAAGATGAAGCAGACGAAGTCGAACGCCGAGTTCCTGCTCCAGATCCAGAAGACGACGCCGGGCAACGGCAACGACTGACGGTCGGTAAACGGAACGGCTGGCGGCCGGTAAACGGTCGGCAAGCAGTCCACAAAGGGTCACCTTCTGTTCCAGGGGTGGCCCTTTGTGGTGTTTGGGACAGGTGTACGATCGCGCTCTCCGGGCCGGTTCTTGTGGGGTGCCCGAACGAACAGACGATCCCTAGGGGGGACTTGAGTGGGTATATCTCTGTCCGGTGAGGGCCGCCACAGACGTCGTGTGCGGATCGCCGTTCCGCTCGTCGCCGCCGGCCTCGCCGCCGCGGTCACGGGCGCGCTGATGATGTCGTCCGCGAACGCCGCCACCGCCCTGCCGCAGCCCACCGCCGACCTGAGCCGCAGCGCGGTGGCCGGCACGGCCGAGCTGAAGGAGCGCGTCGCGGGCGCGGCCACCGGCGACGGCACTCTGGCGTCCAAGAAGACAGCGCTCACCGCCGGCTCCGTCGGTGGCACCAAGGACGCGAAGATCATCGGTGGTTCGACGACCACCATCTCGGCGGCGCCGTACATGGCCCAGCTCTGGTACTACGACGACAAGGGCACGCCGGACGCGACCGGCGACGACGTCGACTTCTTCTGTGGCGGCGCCGTCATCGCGCCCACCAAGATCCTCACCGCCGCGCACTGCGTCAAGGGCTACAACTGGAAGGCCAACGGCGCCGTCGTCACCGGCACCGCGACGCTTCCCGACGGCGACGGGAACACGAACGGGACGGTCTCGGCCGTCTGGCGCCAGTGGAACAACCCGTCGTACAGCTCGGTGACGTTCGACAACGACGTCGCCGTCCTGACGCTGGCGTACCCCGTCAAGGCCACCCCGATCCGGATGACGACGTCGGGTGACACCGTCTCCTACAAGGCGCTCACGAACGCCAAGGTCTACGGCTGGGGACGCACCACCTCCACCACCCAGGACATCTCGCAGACGCTGAAGACGGCCACGCTGCCCATCCAGTCCGACGCCACCTGCAAGGGCGCCTACGGCACCGACTTCGTCGCGGGCCACATGGTCTGCGCGGGCACGCCCGCCACCGGCAGCGACACCGGCACCACCACCGCCTGCAACGGCGACTCCGGAGGACCGCTCGTGGTCGCCGGCAAGGTCGTGGGCGTGGTGTCGTGGGGTGTCACGGACTGTGTCGAGAAGGGCGCCTACAGCGTCTTCTCGAAGGTCACCTCGTACGTCGGCGCCGTGTACCCGCGGGTCGAGGACGCGAACCTCAGCGGTGACCAGATGGCCGACCTGTGGCTGCGCCGAGCCTCCACCAAGGTGGGCTACGAGAAGGACTCCAAGGGTACGAGCTTCGGCCCGAGCGTGGTCTGGGGCAACTGGGACGGCGTCAACGTCGTCCTCCAGACCGACCTGAACCGGGACGACTACCAGGACCTGGTGGTCCGCGACAGCTCCACCGGCGCCGTCTACTGGATGCACTACGTGCCCGACTCCGAGTCCTGGGCCACGACGAAGATCTTCGCCAACTGGAAGTCCCGCACCCGGATCATCACCCCGGGCGACGTCACCGGCGACTACAAGCCCGACGTCCTCTCGGTCGACTCCGCGGGCGCCCTGTGGATCTACCCGGGCAACGGCAACGGCACCTTCGGGTCGCCGTCCAAGGTCTCCACGGGCTGGAACCAGTACAGCACCATCGTCGGCCACGGCGACTTCACCGGTGACGGCAAGGCCGACCTGCTGGCCCGCACCAAGTCCGGCGGAGTCGGCTACCTCCTCAAGGGCAACGGCAAGGCCGGCTCCCAGGCCTTCGTGCCCCGGGTCAAGGTGCGCAGCTGGAGTGGCTTCAACACCCTGGTCACCCCCGGTGACGTGACCGGCGACGGAAAGGCCGACTTCCTGGCCCGTACGCCCACCGGAGTGATGTACCTGTACCCGGGCACCGGCCAGGGCACGAGTGCGATCTTCGGCACACCGAAGTCCGTCGGCACCGACTACAAGCAGTGGGACATCATCAGCTGAACCCGCAGGTGAACGGGGTCCTCTGAGCCTTTCCGACGAACATCCCGTCCGTTCGGTCACGAACTGTGCCCTTCGCACCACGCGAAGGGCACAGTTCGTTGTGCAACCCTTTTTCCGTAATGACCGTCTGACTGACCGGTACGACGGAACCAGGACTGGCCCTGAAAGCAGGGGGTAACCGACCGGACGAGACCGAGGGGAACACATGTCCGCCGAGAGCGATCCGCTTGATCCCGCTGATCCTGCGAAGAGGCGCAGCCGCCGCAGGCCTCGCGGCAAGCACTCCAAGGCGCTCCTCGTCACTGCCTGGATCGCCGCGATCATCGTCGTGCTCGGCGGCACCGGACTCGGGTACGTGTACTTCAAGCTCAACGGCAACATCAAGAGCGTCGACATCAACCAGGTCCTGGGCACCGACCGCCCGACCAACGTCGACAACGGCTCCGAGGACATCCTGGTCCTGGGCTCCGACACCCGCTCCGGCGCCAACAGGAAGCTCGGCGGTGGTACGGACGACGGCAGCGCCCGCTCGGACACCGCGATGATCGTCCATGTGTACGAGGGTCACAAGAAGGCCAGTGTCGTCTCCATCCCCCGGGACACCCTCGTCGACCGGCCCGCGTGCACCGACGCCAAGGGCGTCACGCACGACGCGGCGAAGGGCGTGATGTTCAACTCCGCGTACTCCACGGGGGGCGCCGCCTGCGCGGTGAAGACCGTCGAGTCGCTCACCGGGATCCGGATGGACCACTACATCGAGGTCGACTTCACCGGCTTCCAGAAGCTCGTCGACGAGCTGGGTGGCGTGGAGATCACCACGACGAAGGACATCAAGGACTCGGACAGCCACCTGAACCTGAAGGCCGGCACGCACAGGCTGAACGGCAAGCAGGCCCTCGGCCTGGTCCGCACCCGCCACGGCGTCGGCGACGGCTCCGACCTGGGCCGCATCCAGCTCCAGCAGGCGTTCATCAAGGCCCTGGTCGACCAGATCAAGGACGTAGGGGTCCTGACGAACCCCAAGAAGCTCTTCGACCTGGCGGACACGGCCACCAAGGCGATCACCACGGACTCCGACCTGGGCTCGGTCCGCTCCCTGACGTCCTTCGCGACGGGCCTGAAGAACCTCGGCTCCAGCAACATGACCATGATCACCATGCCGGTGGAGTACGACCCGGCCAACCCCAACAGGGTGATCGTGGACGACACCAAGGCCCGCTTGGTCTGGAACGCCCTGAAGGCCGACAAACCCATCCCGGCAGCAGCAACAAAGGACACGGCAAAGGGAGACGCGGCGGGAGTGGTGAGCTGATGAAGGCAGTGGGCGAAGCCCCTGCCTTCAGGGGCGCGGGGAACTGCGCGACAAGCCACGATGCACCCGCAGGGAATAGACAAGCGCAACCCCCGGTTTTGGGGGATGCGCCCAGTCCTGGCAGACTGGTACGTCGGCCCCGGTTCACGCACCCGCATCCCGCGGAGGCGACCCGGCGCCCTCCCGAATCTAGGAGAACCCCTTGAAGCGCGAAGTCCACCCCGAGTACGTCGAGACCCAGGTCAGCTGCACCTGTGGCGCGTCGTTCACCACCCGCAGCACGATCACGAGCGGCAACATCCGCGCCGAGGTCTGCTCCGAGTGCCACCCGTTCTACACGGGCAAGCAGAAGATCCTCGACACCGGTGGCCGTGTGGCCCGCTTCGAGGCCCGCTTCGGCAAGGCCACTGCCGGCTCCAAGAAGTAGCGAGGCACCAGCGCCGGTCCACGGTCGCCCTGCGGGGCGTACCTGGACCGGCGTTTTTGGTCGCCCGCCTTCCCCCACGCACCACACGTTTTCAGGAGCCCCCATGTTCGAGGCCGTCGAGGAACTGCTCACCGAGCACGCCGACCTGGAGAAGAAGCTCGCCGACCCGTCGGTCCACGCCGACCAGGCCAACGCGCGCAAGCTCAACAAGCGCTACGCCGAGCTGACCCCGATCGTCGCGACCTACCGCTCCTGGAAGCAGACCGGGGACGACATCGGCACGGCGAAGGAGTTCGCCGTCGACGACCCCGACTTCGCCGCCGAGGTCAAGGAACTGGAGAAGCAGCGCGAGGACCTCACCGAGAAGCTGCGCCTGCTGCTCGTTCCCCGGGACCCCAACGACGACAAGGACGTGATCCTGGAGGTCAAGGCGGGCGCGGGCGGCGACGAGTCCGCCCTGTTCGCCGGCGACCTCCTGCGGATGTATCTGCGGTACGCCGAGCGCGTCGGCTGGAAGACCGAGATCATCGACGCCACCGAGTCCGAGCTGGGCGGCTACAAGGACGTCCAGGTCGCCGTGAAGACCAAGGGCGGCCAGGGCGCCACCGAGCCCGGCCAGGGCGTCTGGGCCCGCCTGAAGTACGAGGGCGGAGTGCACCGCGTACAGCGCGTGCCCGCGACCGAGTCGCAGGGCCGGATCCACACCTCCGCCGCCGGTGTCCTCGTGACCCCGGAAGCGGAGGAGGTCGACGTCGAGATCAACCCGAACGACCTCCGCATCGACGTGTACCGCTCCTCCGGCCCTGGCGGGCAGTCCGTCAACACGACCGACTCAGCCGTGCGCATCACGCACATTCCCACCGGAGTCGTCGCTTCCTGCCAGAACGAGAAGAGCCAGCTGCAGAACAAGGAGCAGGCGATGCGTATCCTGCGCTCCAGGCTCCTCGCGGCAGCCGTGGAGGAAGCGGAGAAGGAGGCCGCCGACGCCCGCCGCAGCCAGGTCCGCACCGTCGACCGCTCCGAGAAGATCCGTACGTACAACTTCCCGGAGAACCGACTCTCGGACCACCGCGTCGGCTTCAAGGCCTACAACCTCGACCAGGTCCTCGACGGCGACCTCGACGCCGTCATCCAGGCCTGTGTCGACGCGGACTCCGCCGCGAAGCTGGCGGCAGCGTAAGCCCCGTACGAGCCCCGTACGAGTGACAAGTACCGGAGGACCAGCGTGCAGCAGAACATTGGGGGACGGCCCCCGAGCCCCCGCAGCGTGCTGCTCGCGGAGGTGGCCCAGGCCACCCAGCGGCTGGCCGACGCGGGTGTGCCCTCGCCGCGCAACGACGCGGAGGAACTCGCCGCGTTCGTGCACGGCGTGAAGCGGGGCACGCTGCACACCGTCAAGGACACCGACTTCGACGCCCGCTACTGGGAGGTCATCGCCCGCCGCGAGGCCCGTGAGCCGCTCCAGCACATCACCGGGCGGGCCTTCTTCCGGTACCTGGAACTCCAGGTCGGGCCAGGCGTGTTCGTGCCGCGCCCCGAGACCGAGTCGGTCGTCGGCTGGGCCATAGACGCCGTCCGCGCGATGGACGTCGTCGAGCCGCTGATCGTCGACCTGTGCACCGGCTCCGGCGCCATCGCGCTCGCCCTCGCCCAGGAGGTCCCGCGCTCCCGCGTGCACGCCGTGGAGCTGTCCGAGGACGCCCTGGCGTGGACCCGCAAGAACATGGAGGGGTCCAGGGTCGACCTGCGGCAGGGCAACGCCCTGGACGCCTTCCAGGACCTCGACGGCCAGGTCGACCTGGTCATCTCCAACCCGCCCTACATCCCGCTCACCGAGTGGGAGTACGTCGCCCCGGAGGCCCGGGACCACGATCCCGAACTCGCCCTGTTCTCGGGCGAGGACGGCCTCGACCTCATCCGGGGTCTGGAACGCACCGCCCACCGTCTGCTGCGTCCCGGCGGCGTCGTCGTCGTCGAGCACGCGGACACCCAGGGCGGCCAGGTGCCGTGGATCTTCACCGAGGAACGGGGCTGGGCCGACGCGGCCGACCACCCGGACCTCAACAACCGCCCCCGCTTCGCGACCGCCCGCAGGGCCATGCCGTGAGCGTCACCCAGACTTTCTACCCCCAGCAGTACGTGTACGAGGAGGCCCGCTAAATGGCTCGGCGATACGACACCAACGACGCGACCGACCGCACGACCGGTCTGCGCGAGGCCGCGTCCGCCGTCCGCCGCGGCGAGCTGGTGGTTCTCCCGACCGACACGGTCTACGGCATCGGTGCCGACGCGTTCTCCTCCGAGGCCGTCAACGACCTGCTGGAGGCGAAGGGCCGTGGTCGTGGCATGCCCACGCCTGTTCTGATCGGCTCCCCGAACACCCTGCACGGCCTGGTCACGGACTTCTCCGAGATGGCCTGGGAACTCGTCGACGCCTTCTGGCCGGGCGCCCTCACGCTCGTCGCCAAGCACCAGCCGTCCCTCCAGTGGGACCTCGGGGACACCCGTGGCACGGTCGCCGTACGCATGCCGCTGCACCCGGTCGCCATCGAGCTGCTGACCGAGGTCGGCCCCATGGCGGTCTCCTCCGCCAACCTGACGGGCCACCCGTCCCCCGAGGACTGTGACGCCGCCCAGGAGATGCTCGGCGACTCCGTCTCCGTCTACCTGGACGGCGGTCCCACGCCCGGAATCGTCCCGTCGTCGATCGTCGACGTCACGGGCAAGGTGCCGGTCCTGCTGCGTGCGGGCGCGCTGTCGGCCGACGAGCTGCGCAAGGTGGTCCCCGACCTCGAGGTGGCGAATTGACAGCCCCTGACGCGGGGCGTGGCATAGGCACGCGTACGGGGGTCACGGGGACTCAGCACTGGGACGGGGCCTCGCGGGACGCCTTCCGCATCCTTTATGTCAGCACCGGCAACGTATGCCGCTCACCGATCACCGAGCGGCTGACCAGGCATGCCCTGGCGGACCGGCTCGGCGACCCGCTGTGGGGCGGCCTCATCGTGGAGAGCGCCGGTACGTGGGGCCACGAGGGCGCGCCCATGGAGGCCAACGCGGAGGCGGTCCTCGCGGAGTTCGGCGCGGATCCCTCCGGGTTCACGGGGCGTGAGCTGCTCGACGAGCATGTGATCCGGGCGGACCTGGTGCTGACGGCGACGCGGGACCATCGCGCGCAGGTCATCTCGATGGGGCACTCGGCGGGGCTGCGCACGTTCACGTTGAAGGAGTTCACCCGCCTGGTGAAGGCGATCGACCCGGCGACGCTGCCGCCGCTGGACGACGGCATGATCCAGCGTGCCCGCGCGCTGGTCCGTGCGGCGGCGGCTCTACGCGGGTGGCTCCTCGCGCCCACGGCGGAGGCGGACGAGGTGTACGACCCGTACGGGGCCCCTCTGACCTTCTTCCGGTCGATCGGGGACGAGATACAGCAGGCGCTGGATCCGGTGGTGACGGCGTTGACCGGGGTGCCTGCGAAGGCCTGAGCGCCCTCGGTCCTGCCACTTGGTGTCGGCTTGCGGCTGCCGGCCCGTTGTGGCCGGTCGCGCAGTTCCCCGCGCCCCTTTAGGGCGCTGACGCGCCCATTCGGGGCGCTGCGGCCTACCCTGGGCATACGTCACCGTCGACGTCCGGAGTCCGTCATGTCGGTCGTACATGCCCTTGAGAGCGATGTTGATGTTCTGCGTCGGCAGGACCCCGAGCTTGCCGAAGTGCTGCTCGGGGAAGCCCAGCGGCAGGCGACCACGCTTCAGTTGATCGCCGCCGAGAACTTCACCTCGCCCGCCGTGCTGGCCGCGCTCGGCTCGCCGCTCGCCAACAAGTACGCCGAGGGATATCCCGGTGCCCGGCACCACGGCGGCTGCGAGATCGTCGACGTCGCCGAGCGCGTCGCCGTGGAACGGGCCAGGGCCCTGTTCGGCGCCGAACACGCCAACGTCCAGTCCCACTCCGGGTCTTCGGCCGTACTGGCCGCCTACGCCGCCCTCCTGCGCCCCGGTGACACCGTTCTCGCCCTCGGGCTGCAGTACGGCGGCCACCTCACCCACGGGTCGCCCGCCAACTTCTCCGGGCGCTGGTTCGACTTCGTCCCCTACGGGGTGGACGCGGAGAGCGGGCTCATCGACTACGAGCAGGTGGGGACCCTCGCCCGTGCACATCGCCCCAAGGCCGTCGTCTGCGGGTCCATCGCCTACCCCCGGCACATCGACTACGCCCTCTTCCGCGAGATCGCCGACGAGGTGGGCGCGTACCTGATCGCCGACGCGGCCCACCCCATCGGCCTCGTCGCCGGGGGAGCGGCGCCCAGTCCCGTGCCGTACGCCGATGTCGTCTGCGCGACCACCCACAAGGTGCTGCGCGGGCCGCGCGGCGGGATGCTGCTGTGCGGCGCCGAGCTGGCGGAACGGGTCGACCGGGCCGTTTTCCCGTTCACGCAGGGGGGCGCGCAGATGCACACGATCGCCGCCAAGGCCGTCGCCTTCGGCGAGGCGGCGACCCCGGCCTTCACGGCGTACGCCCATCAGGTGGTCGCCAACGCGCGCGTGCTGGCGTCGGGGCTCGCCGCCGAGGGGTTCGTCGTCACCACGGGCGGTACCGATACGCATCTCATCACCGTCGATCCGGCGCCGCTCGGCGTGGACGGACGTACCGCGCGGGGGCTGCTTTCCGCCGCGGGAGTGGTTCTCGACTGCTGTGCGTTGCCCCACGGGGAGGCCCGCGGACTACGGCTCGGGACGGCCGCGCTGACCACGCAGGGGATGGGAGAAGCCGAGATGGCGCGGGTCGCGGTGCTGGTCGCGGGTGTGCTGCGCGGGGCTGTGGAGAGTGGTGGGGCGCGTGAAGAGGTGCGGGAGCTGGCCGGTAGATTTCCGCCGTATCCCGGGCCGTGAGGGGTAATCGTCAACCTGTGCACAGGCCCGCGTGCAACCATCGTCGCTACCCGGAAGTCCCCAACCTTAAGCGTCCCTCGCTAGGGTGTGGGGCCTGGATGGCCAGCGAGACCTGTGGGGAAGCCCGTGCGTGAATACCTGCTGACGCTCTGCATCACGGCCGCGGTGACGTATCTGCTGACAGGGCCGGTACGGAAGTTCGCGATCGTGGCCGGAGCGATGCCGGAGATCAGGGCCCGTGACGTGCACCGGGAACCCACTCCGCGGCTCGGCGGGATCGCGATGTTCTTCGGGCTGTGCGCCGGACTGCTGGTCGCCGACCACCTCACCAACCTCCACGAGGTCTTCGAGACGTCGAACGAGCCGAGGGCACTGCTCTCCGGTGCCGCCCTCATCTGGCTGATCGGGGTGCTCGACGACAAGTTCGAGATCGACGCCCTGATCAAGCTCGGCGGGCAGATGATCGCCGCCGGTGTGATGGTCATGCAGGGTCTGACGATCCTGTGGCTGCCGATCCCGGGCGTCGGCAACGTCGCGCTGACCCAGTGGCAGGGCACCCTGCTGACGGTCGCGCTCGTCGTCATCACCATCAACGCGGTCAACTTCGTCGACGGCCTGGACGGCCTCGCGGCCGGCATGGTGTGCATCGCGTCGGCCGCGTTCTTCCTCTACGCCTACCGGATCTGGGTCTCGTACGGCATCGAGGCCGCCGCCCCGGCCACCCTGTTCGCGGTGATCCTCATGGGCATGTGCCTCGGTTTCCTGCCGCACAACATGCACCCCGCGCGGATCTTCATGGGCGACTCCGGGTCGATGCTCATCGGGCTTGTGCTGGCCGCCGGAGCGATCTCCATCACGGGGCAGATGGACCCCGACGCGATGAACCTGTTCTCCGGGTCCGAGCGCGAGACCGTGCACCAGATGGTGCCGGTCTACATCCCGCTGCTGATGCCGCTCACCATCATCGCGATCCCGGCCGCCGACCTGGTGCTGGCCATCGTGCGGCGCACCTGGCGCGGCCAGTCGCCGTTCGCGGCCGACCGGGGGCATCTGCACCACCGGCTCCTGGAGGTCGGCCACTCGCACAGCAGGGCCGTCCTGATCATGTACTTCTGGTCGGCGCTCATCGGCTTCGGCGCTCTGTCCTACTCGGTCAACAACGCGTCCATGTGGATCGTCCTCAGTGTGGTGGCACTGAGCGCGATCGGGCTCGTACTCCTGCTGCTGCCGCGCTTCACCCCGCGTACCCCGCGCTGGGCCGAGGGCTTCGTGCCGCCGCGCTACCGGCGCGGCCGGGGGGCGGAGGGGCCGGCGGCCGAGGCCATGGCACCCGCCGCGTCCACGCCCTCCGTACCCGCGGAACAACACCACGCACCCGTGCGGGCCGGTGTCTCCGGAGTCAACGGAGCGACGGCGATCGGTCCCCGTTCGCGGCTCCTGGACCGGCGTAAGGCCGGGTCGTCACGCTGACGCAAGGTAAGAATCTGACTAACACTTTGCTTGAGCCCGCGCGGCCAAAGTGCCCCAATACCAGACAAGTGGGCGCCGATTCTGCACAGACGCGCGGGTTCACTCTCATGTGTGACACCGAGCACACCATCCAGGTAAAGACCTCATCAAATAGTTTGTGATACGGTTCACGAGAACCCAGGACAGAGCCGAAGGACCGTGGTGCGACGGTCCATTGGTGTGAGGTATCCACTCTCCGTCCAGGACTACGCTCGTCCATGACGACACCCCACGCCCCCTGCGAAAGCGGAGTTGCCGCCATGCCGTCCAATGACGCCCGGAACCTTCTGCACACCGCTGTCCCCACAGCGGCTGTCGGCGCGATCGTCATCGCCGTCAGCGCCGGGGTCGCCGGTGGCAAGGGGGCCATCGGCGCTGCGGTCGGCACGGTCATCGCGATTCTCTTCATGGGTATCGGGCTCTACGTGTTGCAGTGGACGGCAAAAACGCTCCCGCACCTGTTCCAGGCCATGGGGCTGATGCTCTACGTCGCCCAGTTGCTGCTGTTGCTGATCTTCGTGGGCCTGTTCCAGGACACCGACGCCTTCAATCCGAAGGCCTTCGCGGTCGCCCTGGTCGTGTCGACCGTCGTGTGGATGGCGGCGCAGGCCCGTGCGCACATGAAGGCCAAGATCTTCTACATCGATCCGGACTCGGCGAAGACTGAAAAGTCCGAGAAGTCCGGGTCGACGTCGTGAGGGGTAGGGCCGGGATAAAGGCAGTCGGGTTCTCCTGCTATCGTCCGGTGCCAACTGCGGCATCGCGGGCGCGGGCATCTGAGCTGACGCCTGCTCAATCGCGAGGCTTGATGCCCGAAAGCCGCCCCCACATCCGTTTCACCAGTCCAGTGCCGACCCGCGGCTGCGTGCCGCGCCGACACAACGAGGTTGCCGTACCCATGCGTCACGCCGAAGGAGCCCGTGGTGAGTGCTGACCAGACCCAGCTCGCCTTTGACTGGAGCTGTCGGATCATGTCCGACAACGGGTGTGGTTTTCCGGCTCCGGGCCTGCACTCATTCCTCTTCCAGCCGATCGCCGAGGTCGGCGGGTTCGAGTTCAACAAGGTGATGCTGCTCGCGCTCGTCACCACGCTTCTGGTCGTCACCTTCTTCACGCTTGCCTTCGGCAAGGCGAAGGTGGTGCCGGGCAAGCTCCAGATGATCGGCGAGGCGGGATACGACTTCGTACGCCGCGGCATCGTCTACGAGACCCTCGGCAAGAAGGAGGGCGAGAAGTACGTCCCCCTGATGGTCTCGCTGTTCTTCTTCATCTGGATCATGAACATCTGGTCCGTGATCCCGCTGGCACAGTTCCCGGTGTCGTCGATCATCGCGTTCCCGATGGTGCTGGCCGCCATCGTCTACGTGCTCTGGGTGTCGCTGACCTTCAAGAAGCACGGCTTCGTCGGCTTCTTCAAGAACGTCACCGGCTACGACAAGTCGCTCGGCCCGGTGCTGCCGCTCGTGATGGTCATCGAGTTCTTCTCGAACCTGCTGGTCAGGCCGTTCACGCACGCGGTCCGACTGTTCGCCAACATGTTCGCCGGCCACTTGATGCTGGTGATGTTCACGGTCGCCTCCTGGTACCTGCTGAACGGCGCGATGGTCCCGGCGGCCGGTATCTCCTTCGTGATGACCATCGTCATGATCCTCTTCGAGCTTTTCGTGCAGGCGGTCCAGGCATACGTCTTCGTGCTCCTCGCCTGCTCGTACATTCAGGGTGCTCTCGCCGAGCACCACTGAGCACACCTCCCGCAAGCCCCAAGCGTCCGGTGGCCAACCCCCGCCGGTCACATGAAACAGAAGGAAGATTCAGCATGGCTGCCACTGAGACCCTTGCCGCTGTCTCCGGTTCGCTCGGTTCCATCGGCTACGGCCTCGCCGCCATCGGCCCCGGCGTCGGCGTCGGCATCATCTTCGGCAACGGCACCCAGGCGCTTGCCCGTCAGCCCGAAGCTGCCGGCCTGATCCGCGCCAACCAGATCCTCGGCTTCGCCTTCTGTGAGGCGCTCGCCCTCATCGGCATCGTCATGCCGTTCGTGTTCGGTAAGTAATCACCCCTTACCCACACGTATCGACGAAAGGCACTGATGTGATCGACAACCTGGTGCGGTTCGCCGCCGAGGAGGAGCAGAACCCGCTCCTCCCGCCCGGCCCCGAGCTGCTCGTCGGCACCATCGCCTTCGCCATCGTGTTCTTCTTCTTCTGGAAGAAGCTGCTTCCGAACATCAACAAGGTTCTGGAGGAGCGTCGCGCGGCGATCGAAGGCGGCATCGAAGAGGCCGACGCCATGAAGGTCGAGGCCCAGAGCGTTCTTGAGCAGTACAAGGCTCAGCTCGCCGAGGCCCGGCACGAGGCCGCGCGGCTGCGCCAGGAGGCGCAGGAGCAGGGTGCCACGCTCATCGCCGAGATGCGCGCGGAAGGCCAGCGGCAGCGCGAGGAGATCGTCGCCGCCGGTCACTCCCAGCTCGACGCCGACCGCAAGGCCGCCTCGTCCGCGCTCCGCCAGGACGTCGGCAAGCTCGCCACCGAACTGGCCGGCAAGCTCGTCGGTGAGTCCCTGGAGGACCACGCCCGGCAGAGCCGTGTGATCGACCGTTTCCTCGATGACCTCGAGGAGAAGGCCGAGGCGACTCGATGAGCGTGCACGGAGCCAGTCGCGAGGCTGCCGCCGCCGCACGTGAACGTCTCGACGCGCTGACGGACTCGACGTCCGCCGACGCGAAGAAGCTGTCCGAGGAGCTGGCCGCGGTCACCGCGGTGCTGCACCGCGAGGTGTCGCTGCGTCGGGTCCTCACCGACCCGTCGCAGTCCGGAGAGTCCAAGGCCGAACTGGCCCAGCGCCTCTTCGGCAGCCAGGTCGGCGGGCCCACCACCGACCTGCTGGCCGGCATGGTGCGCTCCCGCTGGTCGCGTTCGCGCGACCTGGTGGACGCGCTGGAGGAGCTGGCGGACATCGCCGACCTCACGGCCGCCCAGCAGGCGGGCACGCTCGACAACGTCGAGGACGAGCTGTTCCGGTTCGGCCGGATCGTCTCTTCGAACACCGAGCTGCGCGCCGCGCTGACCGACCGTGCCGCGACCACCGGCGCCAAGGGCGAGCTGCTGCGCAGCCTGCTCGGCGGCAGGGCCGAGGCCACGACCGAGCGTCTGGTGACGCGCCTTGTGACCGCGCCGCGGGGACGTAGCCTGGAAGCGGGACTCGAGTCCCTGTCCAAGCTCGCCGCCGACCGCCGGGACCGCATGGTCGCCGTCGTCACCTCGGCGGTCCCGCTGAGCGACCCGCAGAAGCAGCGCCTCGGCGCCGCCCTCGCGAAGCTCTACGGCCGCCAGATGCACCTCAACCTCGACGTGGACCCCGAGGTCCTCGGCGGGATCCGGGTGCTGGTCGGCGACGAGGTCATCAACGGCAGCATCGCGGACCGCATCGAGGACGCCGGCCGCCGCATGGCGGGCTAGCTCGCCGGCGGTCACGCAGCACGCAGCAACTCAATACTCGTAGTACGTACTTGACTACGGCCCTGGTTGGGCCGTGCAGAGGATTCACCTCTTACTGGGGGGAGTCCCCATCCCCCCAAGTGAAACTTCGGGCCCAACAAGGAGAGCAGGGAACCCAGATGGCGGAGCTCACGATCCGGCCGGAGGAGATCCGGGACGCGCTGGAGAACTTTGTCCAGTCGTACAAGCCGGACGCGGCCTCGCGCGAGGAGGTCGGTACGGTCACCCTTGCCGGCGACGGCATCGCGAAGGTCGAGGGCCTCCCCTCGGCCATGGCCAACGAACTGCTGAAGTTCGAGGACGGCACCCTCGGTCTCGCGCTCAACCTCGAAGAGCGCGAGATCGGTACCGTCATCCTCGGCGAGTTCAGCGGCGTCGAGGAGGGCCAGCCGGTCACCCGTACCGGCGAGGTTCTGTCGGTGGCCGTCGGCGAGGGCTACCTCGGCCGCGTCGTCGACCCGCTCGGCAACCCGATCGACGGCCTCGGCGAGATCGAGACCAGCGGTCGTCGCGCCCTGGAGCTGCAGGCTCCGGGCGTCATGGCGCGCAAGTCGGTGCACGAGCCGATGGAGACGGGCTACAAGGCCGTCGACGCGATGACCCCGATCGGCCGTGGCCAGCGTCAGCTGGTCATCGGTGACCGCCAGACCGGCAAGACCGCCCTGGCCGTCGACACGATCATCAACCAGCGTGACAACTGGCGCTCGGGCGACCCGAAGAAGCAGGTCCGCTGCGTCTACGTCGCCATCGGCCAGAAGGGCTCGACCATCGCCTCCGTGCGTGGCGCCCTCGAAGAGGCCGGCGCGCTGGAGTACACGACCATCGTCGCCGCCCCGGCGTCCGACCCGGCCGGCTTCAAGTACCTCGCGCCGTACACCGGTTCGGCCATCGGCCAGCAGTGGATGTACGAGGGCAAGCACGTCCTCATCATCTTCGACGACCTCTCGAAGCAGGCCGACGCCTACCGCGCCGTGTCCCTCCTGCTGCGCCGCCCGCCGGGCCGTGAGGCCTACCCGGGTGACGTCTTCTACCTGCACTCCCGTCTGCTGGAGCGTTGCGCGAAGCTCTCCGACGAGCTGGGCGCGGGCTCGATGACCGGTCTGCCGATCGTCGAGACGAAGGCCAACGACGTCTCGGCGTTCATCCCGACCAACGTCATCTCCATCACCGACGGCCAGTGCTTCCTGGAGTCGGACCTGTTCAACGCCGGTCAGCGCCCCGCGCTGAACGTCGGTATCTCGGTCTCCCGCGTCGGTGGTTCGGCCCAGCACAAGGCCATGCGCCAGGTGTCCGGCCGACTCCGTCTCGACCTCGCCCAGTACCGCGAGCTGGAGGCGTTCGCCGCCTTCGGTTCCGACCTGGACGCCGCGTCGAAGTCCCAGCTGGAGCGCGGTCAGCGCCTCGTCGAGCTGCTCAAGCAGCCGCAGTACGAGCCGATGGCCACCGAGGACCAGGTCGTCTCCATCTGGGCCGGCACCACCGGCAGGATGGACGAGGTACCGGTCAACGACATCCGCCGCTTCGAGAAGGAGCTCCTCGAGTACCTGCACCGCAAGGAGCAGGGCCTCATGACCTCCATCAAGGAGGGCGCCAAGATGTCGGACGACACCATCACCGCCATCGGCGACGCCGTCGCGGAGTTCAAGAAGCAGTTCGAGACCTCGGACGGCAAGCTCCTCGGCGAAGACGCTCCGGCCGCCGCGGCCAAGTGACGACGGAAGGGACCTGACTCATGGGAGCCCAGCTCCGGGTCTACAAGCGTCGCATCCGATCCGTCACCGCGACCAAGAAGATCACCAAGGCGATGGAGATGATCGCCGCCTCGCGCGTCGTCAAGGCGCAGCGCAAGGTGGCGGCCTCCGCGCCGTACGCGACCGAGCTGACACGCGCGGTCACGGCGGTCGGTACCGGTTCGAACACCAAGCACCCGCTGACCACGGAGGCGGAGACGGCGACCCGTTCCGCGGTGCTGCTCCTCACGAGCGACCGCGGACTGGCCGGCGCCTTCAACTCCAACGCGATCAAGGCCGCCGAGCAGCTGACGGCGCGCCTTGAGGCGGAGGGCAAGGAGGTCGACACGTACATCGTCGGCCGCCGCGGTCTGGCCCACTACAACTTCCGCGAGCGCAAGGTCGTGGAGTCGTGGTCGGGCTTCACCGACGAGCCGACGTACGCGGACGCCAAGAAGGTCGCGGGTCCGCTCATCGAGGCCATCGAGACGGAGACGGCGGACGGCGGCGTGGACGAACTCCACATCGTCTACACCGAGTTCGTCTCGATGATGACGCAGACGGCGGTCGACAGCCGCCTGCTGCCGCTCCGCCTCGACGAGGTGGCGCAGGAGTCGGCCGGCAAGGGCGAGATCCTTCCGCTGTACGACTTCGAGCCGTCGGCGGAGGACGTCCTGGACGCCCTGCTGCCGCGGTACGTCGAGAGCCGTATCTACAACGCGCTGCTCCAGTCGGCTGCCTCCAAGCACGCCGCCACGCGCCGCGCGATGAAGTCGGCCACCGACAACGCGGGAGACCTGATCACCAGCCTCTCCCGACTTGCCAACGCGGCCCGCCAGGCCGAAATCACCCAGGAAATCAGCGAGATCGTCGGTGGCTCCGCAGCCCTGGCCGACGCGACCGCGGGGAGTGACAGGTAATGACGACGACAGTTGAGACGGCCGTTGCCACGGGCCGCGTCGCCCGGGTCATCGGCCCGGTCGTCGACGTGGAATTCCCCGTCGACGCCATGCCGGAGATCTACAACGCCCTTCACGTCGAGGTGGCCGACCCGGCCCTCGCCGGCGAGAAGAAGACGCTGACCCTGGAGGTCGCCCAGCACCTGGGTGACGGCCTGGTCCGCACGATCTCGATGCAGCCCACCGACGGTCTGGTCCGCCAGGCCGTGGTCACCGACACGGGTACGGGCATCACCGTCCCGGTCGGCGACTTCACCAAGGGCAAGGTGTTCAACACCCTCGGTGAGGTGCTGAACACGGACGAGACGTACGACGGCGAGCGCTGGTCCATCCACCGCAAGGCCCCGCGCTTCGACGAGCTCGAGTCGAAGACCGAGATGTTCGAGACCGGCGTCAAGGTCATCGACCTTCTCACCCCGTACGTCAAGGGTGGAAAGATCGGTCTGTTCGGCGGTGCCGGCGTCGGCAAGACGGTGCTCATCCAGGAGATGATCTACCGCGTCGCCAACAACCACGACGGTGTCTCCGTGTTCGCCGGTGTCGGCGAGCGCACCCGTGAGGGCAACGACCTCATCGAGGAGATGGCCGACTCGGGCGTCATCGACAAGACCGCGCTGGTCTTCGGTCAGATGGACGAGCCCCCGGGCACCCGTCTGCGCGTGGCCCTCGCCGGTCTGACCATGGCGGAGTACTTCCGCGATGTGCAGAAGCAGGACGTGCTGTTCTTCATCGACAACATCTTCCGCTTCACGCAGGCCGGTTCCGAGGTCTCGACCCTGCTCGGCCGGATGCCCTCCGCGGTGGGTTACCAGCCGAACCTGGCCGACGAGATGGGTCTCCTCCAGGAGCGCATCACCTCGACCCGTGGTCACTCGATCACCTCGATGCAGGCGATCTACGTCCCCGCGGACGACCTGACCGACCCGGCCCCGGCCACCACCTTCGCCCACCTCGACGCGACGACGGTGCTCTCCCGTCCGATCTCCGAGAAGGGCATCTACCCGGCCGTGGACCCGCTGGACTCCACGTCCCGCATCCTGGACCCCCGCTACATCGCGGCGGACCACTACAACACGGCCATGCGTGTCAAGACGGTCCTGCAGAAGTACAAGGACCTTCAGGACATCATCGCGATCCTCGGTATCGACGAGCTGGGCGAAGAGGACAAGCTCGTCGTCCACCGCGCCCGTCGCGTGGAGCGCTTCCTGTCCCAGAACACCCACGTCGCCAAGCAGTTCACCGGCGTCGACGGGTCGGACGTACCGCTGGACGAGTCGATCGTGGCGTTCAACGCGATCATCGACGGCGACTACGACCACTTCCCGGAGCAGGCGTTCTTCCTCTGCGGTGGCATCGAGGACCTCAAGGCCAACGCCAAGGAGCTGGGCGTCTCCTGAACTCCCTGAGTTCGTGTGAGGGGGCGGGCGCGTCCCGCCCCCTCACTCACGCCCACTAGACTTGTAACCAACACCCGGCAGAACAGCCGGGTGGTGACCCGAGGAGCCAACCTTGGCTGCTGAGCTGCACGTCGAGCTGGTCGCTGCCGACCGTCAGGTCTGGTCCGGCGAGGCCACCCTGGTCGTCGCGCGCACCACGTCCGGCGACATCGGCGTCATGCCCGGTCACCAGCCGCTGCTCGGTGTGCTGGAGTCGGGCCCGGTGACCATCCGTACGAGTGACGGTGGAACGGTCGTCGCCGCGGCGCACGGCGGTTTCATCTCCTTCGCCGACAACAAGCTGTCGCTGCTGGCGGAGATCGCCGAGCTGGCGGACGAGATCGACGTCCAGCGCGTGGAGCGGGAGCTGGAGCGCGCGAAGGCGGAGGGCGACGCGTCCGCCGAGCGGCGTGCCGACGTCCGGCTGCGGGCCGTGGCGGCGCGCTGACCCTGGCGTACCAGTGTGATGCTTTGCCTCAGCCGCGGCTGGGACCGGTTCGCTCCGGCCCTGGCCGCGGCTGAGGCGAATCCGGATGTTTTTTCTTTTCCGTTACCTAGGAGACGAGGAGGTCGGTGTCGATGATCCTCGCTCTGACTGTGTGCGGCTTGGTAGTGGCGCTCGTGGTGGTGGGCCTGTTCGTCTTCGGTCTGCGCCGCCGACTCATCCAACGCTCCGGCGGTACGTTCGACTGCAGCCTTCGTTGGGACGTACCGGAGAAACCCGACCCCAGCGGCAAGGGTTGGGGCTACGGCGTCGCCCGCTACAACGGCGACCGCATCGAGTGGTACCGCGTCTTCTCGTACTCCCCGCGTCCGCGCCGCGTTCTGGAACGCTCGCTGATCGAGGTGGCCGGCCGTCGTGCCCCCGACGGCGAGGAGGAGCTGGCCCTGCTCTCGGACGCGGTCGTGCTGGCCTGTCTCCATCGCGGGACGAGACTCGAACTGGCGATGAGCGACGACGCGCTGACCGGGTTTCTCGCGTGGCTGGAAGCAGCCCCGCCCGGTCAGCGCGTCAATGTTGCTTGATGTTGCTTGATCCCTGGATCAGATCTTTAGCTCAGGCCGGTGTTGATCGCGCTCACCAACTCCCCGTTGGTCGTGTCGCCGCTGAACTCCCAGAAGAAGGCGCCGCCCAGGGACTGGTTCTTGGCCCAGGTCATCTTCCCGGCGATCGTCGCGGGGGTGTCGTACGACCACCAGTTGTTGCCGCAGTACGCGTACGCCGTACCGGCGATCGTGCCGGTCGCGGGACAGGAGTTCTTGAGGACCTTGTAGTCCTCGATGCCCGCCTCGTACGTGCCCGGTGCAGCGCCCGTCGCCGAGCCGCCCGGGGCCGCCTGGGTGACGCCGGTCCAGCCACGCCCGTAGAAGCCGATGCCCAGCAGGAGCTTCGCCGCCGGGACGCCCTTCGCCTTGAGCTTGGCGATGGCGTCGGCCGAGTTGAAGCCCGCGACCGGGATACCGGAGTACGAGGTGAGCGGCGAGTGCGGAGCGGTCGGGCCGTCCGCGTCGAAGGCGCCGAAGTAGTCGTACGTCATCACGTTGTACCAGTCGGCGTAGGCCGAGGCGCCGCCGTAGTCGGCCGCGTCGAGCTTGCCGCCGGAGGAGCCGTCGGCCGTGATGGCCGCGGTGACCAGGTAGTTGGAGCCGAACTCCGTGCGCAGCGCCGACATCAGGTTCTTGAAGGCCGCGGCACCGGAGGTGTCACAGGTCAGGCCGCAGGCGTTCGGGTACTCCCAGTCGATGTCGATGCCGTCGAAGACGTCCGCCCAGCGTGAGTCCTCGACAACCGCCTTGCAGGAGGCGGCGAACGCGGCCGGGTTGGCGGCGGCCTGCGCGAAGCCGCCGGAGTAGGTCCAGCCGCCGAAGGAGTAAAGGACCTTGATGTTCGGGTACTTGGCCTTCAGCTGACGCAGCTGGTTGAAGTTGCCGCGCAGCGGCTGGTCCCAGGTGTCGGCCACGCCGGACACCGACTGGTCGGCGGTGTACGCCTTGTCGTACGCGGCGTAGGTGTCGTCGACGGTGCACTTGCCGTCCTTGACGTTGCCGAACGCGTAGTTGATGTGGGTGATCTTCGCCGCCGAGCCCGAGGTCACCAGGTTCTTGACGTGGTAGTTGCGGCCGTAGACGCCCCACTCGGTGAAGTAGCCGAGCTTGACCTTGTTCCCGGTGGGCGGGTTGGTGCCGCCGGTGGTGCGCACGGCGACCGCGCCGCTCACCGGGCCCAACTGGTCGGCGGTGTCCCGGGCCTGGACCGTGTACGAGTAGTCCGTACCGGCGGTCAGACCCGTGTCCGTGTACGAGGTGGTCGTCACCGTCGCGACCTTGGTGCCGCCGCGCAGCACGTCGTAGTTCTTGATGCCTTTGTCGTCGGTGGCCGCGCTCCAACTGAGCGTCGCCGACGTGTTGGTGATGCCGGAGGCGGTCGGAGTGCCGGGCGCGGAGGGGGCGTTGTCGCCGGGGACCGTGCCGCCGTCACAACTGCCGCTGTTCAGCTTGCAGTTGGTGGGGGAGCCGGAGCCGGCGCCGTTGAAGCCGAAGGAGACGGCGGCGCCGGGGGCCAAAGTGCCGTTCCAGGACTTGTTCTTGGCGGTCCAGTGGGTGCCGGACGAGGTGACGTCCGCGTCCCAGGCCGAGGTGACGGACGTACCGGAGGGGAAGTCCCACTCGACCGTCCATGAACTGATCGTCGTGGTACCGGTGTTGGTGACCGTCCACTTGCCCTCGAAGCCGGTGCCCCAGTCCTGGGTCTTGGCGTAGGTGGCGGTGGCCGAGGTGGCTGCCTCGGCCGGGCTCGCGAGGCCGACCATGGCGGCGAGGGGGAGCAGCAGGGTGGTCAGGCCTGCGGTGAGCCGGTGTCTGAAGCGCATGACGCGCCTCCTTGGGGGAGTCATGGGGGCGTGACTGAGCCTCACACCCACGGTGCCGCGAGAATAGGAAGGTCTGGACCACGGGTCAATAGGTCTGGACCACTTCGGCCAAGGCTCGCCCGAGTCGCCTAAACCCCCAACTCCTGTGCCAGTACCGCCGCTTGGACCCGACTGCGCAGCTCCAGCTTGCCCAGCAACCGGCTGACGTGCGTCTTCACCGTCGCCTCGGCCATGTCGAGACGGGTCGCGATGTCCGCGTTGGACAGCCCCTCGCCGAGACACGACAGCACCTCGCGCTCCCGACGGGTGAGGGCGTCCAGGACAGCCGGATCGGCCTTCGGCTCCCGTGCCGACCCGGACGCGAACTCGGCGATGAGCCGCCGGGTGACCGCCGGGGCGATCAGCCCTTCCCCTCGCGCCACTGTCCGTACCGCGTCGATCAGATCCCGCGCCTCCGTGTTCTTCAGCAGGAAGCCGGAGGCGCCCGCGCGCAGCGCCCCGAAGACGTACTCGTCGAGATCGAAGGTGGTCAGGACGAGAACGTCGGCGAGGCCCTCCGCGACCACCTGCCGGGTCGCCGACACCCCGTCCAGGCGCGGCATCTGAATGTCCATCAGCACCAGATCCGGCCGCAGTTCACGGGCCAGCGCGACCGCCTGCTCCCCGTCCGCCGCCTCCCCGGCGACCTCGATGCCGGGCGCACTGCCCAGGATGAGGACGAGCCCGGCCCGTACGGCCGACTGGTCCTCGGCGACGAGCACCCGGATCGGCCGGTCTGCCCGTCCTGATTCCGTCATAGGTCTTCTCCTTCGGCTTCGGTGAGGGGCAGCGTGGCGCGTACGGCCCAGTGGGCGCCGTCCGCTCCCGCCGCGAAGGTGCCGCCCAGCAGCGCGACCCGCTCCCGCATCCCGACCAGACCGGCGCCGGAGCCAGGGGCGCGCGGGCTGTCGTGATCGCCGTACGGGCTGGTCACGGCGATGCACAGCGAGCAGTCCCGCCGGGTGAGCGCCACCGTGACCCGGCCGGGGGAGGCGTGCTTGAGGGCGTTGGTCAGGGACTCCTGGACGATGCGGTACGCGGCCAGCTCGACCGGCGCGGGCAGGGTGCCGAGGTCGGTGTCGAAGTCTCCGGTGCCGGTGTCGAGGGTGACGTTGAGGCCGTTGGTGCGGGCGCCGTCGACCAGTGAGCCGAGGCCGTCCAGGGTCGGGGCCGCCGCCGGTTCCAGGTCGCCGCCGCTGTCGCGCAGGATGCCGATCAGTCGGCGCATCTCGGCCAGTCCCGCCACGCTGTTCTCGCGGATGACACCGAGGGCCTGCTTCGAGGTGTCCGGGTCGTCGATGGAGAGCGCGGCCGTGGAGTGGATCGCGATGGCGGAGAGGTGGTTGGCGACCATGTCGTGCAACTCCCGTGCCATCCGGGCCCGTTCGGAGACGACCGCCTGGGTGCGGTCGAACTCGGCGAGCAGCGCGGTCTGTTCGGCGCGCAGCCGGGCGGACTCGGCGGCGTCACGGTGGTTGCGGACGATCAGACCGGTGGCGGCGGGCGTGAATCCGACGACGCCGATGACCACACCGATGAGCAGCGCCTGCGGCTCCCGCCAGATGGCGAAGGGCACGACCGTGCCGGCCACCGAGAGCAGCCCGGTGATCCGGGGGACACGGCGTGCGGTGCCGGGCGGCCCGTACAGCACGGCCGCGTACACGAGGTCGGTGAACATCACGAGGGTGACCAGGCTGCCCTGGGTGACGGTGTCCAGAGCCAGCGCGGCCGTGCCGATCAGCAGACCCGTGCGCGGGCGGGTCCGCCGGAGCAGCTCGCAACCGGCGGTCACGAAGAGCGGCAGCAGCACCGGCCAGCGCCCGTCCCAGAGCACCATCGGCTCACCGGCCGGCCGGGTGCCGAGACCGACGCCCCAGAACAGCAGCCCGCCGAGCAGTCCGGCGAGCGCGATGCGCACGTCGTCGCGGTGCGGGCGGGGGAGTCGCGGGGCCATGACTCCATCCAACACGGCCGGGGCGCCGCCCGCCTGATCCCCGGGAAGGGTCCCGAACTGCATCTTTCGATGTACGGCGACTTCCTCACCGCCGACGACGAAACGGACACGGACGGCCGGGAGCCTGGAAGGAGAACGGATTCCCTGAACTGACTTTCACCGGAAGGAGCGAGTCGTGATCGTCGCGTTGATCATCGCCTGCGAGGTCGGCTTCTGGGTGCTGCTGGCGCTCGGACTGGCCGTCCGGTATCTGCTGAAGTGGCGCCGGACCAGCGTGGTGCTGCTGCTCTGCGAGCCACTGCTGGAACTGGTCCTGTTCACCGTGACGGCGATCGACCTGAAGAACGGCGCCGAACCGGGCTGGGAGCACGGCCTGGCCGCGCTGTACATCGGCTTCACGGTGGCGTACGGCCACTACACGATCCGCTGGCTCGACGGCCACGCGGCCCACCGCCTGGCCGGGGGCCCGCCCCCGCCGAAGCCGCCCCGCTACGGCATGGCGCGCGCCCGCCACGAGGGCGCGCTGTGGCTGCGTACGGTCGTGGCGGCCGGCGTCGCGTGCGCGCTGCTCCAAGCGGCGGTCTGGTACGTGGGCGACGGGGACACCTCATCCCTGCGGTCCTTCCAGTGGACGGCGCTCAGGGCCGCCGGCATCCACGGCCTGATCGCGCTGACGTACACGATCTGGCCCAAGCGGGACCCGAACCCCGGGTCAGCGCTCCCCACCAGGGACCCAGAGCACGTCCCCGACCTCCTTGTTGGCGGTACGGGCCAAGATGAAAAGCAGGTCCGATAGCCGGTTGAGGTAGGTGGCGGTGAGCGGATTCATGACCTCGCCATGCACCTCCAGCGCAGCCCAGGTCGAGCGCTCGGCCCGGCGTACCACCGTGCACGCCTGGTGCAGCAGGGCCGCGCCGGGGGTGCCGCCGGGCAGGATGAACGACCGCAGTTTCTCCAGGTCTTCGAGGAACCGGTCGCAGTCCGCCTCCAGCTTGTCGATGTAGGCCTGCTCGACCCGCAACGGCGGAAACTCCGGATTCTCGACCACCGGGGTAGCCAGATCCGCTCCCACGTCGAACAGGTCGTTCTGCACCCGGGTCAGCACCTTGACGACCGCCTCCGCAAGCCCACCGAGGGCGACGGCGGTCCCGATCACCGCGTTCGCCTCGTTGGCGTCGGCGTACGCCGAGATCCGCAGATCGGTCTTGGCGACCCGGCTCATGTCCCCGAGGGCGGTGGTGCCCTTGTCGCCGGTCCTGGTGTAGATGCGCGTCAGATTGACCATGCGGCCAGAGTAGTAACGCCGCTCGCCAACCGCTCAACTAGGCCGTCCGAGGGGCCGAATGAGCCACGTCGGTGTGATGTCCGTCAGATGAGACGTGACGCGCATTACTTACCGGTCACACAGCACCCTCACGACCGCTATGGTCCGCCGGAGAGGCCCATACACGAGGGACACGTAAACAGCGCGTCAGGGGAGTCGCACAGTGGCACGGAAGCTTGCCGTCATCGGAGCCGGCCTGATGGGTTCCGGCATCGCACAGGTCTCTGCCCAGGCGGGCTGGGACGTCGTACTGCGCGATGTCACCGACGAAGCGCTCACCCGTGGCACCGACGGCATCAAGGCCTCGTACGACAGGTTCGTGAGCAAGGGCAAGCTCGCCGAGGCCGATGCCGAGGCCGCTCTTGGGCGGATCACCGCCACCACCGACCTCGACGCCGTCGGCGACGCGGACATCGTCGTCGAGGCCGTGTTCGAGAAGCTGGAGGTCAAGCACGAGATCTTCCGCGCGCTCGACAAGATCGCGCGCGACGACGCCGTGCTCGCCTCCAACACCTCCGCCATCCCCATCACCAAGATCGCCGCCGTGACCGACCGCCCGGACCGGGTCGTCGGTGCGCACTTCTTCTCGCCGGTGCCGATGATGCAGCTCTGCGAGCTGGTCCGCGGCTACAAGACGAGCGACGAAACCCTCGCCACCACACGGGAGTTCGCCGAGTCCGTCGGCAAGACCTGCATCGTCGTCAACCGGGATGTCGCCGGTTTCGTGACGACCCGGCTGATCTCGGCGCTCGTCGTCGAGGCGGCCAAGCTGTACGAGTCCGGTGTCGCCACCGCGGAGGACATCGACCTCGCCTGCAAGCTCGGCTTCGGGCACGCCATGGGCCCGCTGGCCACCGCCGACCTCACCGGGGTCGACATCCTGCTGCACGCCACGAGCAACATCTACACCGAGTCCCAGGACGAGAAGTTCGCTCCTCCGGAGCTGATGCGCCGGATGGTTGACGCCGGTGACATCGGTCGTAAGAGCGGGCAGGGCTTCTACAAGCACTGAGCGGGAATCAGCAGTCGTAGACGGAAGCAATCAGCAACAACTCAGTAGTAGTCAACAGGCACGGAAACCGCACGAACCCCTCAGGCATCACCCTGTGGGGTGAATTGGGTATCGGTTCGCTCACAGACGGCAACCTGGCCGCCCCTCAGGCAGTCAGACGTTGCATCACCTACCGACGCGGAGCACGACGACGCACTCCCGGGGAGCGTATATGTACATCAGGGGCGACCACGCCGAGCTGGTCGTCGGGGGCCGCCTCGACGTCCGCAGCGCGGCGGACGCCCGTACGGTCCTGCACACGGCCGTCGACACAGGCGTCGGCGATCTGGTGCTGGACCTGTCCGAGCTGGACTCCTGGGACGCCACCGGGCTCGGGGTGATCATGGGAGCCCACCGGCGGTGCGGGCGGTGCGGCCGACGGCTGGTGCTGCGCGACGTACCACCGCAGATGCAGCGCCTGCTGGTGGCCACCCGGCTGCACCGGATCCTGGCGATCGAGGGCGGTATCGGGGTGGAGTCACTGCCCAGAGTGTGAAACACAGGGTGTGGACACCCTGTGTGAAACGCGCGTTGCGCACAATCCTCACGAGACTGTGACGTCTCGGACGGCGCGGTACCCCGGACTGTCGTAGATACTGTGCGAAGGTTTAGGGTTCGGTCGCCCGCTGCCTGACATCCCACGAGCGGGCCCGGACCAGAAGCGACAGCGCAGTGTGCAGCAAGGCCGGGAGGGGCCTGGGTCTTGCGACCCGCACACGACGCTTTTGGGGGGCTTGAACCTTATGGACCCGAACAACCAGGGCTCCGAGGAGTACGGCCACGACGCCGACGGCACCACGCCGCGTCAGCGCCCGCCTCGCGACGCCCTCACATCCGACTTCGGCCAGCACACACCCGCGCTCGCCCGCACGGCACAGCTCGTCTCGGGCGACTACCTGCTCACGATCAACCCGGTCGACGGCAGCGAGATAGAGATCTGCCCGCCCGGTGAACGGCCCGGCCGGCCGGCCAAGCTCACCGCGGCCGAGCGTGCCGAGATCACCCGCGCGGCCACGCCACCCGTACCGCCCGGGCCCGCGCAGCCCGAACTCCCGCTCCTGGAGCGCGACGGCGAGCGCGAGCGGCTGGTGCGGCTGCTGGCCCGCGGCCGTTCCGTACGTCTCACCGGTCCGCCCGGCTCCGGCCGCACCACGCTCCTCGACGCCGTGGCCGCGGACTGCGCGGACCTCGCGCCCGACGGCGTGGTCCGCCTCAGCGGCCTCCGCCGCACCCAGACCGACCTCCTCTACGACCTCTTCTACGCCGTCTACGGCGCACCTCTGTACCGGCCGGAACCGGACGAACTGCGCGACCTGGTCCGGGAGGCCGGCGCTGTCGTCGTCCTGGACGACGTGGAGTTCGGCGGCGCCGCGCTCGACGAACTCATCGACGCGACCCCCGAGTGCGCCTTCCTGATCAGCGCCACCCCCGATGTGCCCGCGCCGTCCGCCGACGCGCTGATCGAGGAGCTGTTCCTCGACGGCCTCGACCGGGCCGGTGGCCTGGAACTCCTTGAGCGTGCCGTCGGCCGTGTCCTCACCGAGGAGGAGGCCAACTGGGCCGGCGACCTCTGGTTCGAGTCCGAGGGCCTGCCCCTGCGGTTCGTCCAGGCCGGCGCCCTGCTCAGGCAGCGCGACGGCCTGCGCGCCAGCGCCGACGCCTTCGACGAGTTCGGCGTCTTCCAGGACATCCCGGTCGACGCGCCCTTCGACTCCGGCGAAGAACACGACGTACCGCTGCCCTCGCTCGCCGAGGGTGCCGCGCCCGCGCCGCTGCTCGCCTCCCGGCTCAGCGAGTCCGCGCGGGAGACGCTGCGCTTCGCCGTCGCGCTCGGCGGCGAGGTGCCCCACCAGGCCCATCTGCCCGCGCTCGTCGACGACGCCCACGCGGACGCCGCCCTCGGCGAGCTGCTCGGCTGTGCGCTGGTCTCCCCGGTCGGCTCGCACTACCGGCTCGCGGCCGGGGTACTGGCCCAGCTGGAGGCCGCCGGGTACGGGGAGGGTGCCCAGGAACGGGCGATCAGCGCCGCCCAGCACTACTCCTGGTGGGCCGGGCACCCGTCCGTGACCCCCGAGCGGGTCTGCGCGGAGGCCGACGCCCTGCTGGCCGCCCTCGACGTGCTCGTCCCGGTCACGGTGCCGCCGGGGGAGGACGAGGAGAGCACAGCCGTACAGCTGGCCCGCACCGCGGCGCCCGCCTTCGCGGCCGGTCTGTACTGGAGCGCCTGGGAACGCGTCCTGCGTTCGGGTGCCGAGGCCGCCCGGCTCGCCGGGGAGGTCGCGGAACAGGCCTATTTCCACCACGAGTTGGGCATCCTCGCGCTCTGCGGCGAACAGCTCGACGAGGCCCGCGCCGAGCTGGAGGCCGCCATCGGCCTGCGCGGCGCCCTCGTCGACAAGCGCGGCATGGTCGCGGGCCGTCGCGCCCTCACCCTGGTCGCGGACCGGTCCGGCGACACCCCCGGCCTCGGCTCGGGCCCCGGCTCCACGGCGGGCGAGGAGGTGCCGGACGCGCGGTACGAGGAGTCGGCGTCGCCGCCCGGCGGGGTCCCGGCCGTCTTCGGCGCCGCGGGCTATCCGCCGCTCCAGCCGTCGGGCACGGGTTTCGGTTCGGCCTCCGGTACCGGTTCCGGTTCGGGGTCCGCTTACGGGTCCGGTGACTTCCCGGCGACGGTCATCACATCCCGGTCCGGGGGCGGCGGGGCGCACAAGGCCTCGGGCCTCCAGCGGCTCGTCGGCGGTGCCCGGCGCAACCTCGTGGCCGTCGGCGCGGGCGCCCTGCTCGCGGCGGTGCTCGGCACGGTGGTGACGCTGGGGGCGACCTCGAACCCCAACGACGCGCCGTCCGACCAGGTGGGCGTCAACCCGTCCGCCAGCGCGGGCAACGACGACGACAGTCTCGGCGCCGACAAGGCCGACAAGGCCGACAACGGCGACAGCGACAGCAACGGCGACACCGGCACGGCCACCAGCCGCCCGACCGACCCGGGGCCCGACGGCACCTGGGGCACGTCGGACGACCCGACACCGCCGCCCTCGGGCGGGCAGGAGCCGTCGGACGACCCGACGGGGACGAAGACGCCGGGTGGCGGTAACGGAGGCGGGGGCGGCACCACGTCTCCGACGGACGACCCGACGACGACCGCGCCGACGGACGATCCGACGACGCCGGACCCGACCACCCCGGACCCGACCACCCCCGATCCGACCACGCCTGACCCGACCACCCCGGACCCGACGACGCCCGACCCGACGACGCCGGATCCCACCCCGGACACCACGACGTCGGCCAGCGGCCCGGCCGAGACGGCGAGCGAACCGGCGAGCGAGCCGGCGAGCTCTCCGGCCGACGACACCAGCGTCCCGGCCACGACGACGTCCAGCGAGGCGACGGTCATCTGACAGCACGACGAAGGGGCGGGTCCGTGGCAACGGACCCGCCCCTTCGCCGTACGACCAGCCCTGCAACCTTGAACAGCCGTCAGAACAGCCGGAGTTTGTCGTCCTCGATGCCCCGCAGAGCGTTGTAGTCCAGCACCGCGCAGCCGATGCCCCGGTCCGTGGCGAGTACGCGGGCCTGGGGCTTGATCTCCTGGGCGGCGAAGATGCCGCGGACCGGCGCGAGGTGCGGGTCGCGGTTCAACAGCTCCAGGTAGCGCGTGAGTTGCTCCACACCGTCGATCTCACCGCGCCGCTTGATCTCGACCGCGACCGTCGCGCCCTCGGAGTCCCGGCACAGGATGTCGACCGGGCCGATGGCCGTCATGTACTCGCGGCGGATGAGCGTGTAGCCGTCGCCGAGGGTCTCGATGCGGTCGGCGAGCAGTTCCTGGAGGTGTGCTTCCACGCCGTCCTTGATCAGGCCGGGGTCGACGCCGAGTTCATGGGAGGAATCGTGAAGGATCTCCTCCATCGTGATGATGAGCTTCTCGCCCGCCTTGTTGATGACCGTCCAGATCCCCTCCTCTTCGCCTGCCCCCTCCTTCAACGTGCAGGGCGGAGACATCCAGTTGAGAGGCTTGTAGGCGCGGTCGTCCGCGTGGATCGAGACGCTGCCGTCAGCCTTGACCAGGATGAGACGGGGGGCCGACGGGAGATGAGCGGTGAGCCGGCCCGCGTAGTCCACGGAACAGCGCGCAATGACGAGACGCATGGTCGGCAACGCTACTCGACGCGTGGTGCTCCACGCGATTCGCCCACCTCACAGTGCCGATGAGGGCTTGCTGGGCCGAAGGAACATGCCAGGGGCAACTGTTCGTTGTTGGCTGATTGTGTTCCTACCGGGACGGTTCTGACCGGTCCTGTATCCGCGTTTTCCTGGTGCCGTCACGGTCCGTTGCATACCGTAGTAACCGGGAGGTCGCGATGCATCTACGGAGCGTGCTCGGTGTCGCGGACTCCCTTTCCCTGTCCGGCAACCCCCGCGACCCGGGGGTGCGAGAGGAGAACCCATGTCGCTCGACGTCTCACCGGCCCTACTCGAACAGGCCGAGCGAGGCGAGGTCGACGAAGCTGAATTCGTCGACTGCGTCCGGACCTCCCTGCCCTACGCATGGGAGATGATCAGCTCCCTGGTGGCCCAGCTGAAGGTGGACGGCGGAGACTTCGCCGACAACCAGACGCCGCCGCCGGACGAGCAGGCACGTGGCCAGCTGCTGCGTGCGCTGGCGAGTGACGCGATTCGCGGCGCGCTGCAGCGGCACTTCGGGGTGCGGCTGGCCTTCCAGAACTGCCACCGGGTGGCGGTGTTCCCGCTGGACGCCTCGGTTGACGTCAAGCTGGCCCGCTTCACCTCGGTGCGCAGCCAGTTGCTGAACCAGTCGCCGGAATTCCGGGACTGCTGAGGTGAATTGAGGCACCGGCTTGCCGCTCCGTACGCGGGAGGTGTTTCTGTACGGGGCGGCAAGCTACCCGCGGCAGCCGGGAGATGGGAGTTCAGCGCAGCTGCGCGAGCACCTCGGTCCCCAGCCGTCGTACGTTCTCCTCGGTGGCCGCGAGGTCGCCGGAACCCTCGATGAGCAGCGCGAAGCGGGAGATGCCCGTCCGTTCGGACGTGGCCGCGAGCCGGTCGGCGCACAGCCTGGGGGTGCCCACCGGGTGCAGTCCGCAGAGGAGTTCGGTGTACGCCACCGGGTCCCGCATCGAACGCTCCCGGTCGTCCACCGTGACATGTGCTTCCAGCCCCTGACGCAGCCAGCCCGGCATCGCCTTCATCAGCGTCTCGACCGCGTCCGTACGCCGGTCCGCGATCTGGCAGACGCCGGCCGACACATGGGCGGCGCCGTGGATCTCGTCCGCCGGACGCCCCGCCGCACGGGCCAGCCGCCGCCACAGGGTGACCATCTCGGCCTTCTCCTCGTCCCCGACATGCATCCCGAGGAGCATCGGCAGCCCGCGCTCGGCGGCCAGCCGCACACTCGCCGGCGAGGTGCACGCGACGACGACCTCCGGCCCCGCCGTGTCCGACAGGGACTCCGACGGGCTGGGTACGACGGGCACCTCACGGAACCTGAACCGGTCGCCGTCGGCCGACACGGACGGTTCGCGCAGCCAGCGGACCAGCAGATCGAGTGATTCCGGGAAGGCCTTCTCGTACGCCTCGATCCCCGTCCCGAAGACCTCCAGGTCGACCCACGGCCCGCCGCGCCCCACGCCCAGCGTGAACCGCCCGCCGGACGTCAGATGCAGCAGCGCCGCCTGCTCGCCGAGCATCACGGGGTGGGTGGTGGGCAGCACGCTCACCGCCGTACCGACCCGGATGCGCC
This sequence comes from Streptomyces sp. NPDC002680, assembly GCF_042889145.1. Taxonomy (NCBI): domain Bacteria; kingdom Bacillati; phylum Actinomycetota; class Actinomycetes; order Kitasatosporales; family Streptomycetaceae; genus Streptomyces; species Streptomyces sp. NPDC002680. Next base: position 432,214 of record NZ_JBIAQP010000002.1, read on the forward strand.
GGGTGCGGCCCAGCAGCAGCGCGGCCAGGGTCGTCGCGGACGGGCAGGTGCCGTACGGCACGAAGTGGTGCTCCGCCAGCCAGACCGTGTCGAGACCCGCCTCCTCGGCGACCTCGGCGGACCGGACCGCTCGGTGCAGCGCCTCCCCCTGACCCTGGCCCGGGAACTGGGCCGCCAGCACAAAACTACCTACGCGCATTGCTCTTTCCTGCTTCCTAGGCCCCGACATGGAGCTCCCCCGCACGGCATAACCGCTCGACACGTGCCGAAGTCACGGGTTGGCGGAGAGATTGGCGGATTGTCTGCAGAATCGGGCAACCGGGCGAAGAGTGGCCGGGGTGCCGACGGCGGACCGGTGGGGGACCGACGGGGGATTCGAGAAGGGGTTCGAGAGAAGTTCGTACGACGGTGCTGACTTACTTCTACCCCGGATCGCGCCGCGTAGGCTGGAGACGACTCCTGCCCCCTGAACCGCTCCGTGAGGTGTTCCGTGTCCCCGCGCCGCAACCGCCCCCAAGGCCCCGGCTCGCCCGGCCGGAGCGCCGACGAGGACGACTCCGGCCGCTACGGCGGCTTCCAGTCCTCGGAGGACTGGCAGGGCGAGAGCTGGAACGTCCGGCATGTGGCGGGCGCCAGCGCCCAGGGCAAGACGTACCGCTGCCCGGGCTGCGACCAGCTGATCCCGTCCGGCGTCCCGCACGTCGTCGCGTGGGCCGAGCACGCGGGCGTGGACGACCGCCGCCACTGGCACAAGGCGTGCTGGAACGCGAAGGACCGCCGCACCACGCGGGTGCAGCGGTCCCGTAACGCACCAAGATTCTGAACCAACTCACCTGTCGGCTCGCGGAGTTCACCCCTCCGGGTGAATCAGCCGAGCCGAGTGGGACAGGTGAATCAGGTGACTCACACGTCCCGGCGGTCCAGCAGCACGAAGGCGCCGGCGATCGCCACGGCGGTCACGCCTGCGAGCAGGCCGAGCTGGGCGCCGCCGGCGGCGTTCTCGTCGTCCAGCCCGAAGATCTTGGCGAGGGCGTTGGGCGCGTTGTAGTCCAGCATCTTCTCGCCGATGGTCCGCAGGCTCTCGGACATCAGCAGGAACGCGGGCAGGATCGCCGGCACCAGCACGAGCCCCAGCATCGCGGTGATCGCGCCCGCCGAGTGCCGCAGCATCGAGCCGACCGCGAGGGCGAGCGTGCCGAGCAGCGAGACGTACAGCGCGCCGATGACGACCGTGCCGCCCCAGGGCTTGCCCCCGCCGCCGTTGTGCATCGACTCGGTCGCCAGACCGACAAAACCGATCGCGAACGCGGACACGACGAACGCGACCGCGAAGAAGATGATCAGCTTGGCGGCGAGCACCCGGTGACGCTGCGGCGACGCGGTGAACGTCGTACGGATCATGCCCGTGCCGTACTCGGACGAGACGACCAGCACGCCCAGCGTGATCAGGCAGATCTGCCCGAGGATCAGCCCGAAGAACGCGGGGATGGTGTACGGCACGTCCCCGAAGTCCTCGTTGGTCGTCTGCGCGGCGACCAGCAGGCCGATGCCGATGACGAGGACCAGGAAGACCCCGAGCGTCCACATCGTCGAGCGCACCGACTTGATCTTCGTCCACTCGGAGGCGAGGGCGTGACCGAGATGCGTGCGCGTGACCGGGATCGGCGAGGTGTAGGCGGTGGAGTACGAAGCGCCGGGCGCTGCCTGCCAGTTCGGCGCCGCCTGCGGCACCGGCGTCTGCGTCGGGGGCTGCTGGGGCGTGCTCATCGGGCGTCCTCGGGCTTGGTCAGGTCGGGGGCGGCGGGCTGCGCGTACGGGTTCGGGTGGGCGCCGGCGGGCGCGGCGGGCCCGTCAGAGCCGCCGTACGGCCCCGCGGGCGGTCCGAGCGGCTCAGGCGCCGAGAACGGGGGCTGACCGCCCTCCTGGGGCGGCGGCGGGGCGTACCAGCCCGGCTGGCCCTGTCCCGGCACCGGCATCTGGGGCGGCGGCTGTGCGCCGGGCGGCGGCAGCTGCTGGAGCCCGGCCCGCTGGTCGACGGTCGAGCGGTAGTCGACGGCTCCCTGCGTCATCCGCATGTACGCCTCCTCCAGCGACGCCTGGTGCGGCGACAGCTCCCACAGGCGTACGTCGGCGGAGTGCGCGAGGTCGCTGATGCGGGGCAGCGGCAGGCCCATGACGCGCAGGGCGCCGTCCTGCTCGGGCAGCACCTGGCCGCCCGCCTCGGTCAGCGCGGCCGTCAGCTTCTCGCGCTGCTGCGGCTCGGTCTCCGGGGTGCGTACGCGCGCGAAGTCGGCGGAGTTGGCGGAGATGAAGTCCCGCACGCTCATGTCGGAGAGCAGCTGGCCGCGCCCGATCACGATGAGGTGGTCGGCGGTCAGCGCCATCTCGCTCATCAGGTGGGAGGAGACGAACACGGTCCGCCCCTCCGCCGCGAGCGCCTTCATCAGGTTGCGCACCCAGAGGATGCCCTCGGGGTCGAGGCCGTTGACCGGCTCGTCGAAGAGGAGGACCTGGGGGTCGCCGAGGAGCGCGGCGGCGATGCCGAGCCGCTGGCCCATGCCGAGCGAGAACCCCTTGGAGCGCTTCTTGGCCACGTCCTGGAGCCCGACGACCCCGAGCACCTCGTCCACGCGCCGCGCCGGGATGCCCGACAGCTGGGCCAGGCACAGCAGATGGTTACGGGCGTGCCGGCCGCCGTGCACGGCCTTGGCGTCGAGGAGGGCACCGACCTGGCGGGGGGCGTTGGGCAGCTTGCGGTAGGGGAAGCCGCCGATCGTGACCTGGCCCGAGGTGGGCTGGTCCAGGCCGAGGATCATCCTCATCGTCGTCGACTTGCCCGAGCCGTTGGGGCCGAGAAAGCCGGTGACGGACCCCGGCCGCACCTGGAAGGAAAGGTTGTACACGGCCGTCTTGTCGCCGTAGCGCTTCGTCAGGCCGACTGCCTCGATCATGCTCCGCACCCACCGAAAATTTCACGACAGCGGGGCACACGCCCCCGTAAGGGTTAGGAGCTTATCGGGGAGCTGACGGTTCCCCCCAAGGGCGAGCAAAAATGTCGGGTGCATGCCCGCCCCGGCTGGCCTTGGGAAGGTCGGGGCCGCGGAACGCGCCCCGACAGGGGCGCGGGGAACTGCGCGACCAGCCCCCACCGGACCCGCGGCCAAAGAACCCCCACCCACCGAAACGCTCACGCGTCCCGCTTCTTCAGCAGCACGTACCCACCCAGCAGTGCCACGACAACCCACACCACCATGATCGCAAGCCCACCCCAGGGCCCGTACGGCGTGTCGTTGTCGACCGGAGTCACCACCTGCATGATCTTGCTGCCGGCCTGGTCCGGCAGATAGCGCGCGACCTTCTTGGTCGCCGAGACCGCGCCCAGGATGTTGGAGATCAGGAAGAAGAACGGCATCAGCACCCCGAGCGACAGCATCGGGCTGCGCAGCATCGCGGCCACGCCCATGGAGAACAGGGCGATGAGCGTCATGTACAGCGCCCCGCCGATCACCGCACGCAGCACGCCCGGATCACCGATGGACGTCGAGTGCCCGCCCAGCATCGCCTGCCCGAGGAAGAACGCGGCGAAGCTGGTGACGACCCCGACCGCGAAGGCGAGCCCGGTCGCGACCGCGAGCTTGCTCGCGAGGAACGTGCCGCGCTGCGGTACGGCCGCCAGCGAGGTGCGGATCATGCCGGTGCTGTACTCGTTCGACACGACGAGCACCCCGAACACGATCATCGCGAGCTGACCGAGACTCATCCCGGCGAAACTCGTGTACGTCGGGTCGAAGGAGAGCCGGTCCTTCTCGCTGAGGTCGCTCCACTGGTTCTTGAAGAGCAGCGAGATCAGCGCACCGAGCGCGATCGTCACGACGGCCGCGAGACCGAGCGTCCACACCGTGGACGCCACCGACCGGATCTTGGTCCACTCGGACCGGAGGACCTGGGTCGCTGCCATGCTCAGTCCTTCTTCCAGCCGTCGCCCCAAGGCCCGGGGGAGGGGGCGGCCGGGAGACCGGCCGAGGGCGGTGTGTCGCTGTGCGCGTGGTACTCGACCGACTCGGCGGTCAGCTGCATGAACGCCTCCTCCAGGGAGGCCTGCTGGGGGCTCAGCTCATGCAGCACGATGTGGTGCTGCGCGGCCAGCTCACCGATCCGCTCGGCCTTCCCGCCGTCCACTTCGAGCGTCTCGGCGCCCGCCTGTACGACGGTGATCCCGGCCGAGTGCAGGACGTCGAGCAGCCGTTCGCGCTGGGGGGAGCGGATACGGACGTACGAGCGCGAGTTCTGGTCGATGAAGTCCGCCATGGAGGTGTCGGCGAGCAGCCGCCCCTGTCCGATGACGACGAGATGGTCGGCCGTCAGCGCCATCTCGCTCATGAGGTGAGAGGAGACGAAGACTGTACGGCCCTGCGCGGCCAGGGATTTCATCAGATTGCGGATCCAGTGGATGCCCTCGGGGTCGAGACCGTTGACCGGCTCGTCGAACATCAGGATCCGAGGATCACCGAGCAGCGCGCCCGCGATACCGAGCCGCTGCCCCATCCCGAGCGAGAACCCCTTCGCCTTCTTCCGGGCGACCGCGGTGAGCCCGACGGTGTCGAGCACCTCGTGCACGCGCGCGCTGGGGATGCCGTTGCTCTGGGCGAGACAGAGCAGGTGGTTGAAGGCGCTGCGCCCGCCGTGCATGGCCTTGGCGTCGAGCAGGGCGCCGATGTACTTGAGGGGGTCCTTGAGACGGTCGTAGTGCTGACCGTCGATCCGGACGTCACCGGCGGTGGGGCGGTCGAGGCCGAGCATCATCCGCATGGTGGTGGACTTCCCGGCCCCGTTGGGCCCGAGGAAGCCCGTCACGATGCCCGGTCTGACGGTGAACGTCAGATGATTGACCGCCACTTTCTCGCCGTACCGCTTGGTCAGCCCCTCTAGCTCGATCATGCGGCCACGCTAGTTCGGGCGTTCGGCCAGTGCCACCCGGCTGGGCAAACCAAGACCGACGCCTGCCGCAACAATGGTGAACGAGGTGGCCCAGAGGAAGGCGTGCGGGAAGGTGCCGCCGCCATGGCCCCGGGTGAGCACCGCCGCGAGGACCGCGGTGCCGAAGGACCCGCCGAGTTGCTGCACGATCCGGGTGGCCGTACTGGCGTGCGGTATCTGTGCGGGCGTCAGCCCCTGGTACGCGCCGACCATGACGGCCATGTTGGCGGCGCTCATCCCGAGCCCGCGCACGGCCAGCGCGACGGGCAGCAGGACGCCGGCGGGGTTCCGGAAGGCGAAGGGGAGTGTGCCGAGCGCGGTGAGCAACAGCCCGCCGACCACGACCGGCCGCGGTCCGACCCGGTCGGTGAGCGGCCCGGTCACGCGGGCGAGCAGACTGCCGACCCCCTGCGGCGCGAGCAGCAGCCCGGCGGCGACCACACCCTCGCCGCGGATCTGCTGGTAGTAGAGGGGCAGCAGGAACATCCCGCCGAAGAGTGCGAGCCCGCCGAGGAACAGCAGCACCGAGGAGACGGCGAAGGCGCGGTCCCGGAAGAGCCGTACGTCGACGAGGGGTGCGTCGGCCCGCAGGGCGTGCACGACGAAGGCGGCGACGAGTACGGCGCCCAGGGGTGTCGCCGTCGCTCGGGCGGCGCCGTTCTCGGTGAGCCCGTACGCGAGTGCCGCGAGGCCGGGGGAGAGGAGCAGGAGGCCGGTGAGGTCGAGGCGGGGACGGCGATCGTGGTTGCCGGGGGTGTCCTTCGGGAGGGTCCGCCAAGCCAGGGAGAGGGCGAGCAGGCAGACGGGCACGTTGACGTAGAAGATCCAGCGCCAGCTGAGATGCCCGACGACCAGACCGCCGAGCACCGGACCGAGGATCGGTACGACCACCGCGGGCAGGGTGATCGCCGCCATCAGCCGGCCCAGGTTCCGGCCGCCGGCGGCGCGCATGACCAGGGTCTGCAGGACGGGCAGCAGCAGGCCGGCGCCGACGCCCTGGACGACCCGGAAGGCGATGAGCGAGCCGGTGTCCCGGGCGAGCCCGCACAGCACGGAGCCGGTGAGGAACAGGGTGAGTGAGGTGAGCCAGAGACGTCGGCCGCCGACGCGTTCCACGGCCCAGGCGGAGAGGGGGACGACGGTCGCCAGGGCGAGGAGGTAAGCGGTGCTGACCCATTGGACGGTGGCTGTGGGGGCGTGGAGGTCGGTACTGAGCGTGTGCAGGGCGATGGAGACGACCGTGCTGTCGAGGAGAGGGGCGAGGGCGCCGAGGACGAGGGTCAGGGTGAGTTTTCGGAGGGTGGGGTCCATTGCTTCTCCGGGTCCATTGGAGACGTTGCGTCTCTTATTTGGAGGATAGGCTGGCCTGGATAGGAGACGCAATGTCTCTTACCTGGCTCTCACGGAGGCATGGAGTGACCGCTGACGGTTCGCGACGGCGCGGGGCGGCCCTGGAGGCCGAGCTTCTCGACGCCGCCTGGGAGGAGCTGGCGGAGGTCGGTTACGCCAGGCTCACGATGGAGGGCGTCGCGGCTCGGGCCCGTACCGGGAAGCAGGTGCTGTACCGGCGGTGGCCCAATCGGGCGCAGCTGGTGCGGGCGGTGGTGCGGCGGCGGAGCGGGGCGTTGGGTGAACAGGTGCCTGATACGGGGGAGTTGCGGGGGGATGTGCTCGCTGTGCTGCGGGGGATGGTGGAGCGGCAGCGGGAGCTTGGGCCCGATGTGATCCATGGGCTGCTGGCGGAGGTGCCGGATGTTGATCCGGACTTCGCTCGGATCATGCGGGGGGTACTTGGCGGCGTCCTCGATCGCGCGGTGCGCCGTGGGGAGATCCCTGCGGGTGGCATTCCCGCACGCGTGGTCAGCTTGCCCGCTGATCTTTTGCGGCACGAGATGTTGTTGGGGCGGGAGCCGGTTTCTGAGCAGGTGCTGGTGGAGATTGTGGACGACGTGTTTCTGCCGCTTGTTCGCCGTGGGTGAGTGCTGCGCCGTCGTGGCTGGTCGCGCAGTTCCCCGCGCCCCTAAGACGGAGGCCCGCACCCCCTGTTCAGGAGGTACGGGCCTTCGGAACCGCTGCTTACCGGGACTGCTGCGCAGGAACCCCGCGGGTGATCGGCTCGTCGTCCGTCGTGGGGGCGCCGGCGGCTGCCACCGCTGCTCCCGTCAGGGTGGCGAGCATCTCGCGGACGTTCGTCAGCTGGGCGTTGATCGAGTCGCGGCGGTTGGTGAGAGCCGCCAGCTCGCGCTCCGATTCCGAACGGATCCGGTCGGCCTTGGCGTTCGCGTCGGCCACGATGTCCTCGGCCTGGCGCTGGGCCGTCTCGATCGTCTGGCGGGCGCGGCGCTCGGCGTCCGTGCGCAGCTTCTCGGCCTCCAGGCGGAGCTGCTCCGCGCGGTGCTCGATCTCCGCGAGGCGCTTCTCGGCCTTGGCCTGACGGGACGCGAGGTCGCGCTCCGACTGCTCGCGGCGCTTGGCGAGGTTCGTCTCGAAGTCCGCGGCGGCCTGGGCGGCCTTGGCGCGGGTCTCCTCGAAGAGGGCGTCCGCCTCCTCACGCTTGGACTGCGCGTCCTTCTGCGCCTCCTGGCGCAGCTGGGAGGCTTCGCTCTTGGCCTTCTCGACGATCCGGACGCCCTCGTCCTCCGCCTTGGACTTGCGGTCCGCAGCGAACGATTCTGCGTCGTTGCGCACCTGCTGAGCCGCCGACTCGGCCAGCTCACGGTGTTGCTCGGCCGCGCGACGGGCCTCCTCGCGCAGGTCCTTCGCCTCCTCCTCGGCGAGGCGGAGGATCTTCTCGACACGCGCGCCGAGACCGGCGTACGACGGCTCTGCGTCGCTGACCTGGGCCTGGGCGTTCTGCGTTTCGAGGTGGAGCTCCTCGATGCGCTTTTCCAGAGCAGTGATACGAGCCAGAGCGCTGTCACGGTCGGAGACGAGCTTCGAAATGCGTTCGTCCACCTGAGCGCGGTCGTACCCACGCCGCACAAGCTCGAAGCCGTAGGGGGAAGTGTCGCTCATGGGGTTCCTGTCGAATGAGACCGGTGAGGTGATAGGTGGAATCCTAGGGGGCCAAGCGGCGTGTCATAGAGCAGAAGCCTGATTGATATGGAGAATCAGACCCCTTTTGAGTGGCTAACCGGCGGGCTGCTTGCCAAAGAATTGGTCAAAGACCCCAGAAAGCCCCACAGAATGCACGCAACGCGCCCTCCGCGCTAGCCATCTGACGGCTTGCCACCCGTACGGGTGACGCCTACGGCAGCGCCCGCCTTGACGCCACCGTCCTTGTTCGCCGACGGCGCCTCAAAGGACTCCAACGCTTCCAGCACGTCCTGGACACGGGAGATCTCCGCCTGGATGTCCTCGCGGCGCCGGACGAGGATCTCCAGTTCACGCTTGCCCTCCTCGACCGTGGCCTTCGCCTCGCGGATCGCCTCGGCGCGGAGTTCCTCGGCCTCCCGGATCAGGGTGGCCTTCTTCTGCTCGGCCTCCTTCAGGAGCCCCTCGGCCTTCTTGACAGCGGCGATCCGGACCTTGCCCGCCTCGGAGTTGGCCTCCGAGACCAGGTCCTTGGCCTTCAGCTCCGCCTTGACCAGCTGCTCCTCGGCGGCCGTGATCAGCGCGTCGCAGCGGTCGCCGGTCGACTTCATCGTCTCGGCGGCCTCGCGGCGGGCCCGCTCGTGCAGGTCCTCGATCTCGGCCGTGATGCGGTCGCGCAGCTCCTCGGCCCGCTCCCTTATGGCGGTGGCGTCCCGGCGCGCGCCGACGAGCAGCTCGTCCGCGTCCGTGCGGGCCTTCTCCACCGTCGCATTGCCCCGGGACGTCGCCTGGGACACCAGCCGCTCCGCCTCGTTGCGGGCCGCGCCCACCATCGAGTCGGCCTGCGTCTCCGCCTCCGCGGTCGTCTTCTGTGCGGCCTGCTGCGACTCCGAGAGGAGCTTGTCGGCCTCGGCGGCCGTCTCCGTGATGAGCGTGTCGACCTGCTCGGCCGCCTCGGAGCGCCGCTTGTTGGCCTCCTTGCGGGCCTCGTCCAGCGTGCTGTCGGCCTCGTCGCGCGCGGTCGACATGAGCCGGTCGGCCTCCGCCGCCGCCTCCGCCTTGACCCGCTCGGCCTCCGCCCGCACCCGCTCCGCGTGCTGCTGCGCCGAACCGACCGTCTCGGCGGCCTCGGCCCGCAGCCGCTCCGCCTCCCCGGTCGCGTCCGAGATCAGCTGGTCGGCCTTGGCCGTCGACTCGGCACGGACCCGCTCGGCCTCCGCGTTGGTCTCCTCGGTGAGCCGCTCCGCCTCCGCCGTCACCTCGGTGATCAGCGTGTCGGCCTGCGTCGCCGCGTCCGAACGGATCCGGTTCGCGTCCTCGCGGGCCTCCGCACGGCTGCGCGAAGCGTCCTGCTCGGCGTTCGCGATGGTGTCCGAAGCCTCCGTACGCACCCGCTGGGCGTGTGCGGCGGCGTCCTGGCGGATCCGCTCCGCCTCGGCGATCGCCTCGCCCACCGTGCGCTCGGCGAGGATCTTGGCGTGCTCCGACGCCTCCGACGCCTCGCGCCGCACCCGGCTCGCGTCCTCCGAGGCCCGCTCCCGCTCGGAGTAGGCGTCGGCCCGGACCCGGTCCGCCTCCTCCGACGCCTCGCGCCGCATCCGGTCGGCGACGTGCTCGGCGGCGGAACGCAGCCCCTGGATCTCCTCCTGGGCCTGCTCGTGCAGCCCCGACACCGACTCCCGGACCTGCTGGGCGTGCTGCTCGGCCGCCGACACCATCTCGTTGGCGCGCCGGTCCGCCTCCTCGACCAGCCGTACGGCCTCGGTCTGGGCGTCCTCCACGCGCCTGCGCGCCGACGCCAGCAGCTCCTCGCTCTGCTCGCGGGCCCGCTCTCGCTCCTGGTCGGCCTCCTGGCGGGCGGAACCGAGGGTCTCCTCGGCCTCGCGGCGCCGCCTGGCAGCCTCCTCCTGGGCGGCGGCCAGCGTCTCCGACGCCTCCGTCGCCAGCCGCTCGGCGGCGGCCTGCGCCTCCGCCCGTACCCGGTCGGCGGTGTCCTGGGCCTCCGACTTCAGCCGCTCGGCCTCGGCCGCCGCGTCCGACCGCAGGCGTACGGCGATGGCCTCGCCCTCCGCCCGGGACGCGGACGCGTCCGCCGCCGCCTCGTCGCGCAGCCGCTGGATCTCCGCGTCGGCCTGCGCCTGGAGGCTCCGGACCCGCTCGGCGGCCTCGGAACGCAGCCGCTCCGACTCCTCGGACCCCTCGCGGCGGATCCGGTCGGCCTCCGCGCGGGCGTCGGTGAGCGCCTGCTCGGCCGCGGTGAGCCGGTCCTCGGCCTCCGTGTGCAGCCGGGTCAGCTCGGCGGCGGCCTCCTCGCGGCGCGCCTCTATGGCCCGCTCGGTCTCCTCGCGCAGCTCGCGCGAGGCCTGCTCGGCGTCCGCCGCGATGCCCTCGGCCTGCTCGACGGCCTCCGCGCGGTGCCGCTCGGCCTCCTTGCGGGTGCGCTCCAGGGTTTCCTCGGCCTGCCGGCGCAGCGTCGTCGCGCGCTCGATGGCCTCCGTACGGACCTTCTCGCTGTCCGTCTGGGCGGTCTGGCGCAGCTCGTCCGCGTCCGCCTTCGCCTTGCCGAGCAGCTCCTCGGCGGTCCTGGCCGCCTCCTCGATCTGCTGGACGGCCTCGCGGCGCGCCTCCGCGCGGATGCGCTCGCCCTCGGCGACCGCGTCGGCGCGCAGCTGCTCGGCCTCGCCGCGCAGCCGTCGGGCCTCTTCCTGAAGCTCGACGGTCTTGGCGCGGTACTCCTTGGTGTCGTCCTTCGCCGTGCCCTTGAGCTGCTCGGCGATGTCGTGCGCCTCGGCGCGCAGCCGGTCCGCCTCGGTCTCGGCCTCGGCGCGGATGCGCTCGGCCTCCTCGGTGGCCGCCTTGGTGGTCGACTTCGCCTCCTCGGACGCCCTGTTGAGGACGTCCTCGGCGGTGCGGGCCGCCTTGGCGAGCTGGGAGGCGGTCTCCTCGGCGGTGAGACTGCGGGCGGTCTCCTCGGCCTCGGCGACGATCTTCTCGGCCTTGGCCTTCGCGTCGGCGACGACCTCCTCGGCGGACGCCTTGGTGGCCTCGGCCTCCTGGCTGGCCTCGGTGACCAGCCGGGCGACCTGCTCCTTCGCCGTACGGGTGCGCTGCTCGTTGGCGGACTCGGCGCTGGAGGTCGTCTTGGCCGCGGACTCCTTGGCCTCGGTGACGACCTTCTCCGCCTCCAGGCGGGCCTCGCGCAGGGCGGCCTCGGCCTCCTGCATCCGCTGCTCGGCGGCCCGGCTCAGCTCGGTGGCCTGGCGGCGGGCGCTGTCCGACTCCGTCATCGTGGAGCTGCGCAGCTGCTCGACGTGGTCGGCGGCCTCGCGGGCCTCGGTGGTCGCGCTGTTCAGGAGGCGGTCGGCCTCGGCACGGGCCCGGCGCAGCAGCTGGTCGGCCTCCGCGCGGGCGGCCTCGTTCTCGTTCTGCAGCCGCTGCCTGGCCTCGTTGGCGACCCGCTCGGCCTCGGACCGGGCGGCGGCCAGTGCCTGCTCGGCCTCGGACCGCGACTCGTCGACCAGCCGGCGCGCCTGGGACTCGCTGCGGGCCCGCAGCTGCTCGGCCCACGCCACGTTCTCGTTGACGTGCGACTCGACGGTCTGCCGTCGCTCGGCCAGCTCCTGGTCGAGCTGCTGGCGCCGGGTGACGGCCTCCTGGTGCAGCTCGGCCTGCAAGCGGGCCGCCTGCTCGGCGTGCTCCTGCAGGATCCGCTGGGTCTGGGCGCGCGCCTGCGACATCTCGCGCTCGGCGTCCTGGCGGAGCTGGTCCGCCTGGATCTGCGCGTTCCGCAGCAACTGCTCGGCCTGATAGCCGATGTCGCCGCCGTCATAGGCGGGCCGGGACATGAGAGTGCGGCGCGCCTCGTGAAGCTTGGCGCGCAGCACCTCGACCTGGTAGCCGAGGTCCTCGGCGTGCTGAATCGCCTTTTCCCGCTCGGTCTTCAGCCGCTCCATCTCGGCCTCGAACCGAGAGAGGTGGTCGACGTCAGCCGCCGGCTCTCGCTCCTGGCGTTCGTAGCCCCGCACTGCGCGGTCCCATCCGTCCCTGGTCGCAACCTTCTCCGAACGAGCCACGTCCGTCCGCCGAACGAGGCCCCCGGGGAATGGTGTCAGATCAACGGCGAAGCACGGACTCCCGCCCTCACCCTCGGCCCCCGAAACCTGAACCCCGGCCCTCGGATCCCCACCTCCACACATCAGGACCCGGACCGCTGCCCGAGTACACGGCAGCGGCCGTCCCCAACCCTACCGGCCCATATGTACGAGGGTCAGTGCTCAGGTGACTCAACAGCCGCCGAAGTGACCAGTTCTGTCAGTACTCCGTGGCAATCCTTCGGGTGCAGGAAGGTGATCCGCGACCCCATGGAGCCGATCCGTGGCTCCTCGTACAGAACGCGTACGCCCTTCTCACGGATGTCCGCGGCCTCGCTGTCCACATCCGCCGTACCGAAGGCGATGTGGTGCACACCCTCCCCGTTCTTGGCCAGCCACTTGCCCACGGCGGAGTCCTCGCGGGTCGGTTCCAGGAGCTGGAGGTAGGAGGCCCCGCCGTCGTCCGTGTTGTTGATCTTCAACATGGCCTCGCGTACGCCCTGCTCCTCGTTGACCTCGGAGTGGAACACCTCGAAGCCGTACGTGGCCCGGTAGAACTCGACTGTCGTGTCGAGGTCGAAACAGGCGATCCCGATGTGGTCGATTCGCGTCAGCATGGTGTTAGTGCAGCGCTCCTGCGGTGGTTACGCAACGTGCGCGCGATCACACCGACGGCCCGATGACGGAGGCACTACCGCTCAGTACATTCAGGTAAACCCTCGTTCACACTCCTCAGCTCTCCAGCTGAAAGGGGATCGCTCCTCATGTCAGGAACCAACAGCACCACCTCGGTGATCGTCTCGGGCGCGCGCACGCCCATGGGACGGTTGCTGGGCTCGCTGAAGACCTTCTCCGGAGCCGACCTCGGCGGCTTCGCGATCAAGGCCGCCCTCGACCGTGCGGGGATCGGCGGCGACCAGGTGCAGTACGTGATCATGGGCCAGGTCCTGCAGGCCGGCGCGGGCCAGATCCCGGCCCGCCAGGCGGCGGTCAAGGCCGGCATCCCGATGAACGTCCCGGCGCTGACCATCAACAAGGTCTGCCTCTCGGGCCTGGACGCGATCGCGCTGGCGGACCAGCTGATCCGCGCGGGTGAGTTCGACATCGTGGTCGCGGGTGGCCAGGAATCGATGACGAACGCCCCTCACCTCCTCCCCAAGTCCCGTGAGGGCTTCAAGTACGGCGCGATCGAGATGCTCGACGCGATGGCGTACGACGGCCTCACCGACGCCTTCGAGAACATCGCCATGGGCGAGTCCACGGAGAAGCACAACACCCGCCTGGGCCTGCTGCGCCCCGAGCAGGACGCCATCAGCGCCCTCTCCCACCAGCGTGCGGCGGCGGCCCAGAAGAACGGCGTGTTCGAGGCGGAGATCACCCCGGTGGAGATCCCGCAGCGCAAGGGCGACCCGATCGTTTTCAGCCAGGACGAGGGCATCCGGGCGGAGACGACGACGGAGTCGCTGGGCAAGCTGCGCCCCGCGTTCACCAAGGACGGCACGATCACGGCGGGCACGTCGTCGCAGATCTCGGACGGTGCGGCGGCCGTGGTGGTCATGAGCAGGGCGAAGGCCGAGGAACTGGGCCTGGAGTGGATCGCGGAGATCGGCGCCCACGGCAATGTGGCGGGCCCGGACAACTCCCTCCAGTCCCAGCCCTCCAACGCCATCCAGCACGCCCTCAAGAAGGAGGGCCTGGCCGTCGAAGATCTTGACCTGATCGAGATCAACGAGGCCTTCGCGGCGGTCGCGGTCCAGTCAATCAAGGACCTCGGGGTGTCCACGGATCGGGTGAACGTCAACGGCGGTGCGATCGCCCTGGGCCACCCGATCGGGATGTCCGGCGCGCGGCTCGTCCTGCACCTGGCCCTGGAACTGAAGCGGCGTGGTGGTGGCGTGGGCGCGGCGGCCCTGTGCGGGGGCGGCGGTCAGGGTGACGCGCTGATCGTGCGGGTACCGAAGGCATAACGGGTATCTGTACGGCCGTAATCGGAACGGAGATGTGATGCAGGACGTCCCCACGCTGGTGGCGCAGGCCCGGGAAGGCCGGCCGCGGGCCGTGGCCCGGCTGATCTCCCTGGTGGAGGGGGCGTCCGAACAACTCCGCGAGGTCATGGCCGCGCTGGCACCGCTGACCGGCAACGCGTACGTGGTCGGCCTGACGGGATCGCCGGGCGTGGGCAAGTCGACGTCGACGTCGGCGCTGGTGACGGCGTACCGGCGACAGGGCAGGCGGGTCGGCGTCCTCGCCGTCGACCCGTCGTCGCCGTTCTCGGGAGGCGCCCTCCTCGGCGACCGCGTCCGCATGTCGGACCACGCCTCCGACCCCGGCGTCTACATCCGCTCGATGGCGACCCGGGGCCACCTGGGCGGCCTGGCGTGGGCCGCCCCGCAGGCGATCCGCGTCCTGGACGCGGCGGGGTGCGACGTGGTCCTGGTCGAGACGGTGGGGGTGGGCCAGTCGGAGGTGGAGATCGCGGCGCAGGCGGACACGAGTGTGGTGCTGCTGGCGCCCGGGATGGGGGACGGCATCCAGGCGGCGAAGGCGGGCATCCTCGAAATCGGCGACGTGTATGTCGTCAACAAGGCGGACCGGGACGGCGCGGACTCCACCGCGCGTGAGCTGAACCACATGCTGGGCCTGGGTGGGTCCCGGGCGCCGGGGGACTGGCGCCCGCCGATCGTGAAGACGGTCGCGTCGCGGGAGGAGGGTGTGGAGGAGCTGGTGGAGGCGCTGGAGAAGCACCGGGCGTGGATGGAGGAGCGGGGAGTGCTGACGGAACGCCGTCGGGCCCGCGCGTCCCACGAGGTGGAGACGATCGCGGTGACGGCGCTGCGCTCGCGCATCGGCGATCTGCACGGGGATCGGCGTCTGAGCGCGCTGGCGGAGCGGATCGTGGCGGGCGAGCTGGATCCCTACCGGGCGGCGGACGAGCTGGTGGCGGGGCTGACGGAGCGCTGAGCTGCGGGCCGAGTTTCTTCGCCCCCGCCGCCCCTACCCGTCCCATCCCTGGGGGCTGCGCCCCCAGACCCCCGCCACGGCCCTGAACGGGCCTTGTCCTCAAACGCCGGACGGGCTGGGGGTGCCTGAGGTCGGCGTTCGGGGACAACCGCGCTCGGCCTGCCCTTTCCCCGCCCACCCACCCCCACCGCACTTCAGCACCGGCCGGGGCTTGATCTTTCAGCCCGTCCGGCGTTTGAGGACGAGCGCGTTCAGCGCGACAAAGGGGGGTCTGGGGGCGCAGCCCCCAGGGATGGGAACGGGTAGGGGCGGCGGGGGCGAGATCAGTCCGCGGTCACCTTTGTGATCTCGCCCGTGTCCAGGGTCACCGCCCACTCACTCGTCACCCCGTCCTTCACCGTCTCCACGCCCCACACCACCGCCCCGTTCTCATCGTCATCGCCCCCCACCTCCGTAACCGCCCCCTTCGCGGCAGCGACAAGCGCCGCATCCCGTGCGTCGAACTTCGCCCCCTTCAACGCCTCCAGCTCCGCCAGGTCCTCACTGTCGCTCTCCCCCTCCTCGGCGTCCCGCTGCGCGCCGAGCACCTTCCCGTCTGCCGAGACCTCGACGGCGTACTCCGCCCCGTCGTCCGCCACGACATCCACCCCCCACGCCCCGGCGTCACCCCCGTCGTCGTCCAACTCGGCGGAGACGACCGTGCCCGGGGTGTGCCGCAGCGCCGCCGCGATGGCCTCGGCGGCGGTGACGCCGTGCACGTTCGCAACGCTCACCCCGGACCGCGCGGCAGCCGTCCCGTCGTCGCCCGCCGCGAAGGCGGCGACGGTGCCGCCGGCCAGGGCG
Organism: Streptomyces sp. NPDC002680; assembly: GCF_042889145.1. Lineage (NCBI taxonomy): Bacteria > Bacillati > Actinomycetota > Actinomycetes > Kitasatosporales > Streptomycetaceae > Streptomyces > Streptomyces sp. NPDC002680. The sequence goes on from NZ_JBIAQP010000002.1 coordinate 448,119, forward strand.
GCTGCGGTGAGGGTGGCGATGACGATGTTCCGCTTCCTGGGGTTCATGGGATTCCTGCCTCTTCGCTCGTTTCGATGACGACAACCAAGCTGCCCGACCCCGCCTGAAGCAGGCCTGAAGTCACCTGAAGGCGTCTTCAGGTTCGCTTTGCGACGCTGTACGCATGCGTTTGCTGATAGTGGAGGACGAGAAGAGGCTCGCCCTGTCCCTCGCGAAGGGGCTGACGGCCGAGGGCTACGCCGTGGACGTCGTCCACGACGGCCGCGAGGGGCTCCATCGGGCGACCGAGACGCCGTACGACCTCCTCGTCCTCGACATCATGCTGCCCGGCCTCAACGGCTACCGCGTCTGCGCGGCCCTGCGCGCCGCCGGCCACGATCTACCGATCCTCATGCTCACCGCGAAGGACGGCGAGTACGACGAGGCGGAGGGCCTCGACACGGGCGCCGACGACTATCTGACCAAGCCCTTCTCGTACGTCGTTCTGGTTGCCCGCGTGAAGGCCTTGTTGCGTCGGCGCGGGGCGGCGACCGGTGCCTCGCCCGTCCATGTGATCGGTGAGCTGACCGTCGACACCGCCGCCCATCGCGTTCACGTCGGCGCGGACGAGGTCACCCTCACCGCCAAGGAGTTCGCCGTCCTGGAGCAGCTCGTCCTGCGGGCCGGCGAGGTGGTGTCGAAGGCGCGGATCCTGGAGCACGTCTGGGACTTCGCCTACGACGGCGACCCGAACATCGTCGAGGTGTACGTCAGCACGCTGCGGCGGAAGCTCGGCGCCTCCCTGATCCGGACCGTGCGCGGCGCCGGGTACCGGCTGGAGGTACCCCGGTGAGACGCGCCCTCGGCTCCGTGCGGGCCCGGGCGACCCTCGGCGCCACCCTCGTCGTCGCGGTCGCGCTGGTCGCCGCCGGGACCGCCGTACTGCTCTCCCTCTGGTCCAATCTGAGCGGCCAGGCCAGTACCCAGGCCGAGCGGACCGCACGGGCGGTCGCCGCCGACCTGGCGGCCGGGACCGCGTACGACCAGCTGTCCCTCGATGACGACGACCGGCCCGTCCAGGTCGTCGACGCGGCCGGGCGCCTGGTCGCGGCCAGCGAGGACCTGGAGCGGATCAGCGGTACGGGGGTGGGGGCGGTACGTCCGCAGGCCGTCACGGGGGACACCGGCAGTTCCGAATCCACAGACGACGACTCCCTCTCGGACGGTGAGATCGACGACGACGTCTCCTTCACCGACGGGTCCGCCACCGTCGACGGCGACGACGCCGACTACCGGTTCGCCGCCGTACGCGTCGAGGCCGACGGCAGGGGCACCCTCACCGTGTACGCCGGCGCGCCCCTCTCCGCCGAACAGGGCGCCGTCAGCACCGCGTTGACCGTCATGCTGATCGGGTTCCCGCTGCTGCTCGGTGTCGTCGCCGGCGTCACCTGGCTCGTGACCCGGCGTGCGCTGCGTCCCGTCGAGGGCATCCGGGCCGAGATGGCCGAGATCACCGCCTCCGAGGACCTCGCCCGGCGCGTCCCGGTGCCGGACACGCACGACGAGGTCGCCCGTCTCGCCCGGACCACCAACGAGACGCTGGCCGCCCTGGAGGCCTCCGTGGAACGCCAGCGCCGGTTCGTCGCCGACGCCTCCCACGAGCTGCGCAGCCCCATCGCCTCCCTGCGCACCCAGCTCGAAGTAGGCGCCGCACACCCGGAGTTGCTGGATGTGGAGGGGGCCGTCGAGGACACCGTACGGCTGCAGCGCCTCGCCGCCGATCTGCTGCTGCTCGCCCGGCTGGACGCGGGGGAACGGCCCGCCGACGCCCGCTTCGACCTCGCGGAACTGGTTCGGGAGCAGGTGGAGGGGCGGGTGGGGGTGACCATCGAGTCGCAGGTGAGCGTGGAAGCGGCCGGGTCCCGGGGGCAGTTGGGGCGGCTCCTCGCCAATCTGCTGGACAACGCCCAGCGGCACGCCCGGTCGGCCGTCACCGTGGCCGTGCGGCGGGAGGGGGAGCGGGTCGTCGTCGAGGTCGCCGACGACGGGGACGGGGTGCCGGAGGCGGACCGGGAGCGGGTGTTCGAGCGGTTCGTACGGCTCGACGACGCCCGCAGCCGCGACGACGGCGGCGCCGGGCTCGGGCTCGCCATCGCCCGGGACGTCGCCGTACGGCACGGCGGCACCCTCACCGTCCGGGAAGCGCGGACAGGCGGAGCCCTGTTCGAGCTCCGCCTGCCTGTCGCCCAGGCCCGTAGCCCTAGGGTCGGCCTCGCTGGCCGCGCAGATGCTGTGCGACCGGGCGGAGCGACCTGTCCAGGTCGGCCAGTGCCTCCGCGGGGAGCAGATCGATGAAGTGCCGCCGCACCGACGCCACATGATGCGGGGCGACCCGGTTCATCGTCTCCATGCCCTGTTCGGTGAGCACCGCGTACAGGCCACGCCGGTCGGATTCGCAGTTCTCGCGGCGGACCAGGTTCGCGTTCTCCATGCGGGTGATCTGGTGCGAGAGGCGGCTCTTGGACTGGAGGGTGGCGGACGCGAGGTCGCTCATCCGCATCCGGACGTCCTCGGACTCGGAGAGGTTCACCAGGATCTCGTAGTCGTTCATCGTCAGGCCGAACGGTTGCAGGTCCTTTTCGAGCTGGTACGCCAACAGCCTGTTGACCTCCAGGTGGGTGCGCCAGGCGCACTGCTCCGCATCGGTCAGCCAGCTTGTGGCCGTCTCGGTCTCCATGAATGAAGTCTACCTAAAAGGTTGAAAGGCGAACTAGCGAGGGTGGTGTGACGGCGTGCACACGTTCGACGTCACACTCCGCAGACTACCGCTCACAGCCCGAAGCGACGCTGGAGGTCACCGAGCTGTCCGGGAAGGCGCGGTGTGCCCGGTTGCTGTGGGTGGCCTGTGGGGGCGTGGCCGCCGCCCGGTACTCCCGGCTCGTGCGGAACCGCTCCCGTGGCCTGCTCCGCCATGAGCGTCTCGCTGGACTGGAGCAGCACCGTGCCCGCCCCGACGAACTCGAACTGGTGCTCCTCGCCGGAGGCCCCGCCCAGGCCCGTCATCGCACGTAGGCCGCCCATCAGGCCTGTCATGTACCCATGGTCGTAGTGGTGGCAGGGGGAGGGGCAGTCCGCCCAGCCGACCAGGGCCTGCGGGTCCACCCGGATCGGGGGTTCCATGAACACCACGGGGCCGTTTGACGCGGCCACGAACTTGCCCGTCCCGATGAGGGTCAGGAAGCCCGGCACGATCGACTGCTTGAGCGCGAGACTTGGCTGAAAAGCGAGAAGGTTGCCCGAGCGAATGGTCAGGTTGCCGTCTTCCAGATCGTACGAATTCACGTCGAAGGCCCGGTCGGCGAGCAGCATCTTGCCCGAACCCTCGGCGACGACCCAGTCACTCGCGTGCAGAGGCGAATGAAAGGACGTACGGACAAGACGGTCCAGGCGGCCGTGTCCGATGCCGTTGAACTCCATCGTGCCGTAGTAGGCGATCATCTTGCCCTTCTGCAGGAACCACTGGCTCCCCTTGAGCTCCACGCAGAAGGTGTAGTTGTTGACGTTGTCGTCGGACGGCAGCGTCATCGGGTCGTGGACGACGGGCCCCGCGCCCGGGTAGGTGGTCACAGCTTCTCCTCCGACGCCTGGACGTACACCGCACCACTGCCGCTCAGTTCCAGCTGGAACGCCTCGCCCGAGCCGCGGCCCACCATGTCGCGCCAGCCCAGCGCGGTGGACAGCTTGTTGCGGACGTCGCCGTGGTGCGCGACGTACGCCTGCGGGTCGACATGGACCGGGCGCTGCGGGGTGATCGGGACCTCGATGACCCCGCCGTGGGCCATGACGGCGACCGCGCCGTGTCCCTTGAGGGTGGTCGTGAACAGGCCCTGGCCCGTCACCTGGCCCCGGACCATGCCCATGACGCCGCCCTGCGAGCCCATGAACATCGTGCCCTGCTGGAGGGTGCCGTCGAAGGCGAGGAGACGGTCCGCCTCGACGCACAGCGTGTCCCCGGCGAGCTGGATGACCTGGATGTGGTGGCCGCCGTGCCCGAACAGGACCGTGCCGCTGCCCTCGACCGTCATCAGCGGCGTCGCCTCGTTGGCGACCCGGCGGCCGATCATCGACATGATCCCGCCCTGGCCGCCCTGCATGTTGGGCGTGAAGGACACCTCGCCCTTGTAGGCGAGCATCGCCCCGCGCTGACTGAACAGGCGCTGGCCGGGCATGACGGTCGCCTCGACCATCTTGGAGTTGATCTCACGGAAGGGCATGTCACACATCCCCGGCGATCGTGTTGCGCTCGCTGGGCTGGACGTACACCAGGCCGTCGCCCTCGAAGCGGATCTGGAAGGCCTCGCCGCCGCCCTCGCCCATGAACGTGCGGAACGTCACACCGGACTGGAAGGACTGCCGGACGTTGCCCTGGTGCGCGATGTACGCCCCCGGGTCGACCGTCAGCGGGAACTGCGGGCTCACGCGCAGCACCACCGCAGGACCGTCCGACATGATCGCCGCCTGGCCGTGTCCCTCGACGGTCGTCGTGAACAGGCCGTTGCCCGTGGACGCGCCGCGCATCCCCGTGAACGACGTGCCCGTGCGCAGGCCCGAGTCGGTCGCGAGCAGGTTGCTCGACTCGACGTAGAGCTTGTCCCCCTGGAGGCCGACGAGGTTGATCTCGGAGGCGCGGTCGGCGAACCAGCACGTCCCGTGCCCCTTCACCTCCATCAGTTCCATCTGCTCGCCGGTGATCCGCCGGGTCACCATCCCCCGGATGCCCTCACCGCCGCCGCTGAGCTTCTTGAAGTCCATCTGTCCGTCGTACGCCACCATCGAGCCGTTCTTCGCCTTCACGGCGTCTCCGGTCATGTCGACGGCGAGCACCTTGCTGCCTTGAAGTCGAAACATCGCCACGGAGGGAAGGTAGCCTCCCGGGCACCCCCGGGGACAGATCCCGAAGGTGGAGATCGTCCCTGAACCTCCCCCTAGGGGCCGACCCCCAGCCCGGTCGCACGACCGGCGAATGCCACAATGGGCGAACGTTTGTGCGCCCATTCACAAAGCACCGAAGGTGACCCGTGGACATAAAGACCGCCTCCGCCCTCCGCCGCCTGCGCCTGGTCTCGGCCCCCGAGGCCGTCTCCTTCCTGCTCCTCCTGGTCTGCTCGGTGCTGAAGCGGACCACGGACTTCAACGCGGTGCCCGTCATGGGCATGGTGCACGGGGTTCTCTTCATCCTCTACGTGATCTTCTGGGCGGACGCCTGGAACCGCGCCAAGTGGTCCCTGAAGACCGGGCTCCTCTACTTCGTCCTCTCCGTCCTGCCCACCGGCGGCTTCTTCGCCGAGCGCAAGCTGCGCCGCGAGACCGAGGACGCGGTCATCGCCTCCCGTGCCCGCCAGGCCCAGCAGGGAGAGGTCTCCAAGGCATGATCGTCGCCTTCTCCGTGACGCCCCTCGGCGTCGGCGAGGACGTGGGGGAGTACGTCGCCGACGCCGTCCGTGTCGTCCGTGAATCCGGGTTGCCCAACCGCACCGACGCGATGTTCACGTCGATCGAGGGCGAGTGGGACGAGGTCATGGACGTCGTCAAGCGTGCCGTCGCCGCCGTAGAGGAACGCGCGCCGCGCGTCTCCCTCGTCCTCAAGGCCGACATCCGCCCCGGAGTGACGGACGGTCTGACCTCCAAGGTCGAGACGGTGGAACGCCACCTCTCCCAATAACCGTCCCTTTCGGAAATCCACCCGGCTGGACGCGTCCGGTTCGACACGTCGCCATATCTCCACTTCTGTGGGGATATCGGCTTCGTTCGATCACTGGAGGGCGCTGTGCGGCCGGAGGGCTACGACTACGACACCCACAGCCGGCTGGCCGGACCGCTCACCGAGGCACCGGTCGGAGCGCCCTACAGCGTGCGCTACACCTCGCTCCTCTCCCGTGAGCCGCGCCGAATACGCGCCGTCCTGCTGATGACCCTCGCGCCGCTGCTCACCGGCGCCCTGCTCGTCTACCTCGTCTGGCCCACCCACTGGGTCGAGCGCGAGGGCGGCGACGCGTGGATGGTCCATCTCGACATCGCGATGCTCGTGGCCATCGGGCTGATCGAGCTGTTCATGGTCGTCAACGTGGTGTCCATCGCCCACGCGACCATGGTCGCCCGCGACCCCGTACCCGTCGTACCGGAGTCCGGCACCCGCGTCGCCTTCCTCACCACGTACGTCCCGGGCAAGGAACCCCTCGCGATGGTCCGGGCCACCCTCGAAGGCGCGACCCGCGTCCACCACACCGGCCCGCTCGACGTCTGGCTGCTCGACGAGGGCGACGACGAACCGGCCAAGGCGCTCTGCGCCGAGCTGGGCGTACGGCACTTCAGCCGGTACGGGGTCCCCGAGTGGAACCGGGCCAAGGGCGTCCACAAGGCCCGTACCAAGCACGGCAACTACAACGCGTGGATCGCCATGCACGGCGACGAGTACGACTTCTACGCCTCCGTCGACACCGACCACGTCCCGCTCCCCAACTTCCTGGAGCGGATGATGGGCTTCTTCCGCGATCCGGACGTCGCCTTCGTCGTCGGCCCCCAGGTGTACGGGAACTACACCCACCCCGTGACCAAGGCGGCCGAGTCGCAGCAGTTCCTCTTCCACGCGCTCATCCAGCGCGCCGGGAACCGCTACCGCGCCCCCATGTTCGTCGGCACCAACAACGTCGTACGCGTCGCGGCCGTCAAGCAGATCGGCGGGCTGTACGACTCCGTCACCGAGGACATGGCCACGGGGTTCGAGCTGCACCGGCGCCGCAATCCGAGGACCGGGCGGCACTGGCGGTCGGTCTACACGCCGGACGTGCTCGCCGTGGGCGAGGGGCCCGCGTCCTGGACCGACTTCTTCACCCAGCAGATGCGCTGGTCGCGCGGGACGTACGAGACGCTCTTCAAGCAGTACTGGAAGGCGCCTTTCACCATGCCTCCGGGCCGACTGTTCTCGTACACGCTGATGCTCGTCTACTACCCGATGACCGCCGTCAACTGGTTCCTCGGGATGCTGAGCTGCTTCCTCTTCCTCTGGTTCGGGGCGTCCGGCACGCAGGTCGCGGCCTCCGTCTGGCTGATGCTCTACAGCGACGCCGCCGCCCTCCAGATCGGGCTGTATCTGTGGAACCGGCGGCACAATGTCTCGCCGCACGAGCCCGAGGGCTCCGGTGGGCTGGCCGGGATGGCGATGTCGGCGCTCTCCGCGCCGATCTACCTGAAGTCGTTCGGCGCGGCCCTGCTCCGCCGCCCGAGCCGGTTCGTCGTCACGCCCAAGGGCGGGGACGCCAGCCCCGACCGGCTGCTCACCTTCCGCGTCCATCTCTTCTGGGCCGCGCTCCTCGCGACCTCGCTCGTCGCCTCCGTACGCCTCGGCCACACCCATGTGGCCATGCGCACCTGGGCCGTTCTGGCGATGGTGATCTCCCTGGCGCCGGTCGCGGTGTGGCTCGCGACCCGGCGAAAGGAACACGGGGAACCCGGGGAGATCAGGGAGCGCGAGGAACCCGCGCTCGCGACCAGCACGGTCGCACCGGTCTCCAGCACCCCGACAGGAGGCAACTAGGCCATGGCCTACCAGCCGTCGAAGAAGACCAAGAAGACCGTCCTGGGCATCGGGGGCGTCGCCCTGCTCGCCGGTCTCAACGCGCCCGCCGTGCTCGACTTCGCCGGTGAGCGGTACCACGAGTACAAGATCGCCCAGCCCGGCTACCAGGCGAAGTACGGCTCCTGGAGCGCGATCGACATCCCGAAGGAGTTCCGCACCAACGCGATCCACGCGGCGCTGCTGCACACCGGGAAGGTGCTGATCGTCGCGGGCTCGGGGAACGAGCAGAAGAAGTTCGACAAGGGTTCGTTCGACACGGTCCTGTGGGACCCGAGGAACGACACCTTCAAGCGGATCGCCACGCCCGACGACTTCTTCTGCGCCGGACACGCCCAACTCCCCAGCGGACGGCTTCTGGTGGCCGGCGGCACCGCCCGCTACGAGCTGCTCGACGGCGAGGTCGAGCGGGCGGGCGGCGGGATGCGCGTCAAGAACGAGAACCCCGACAAGCCGATCGTCCTGAAGAAGGGCACCCGGTTCCGGTCGCCCGCCGGGGTGGAGTACGTCAGCCGGTTCGACGTGACGGTCCCCAAGGCGAAGCGCACGCAGAAGATCACGTACAACGCGGCCGGGGTCATGCAGCCCTGGGTCACGAAGGTCGTCGCGAGCGAGGCCCGGGTCTTCGTCGAGGCGGCCGCACCGGGGCCCGTGTCGATCACCGCCAAGCAGGCCCAGTACGAGATCGTCGGCCTGAAGGGCAAGGAAGCGGACAACACGTACGGCCTCTCCGAGAAGATCACCATGGACAAGCAGGACTTCCAGGGGATCAGGGCGGCGTACGAGTTCGATCCGAAGGCCGAGAAGTACATCCCGGTCGACCCGATGGACAAGGCGCGCTGGTACCCGACGCTGGTCGGCCTCGACGACGGGCGGGTCCTTGCCGTCTCCGGTCTCGACGACGTCGGGGCGATCGACCCCGGGGACAACGAGATCTACGACCCGAAGACCAAGAAGTGGACGCCGGGCCCGAAACGCTACTTCCCCACCTACCCGGCCCTGTTCCTCACGAAGGGCGGCAAGCTGTTCTACCCGGCGTCCAACGCCGGCTACGGGCCCGCGACGATGGGCCGGGCGCCGGGCCTCTGGGACCTGGAGAAGAACACCTTCGAGAAGGTGCCGGGCCTGACGGACGCGGACGAGACGGAGACCTCGGCGTCGGTGCTGCTGCCTCCGGCGCAGGACCAGAAGGTGATGATCCTGGGCGGTGGAGGCGTCGGCGAGTCGAAGAAGGCGACGCGGCGCACGGCCGTCGTCGACCTGAAGAAGGACAACCCGGTCTTCGAGGCGGGCCCCGACCTCCCCCAGGGCACCCGCTACCTGAACAGCGTCCTGATGCCGGACGACACCGTGTTCACGTCCAACGGCTCCGCCGACTACCGGGGCCGTAGCGCCAGCAACATCCTCAAGGCGCAGTTCTACGACCCCAAGGCGAACGTGTTCCGGGCGGCGGCCTCTCCGAAGGTGGGCCGCAACTACCACTCCGAGGCGCTGCTGCTGCCCGACGGCCGGGTCGCCACGTTCGGCTCGGACCCGCTCTACGACAACCAGCAGAACACCAAGCTCGGCCACTTCGAGCAGCGCATGGAGATCTTCACGCCGCCCGCACTGCACAAGAACGGCAAGGGCCGTCCCGTGCTGGGCGACGGCCCCCAGGAGACCGACAAACTGGGCCGTGCGACGTTCGACACGGCCCACCCCGAACGAGTGGCGAAGGCCCGTCTGATGCGCCCGAGCGCGGTCACGCACACGACGGACGTCGAACAGCGCTCCATCGACCTGCCCCTCAGCAAGGACCGCACGTCGGTGACGGTCGACGTACCGAAGGACCGGACGCTCGTCCCGCCCGGCTGGTACATGCTGTTCGTGACGGACGCGAAGGGGACGCCGTCGGAGGCGAAATGGATCCAGGTGAAGTGAACGGGGCTATGGGGTACGGGAGTTGCGGGCCAGTCCGAGTGCGTACTCCGGCCACCAGCGCCCGGCCGTCGGTCCGCCCCGGCACTCGCCGTCCGACTCGCCGGGCCGCTTGATCCACAGGTAGGCGTCGAGGGCGGGCTCGCCGGTACGGGTGGTCGGGCGGGTGCCGAGGGCGCGGCCGGGCGGGTTGCACCAGGCGTCGCTGCTGTCGCCGCGCAGCGGTCCGTTGCCGTTGCGGCTGCTGTCGACGACGAAGTGCTTGCCGTCGAGGGCACGGGAGAGCCGGACGCCGTACGTCTTGGTGGCCGCGTCCGTCTGGAAGTTGGACACATTGAGCGCGAACCCGTCGGCCCGACCGACCCCGGCCCGCCGCAGGGGTTCGACGAGCTTGCGGGGCTCGTCGATCCAGTCCGGGTTGCCGGCGTCCAGATACACCTTCGTACGGGCCTGCTGCTTGAGCCGAGCGACGGCGTCGGCGAGCAGCTGCTCCCGCTCGGCGTGGTACTCGCCGGGAGTACAGCCGTCCACGACGTGCGCGACCGCGTCCGGTTCGAGGACGACCAGCGCCGGACTGTCCCCGAGGGCGTCGGCGAACCGCTCGACCCAGGCCCGGTAGGCATCGGCGTCGCCCGCCCCACCCGCGGAGTGCTGACCGCAGTCGCGGTGCGGAATGTTGTACGCCACGAAAAGGGTCGTACGTCCGTCCCGTGCCGCCGCTCGGGTGGCGGCACGGATCACCGGCACCGGGTCGTCGCCGGCGGGCCAGAGCGCGGCGGGCTGCTCGGCGATACGTCGCAACAGCCGCGCCTCGCGGCCCCGCCCCTGCTGCTGCCAGAGCCGCACTTGGCGGGCGGCGGGGGAGGCCGGATCGACCCAGAACGCCTCGGAACCGGCGGCGGAGGCCTTCTTGGTGGCACCGGAGATGACGGCGGCCTCGCCCACCTCGGGCGCGGGCCCGCACCCCGCCGAGAGCCCGAGCACCGTGAGCATCGCGGGCGTCGCGAGGGTGAGGGTGAGGGTACGGATCAGCCGGGACACGCTGCTCCCCTGGGAAAAGATGACGCCTGGTGACGGCCAGTGACGATCGGTCAGTAATCGTGACACAGGGAGACTGACCGTCGGGGCCGCGACACCGGGGGCGGGGGCCCCGAGGATCTGCACCCTGATCTGCACTGGATGACCTGGACCGAAGGGCGAGACGGGGCTGACCGCGATGTGACCGGCGGGTAAGGTCTGGTGCCGTGCCGAAGCCGCTCAGTCTCCCCTTCGATCCCATCGCCCGCGCCGACGAACTGTGGAAACGGCGCTGGGGAAACGTCCCGTCGATGGCCGCGATCACCTCGATCATGCGCGCACAGCAGATCCTGCTCGCGGAGGTCGACGCGGTGGTGAAGCCGTACGGTCTGACGTTCGCGCGATACGAGGCGCTGGTGCTGCTCACCTTCTCCAAGGCCGGCGAGCTGCCGATGTCCAAGATCGGCGAGCGCCTGATGGTCCACCCGACGTCGGTCACGAACACCGTGGACCGCCTGGTGAAGTCGGGCCTGGTGGCCAGACGCCCCAACCCGAACGACGGCCGAGGCACCCTCGCCACGATCACGGAGAAAGGCCGCGAGACCGTCGACGCGGCCACCCGCGACCTGATGGCAATGGACTTCGGCCTCGGCGTGTACGACGCGGAGGAGTGCGCGGAGATCTTCGCGATGCTGCGGCCGTTGCGGGTGGCGGCGAGCGATTTCGACGAGGAGTGAGGGTCGGCCCGCTCGATCGGCCGGGCTTCACTTTCGAGTGTCGCTGAGTGCGTTTTGTGACTTGATGTCCGACTTGGCTGCATGAACCCGTCGTTTCCCGTGCGATCGTGTCGGTCGATCGTCATCCGGACGATCGGAATCCGGATCGATCCGGATCGTCGACAGCAGGGGAAGCAGTCGTGGCGAACGCGTCGAACACGTCGAGCAGGTCGAACATGAGGAACTTGGTCCGTGGCGCGCTGACCGCCGTCAGCGCGGCGGCGCTCACCGCCGCCGTGACGCTGGGGGCGGCGGGCGCGGCCCGTGCCAGTGCCACCGGGACCACCACGATCGGGAGCTTCAGCTACGACCTTCGTGGGGCCGGGATCAAGGTTCCTGTCGGCTGCTTCCTGACGCACACCATCAAGGGCTCGGGGAAGCGGATCACCAGTCAGTTCGCGGGGGTCGACTGCGTGGGAGTCGCGGCCACCTTCTCCCAGTTCTGCAACTGGAGAATCGACTTCACCTACGCGGACACGAACAACAGGACCTACCGGACCTCGCGCGGGGTGACGCACACAGAGTGCGAACGGGACCCGCTGCGGCACAACGCGCCGCAGAAACTGCCGAAGTACGGCAAGGCGTGTGCGAGGTTCCACGTCAACGGCAAGCTGCGTGCCACGCAGTGCCACTTCATTACGAAGTAGCCGCGAAAGCGAGCGCGGAGGTCTGTCAGACCGCGGCGGGCTTGGGAGTGGGAGCCTTCGCGATGAGCGGCTCCACCTCCCGGGTCACCTTGCGTTCGACGAAGAACGCGGCGGTCGGGACGGTGCCGGCGAGCAGGACCCAGGCGAGGCGGCCCAGCGGCATCTTCGCCTTGGTGCCGAGGTCGAAGGCGAAGACCAGGTACAGGACGTACAGCCAGCCGTGGGCGATGCCCACGCCGGTGACGAAGGAGTCGAATCCGTCCAGGTGCAGCAGCCGCTTCCCGATCACGCCGACCGTCAGCAGGATCAGCAGGACGGCGGTGACGTAGGCCATCACGCGGTAGCGGGTCAGGACGCTCTTTTTCATGGCTTCGAGCGTAGCCGGTGCCTGGCGGCGGCCCGCAGGGGGACCCCGCCTGCACGGACGTCCCAGAGCGTTTACGCGGAGCCTGCTGGCTTCTGTCCGACTCGCTCCAGGACTACGACGTCATAACCGCACCCCAACACCAGCTCTCCATCGGGGCCTACGGCTACGGCTGAGAGCCGGTTGGGCAGCGTTTGGGCATGCAGCAAGTCGCTGGTGGTCAGGTCCCAGATGCACATGGTGTGGTGGCCGACTGTGACTGCTACCGGTTTGCCGTCCATGACCGTGCACGCGACGTCCGATATCCAGCCGGATGGCTTGTCGAGGGTGCTGCGGAGCGAGAACGTGCGCAGGTCCCACACCTGGGTGCCTTCCTCGGCGGTACCCACCACGGCGACAGGCGTCAGGCCGACGGTCGTGCACGCGAGCGCGTTCACCTGGTCCGCGCAGCCGTCGAATGATCCGAGCCGTTGTGCCGTGATCAGGTCCCAGACCTGCACCGACCTCTCGCCCCCTTCATCACCTCTCGGGTAGTCAGCGACCACGGCGATCTCGCTGCCGTCCAGCGTCGTACAGGCCAGGGCGGAGACGTCGCTGAAGGCGTCGGCGAGCGCGGCAGTGGGGTAGCCGGCTTCGAGTGTTGCCGCGTCGCGTACGACGACCGCGCCGCCCGCCGGCGCCTTGTTGACGAACTGCGAGCCGGTCACCACCACTGGGGCGCCGTTGACCATGATCGACGTCACGTGCGTCCATTTCCTGCCGGTGTCCGCGGCAGTCCGAATGGGCGCGCAACTCGGAAGCGACCAAGACCAGATTGCATCGTCATAGCCGCTCGTCACCGCTATCGGCACTCCTGCGGGCTCTACGCACGTAACACTGAGGATGTCGTTGGAATGGGCTTCGCCTTGACCAAGTTGAACTCCTGAGGTGAGGTCCCAGGTTCGTACGGATTGGTCCGCACTTCCGGTCACAGCGATGGGGACGCCATCGACAACCGTGCACGCGATGCTCTGGACGTGACTCGCATGGCCAGGGAGAGATGTGGTCCCTTGCTCGGCCGGAAGGCTCCACAACCGGATTGAGTGGTCACTGCTGGACGTGATGATCAGGGGTGTGCCGTCGACCTGAGTGACCGCGATGTGGTGTACCCAGTCACCGTGCCCGTTGAGCTTGCCGATGAGCCGTCCGTCAGCGGGCTCGCGGACTTCGACCGTGCCGTCGCCATAACCGATCACAAGGGCTTCTGCGCCGCTGTGCGGTGCGACTGCCAAGGCAGTGACCCAGCCGCTGTGGCAGGGAACGCGTCTCGACTCGCTGCCGGTGGCTGGGTCGTGGACTGTCAGATGGCCAGTCGTGTCGCCCAGCAGAATGGCAGGTGTACCGCCCAGAGTGACCGCAGCGTGGGCGCCGGTCTCGGCAGCGGGTTTCCCTATGGTGGACCAGTCGAGCGTCTCCAGATTCCAGAGCAGGGCTGGGCCCGAGGAACCGGGGGTGACGATGGCGTGAGGAGTGCCGTCGATGACCGTGCAACTTAGCTGGGCGTCGGGATTCCATCCTGACTTCGGCGTTCGAGCGTGGTGAATCAATTCGCCGGTCAGCAGGTTCCAGACGGAGAGTGTGCCGAATCGACCACAGCCCACCAGGACAGGTATGCCGTCCACTGCGGCACAGTCTGCTGCGACAAGATGATTCACCTCGCCGGGCTCGTCCTCTCCTCCCGGTTCGCCGTACTCCTCCGAGATTTCGTCGACGTCCGGGGTGAGGGAATCGTCCTCGTCCCCGACCGCGGTCGATTCCTCGGGAACCGTGAAGCGGAATGAGAGCGTTCTGTTCGTGAGGTTCCAGACCTCGACTTGGCCCGTGTGATCGGCGACCACGACGACCTGCTCGCCGGCAATCTCACCACACCGGATTGCGGTGAGGTGAGCCTGGCCCGTCCTCAAGGAGGCGTGCAGCGTCCTTGATCTCAGGTTCCACAACCATAGCGAGCACGCCGGCCCTTCCATGATCATCAGCGGATCCCCGGCCAGGGTCGTGCAGTCCAGCCGAGGGTAGAAGTACCCATGGCCGTCCAGGGTTCCGAGCAGAGCGCTACTCGCCTGGGATCGCGTGGCCCAGCGAGGCGCCCAGCACAGCCCCTGCCGCAGCGAGTCCCCGTGCCGTGACAGTCCGAACCGCAACGCATCGACAGCCAGGATCTCCGCACGGCTGTCGGACGGGGCGTGTCGATGCAGATGTGCCGAGTTGCGGTACATGGCGCGGATGCGAGCGACAGCGGGATCGGTGAGACCGTCCATCGCTGAGAGAAGGGCGTCGGGGTCGGCGTGGACCAGGAAATGGGCGTCATTCAGAAGCGTGGGCAGCTCGCCCGAGGCCGCGGAGTGCCCCGACAAGTGGTCGAGGATGTACGGATGCGCTCGCAACCAGTCGCGCTGTCCGTCAGGAAGGAGGGGAACCGCCTCCAACAGCGTGGCGGTGAGACGACGTTGGTTCTCGGCGTCACGGCGAGGATTCCTCAGGTGCTCCGCCAGAGCCTCGTGAAAGAGTCGGAAGACCGAGCGCTCCCTGGTGACGGGAACCTCGACGATGTACGCGCCCGCGTGCCGGAACAGCCACTCGATGTCCTCGTCGCTGCATGGCACCCGAGACAGTGCGCCGGCCAGAGGCGCCCACAGAGAGTCCCATGGCAGCCCTTCCCCCTCGGCGTAAGCGAGCGGGGCCAGGAGGCGGCGCAGCAGTGCCTCCTTGTCCCCGTAGCGAGCCAGATACGTGTCGAACGCCTGGCCGGCCTCGGTGGGGAGCTGGTCCCGCCAGCCTGGTACGTCGATGTCCACGATCAGGTCGCCGTGGGCGATGGCGCGGACCGTCATACGAGCGACCAGGAACGATCCCTGGGCGCGTGACGCGACGGCGGCCGCGATGGTGCGGAGTGTTTCCGGGCTGTACTTGCTGCCTTCAGCCTGACTTGTGAGTAGGCACGCGCGCGAGTAGTCCTCGATGTCCGTCTGCCCTCGATAGCCGTCCGCGTCGAGGTCGATCACTTCGACAGCGCTGCCCAGAACATCGACCGTCTCCCGGCGGGATCCGATGATGAGCCGCACATGGCCCAACGCGGAGAGAGGGCGCAACAGTTCCCGGGCAATGCGCTGCGGTTCGCTGCCGGTGACACCCGTTCCCGCCTCGTCCAGAGCGTCGATGAGGACTGTGGCCGGGACGCTCGTGTCCGCGAGCCCCGAGAGCAGCTGGTCGGGAGAATCGGCGTCGACTCCCAGCACGGAGGCGAGTCGGCCGGTCAGCGACTCAAGGGTGGTTCCGCGGGCGTGGACGGCGGCCGTAATGCACCCTGGCGGTGGCATGACGTGTTCCCCCGTCCCAGGACGGGAGTTCGGATCCGGATCCGCCAGAGCCAGGAGCCGGCCGAGCAGTGCGGACTTGCCCGAGCCCGGGCTCCCGGTGATCACTCGGGCGCGGCTGTCGTGCCGGGGGTCGCGCAACCAGGCCGACAGCGTGGCCAATGCCTGGAGACGGCCGGTGAAGTAGTCCCCTTTCTCGCTCGCGTATTCCACACCCCGGCTGCGCGGATCGAAGTGCGCTGCCCATTCCCGGGCGGTCTGTACGTCGACGAGGGCGGGAGACAGGTCCGGACGGTAGTCCGGGTTGGGGAAGAACGGTGGAGGAGTGCGGACGTCCGTGGCGTGACAGCTCGCGCTTTGGTGCGGATGGTGTTCGCGGAGGTGCAGGTCGATGCGGTTGGTGATGTCCAGGAAGTTCAGATGGCGTTGTCGCATGCCTGCCCGGCTGTGTTGCAGCGCCTCCACCAGGGCCGGTACGAAAGCATGGTCCACGGCTTCCTCACGGGCTCGCGCTGCGGCGAGCAGCCAAAGGCCTGTGCTTTCTGCATCCCGCAAAGCGGTAAGGGACACTGCATCAAAAGCCATTTCCGCCGTCCCGGCACCGGCGTAGCAAGTGTCCAATATCAGCAGGGCGTACCCGACGGACGACGTGGCCACGAGGGAAGCGAGGTCGGCGGACCTGATCGCCGTACTCTGAGGGCGGGCGATGCGGCTGTCAACGCACATGAGGTAGTGGTCGCGGCGTTGGGGGTGCTTGACGCCGTGGCCTGCGAAATACACGACGAGCACGTCGTGCTGTGACCGGTCCGGATTCGCCAGCCAGTCCTCCAGTTCGGCGAGCAATTGCTGGGACCGTGGTGCGCTGCCCAGGTGAGGCAGGATGCGGGTGTAGCCGAGGCTCTCGAAGAGAGCGGCTACGTGCTCGGCATCCGCCTCCGCACCCGGCAGCTCGGTCAGCTCAGGGTCCTCGGGGTAGTGCCGGGTGCCGGCTGCGAGGACGTATCGGCGGAACGCCGGCTCTTGGCTCGGGGACGCGCTGGTCACTGGGTGAGTCCGTTGGCGATGGCGGTTCCGGTTTCAACGGCCGTGAGATATGCCGTCATGTCGTGCATGGTGGTGCCGTTGTGGACATGGAGATCTTGCACGCGAGGGCCGAAACGTGGGGCGAGTTCGTGGACGAGGGCCACGATGTCACCGGTGTCGGAGACGTTGTGCCAGTGGTCTACGGGCGATGGCCAGGCGCCGACGCCGTCGGTTGGCGGGGGAATCAGACGGTCGAAGGCGAGGTGACGCACGCCCAGGGGAGATCCGAGTGTCACCAGCGTCATTGCCTGCTGAGTGGGCAGTGAGCACAGCGCCTCGTAGGCGACGACCGAGCCCAGCGAGTGGCCCACCACCACACGGGTATCAGGCCGGATGAGTTCAAGGACGCGGGACTGCGCTGCCTCGCGGAGCGCGGGCTCCTCGAAGTAGCGCCGGAACTGCTTGAGTGCGGCGATGAGGAAAGCGTCCGAGACGGACTTGAAGAAGCGAGTTCGAGTGAGTGCGTCCAAGGCTCGCCGTACGACGGTGACGCGGAGCGGGCGTGAAGCCGCGTAGCTGATCAAGCCGCGTCCGGTCTCAGTCGGTCCCAGAACTGATGGGTCGGTCCGTGCCACCGCTTCCCACCAAGCCAGGAGCAAGTCGTACTCCAGCCCTTCGGTCACGTCTTCGGCCTCGTACTGAGGCGTGGCCGCGCGTGAACCGGGGCGGCGGAAGAGATCTCCGTAACCCGCGCATACGATGTCAGGCGGCTTCGGGGGACTTACGGCCTCGGCGAGGTGCACGTCGGCGCGGAGAGCGAGGTTCACGCCGCCGATGAGGGCGGGAGCCAATGATGAATGGAGCGTTTCGGCAGTGTCCAGGTGCTTGCCCACTCCGTGCACCACGACGACACGCGCCATTGGCCCCCCAACAATTGATCGGACGCGACGTTGTGTGCGTTCACCTTAGAACCGGAGGTCGCTGTCAGGTGCCGATTCGACGGACGGAGGAAGCCCTGTAAGCCCCAGGAGCAGGACCTGTGTGAAGCTGCGTACCCATCCCTCGTCCGCCGGGTTTCCGCTCACCAGCGTGCGGTGCACCACCGCCCCCGCCACCATGTCGAAGATCAGGTCCACCATGCGGGCGGCCTCCGCGAGGTCTGTTTCCCGCGGCAGTTCCCCCCTTGCCTGGGCTCGTGTGCGGCCCTCCAGGACCAACCGCTTCTGGCGGTCCACGATCGACACGCGGATTCGCTCCCGCAGGGCGTCGTCGTGCGTCGATTCTGCTACCACGGCCATCAGACCGCTCTTTGTCTCCGGGCGGGCCAGGATCGCCGCGAACTGGAGAACGACGCCCTCGATGTCGGCGACAAGGCTGCCCCTGTCGGGGAGTTTCAGTTCGTCGAAGAGGGCCGCGACCGCGTCGACGACCAGTTCGTTCTTGCCGGGCCAGCGGCGGTAGAGGGTCGTCTTCGCCACCCCTGCGCGTGTGGCCACGTCCCCCAACGTCAGCTTGGACCAGCCCAGTTCGACCAGGGCATCCCGCGTCGCCGCCAGGATCGCCGTGTCCGCGGTGGCGCTGCGGGGGCGTCCCGAACGACTGACGGGGGTGCGGCTCTGCATGGCATGACCATAACCGGCGGCTCCTGCGCGGCCCGTGAGGGAGATCACCAGAAGCTGGTTCCCATAGCCACCCGACTGTCGTTACGCTACTGCTCGTAGCGAAATGGCGTTCGTGCGTCTCGTGGCTCTTGCGTAGCTCACGGATCTTGGACAAGCGTCGCGTGAGCGACGACCGCTGATGCCTGGTGGGGACCCGGCATCGACCTTGCGGGAATGGGGGGACTGTGTTGCATCTGTGGTCCAGCGCGGCTGTCTCGGTGTCCATGTCGGACAAGGATCGCCCGAACGGGTGTCCCGTGGGTCGCCTGTGCCGGTGACCTCCGAGTGAAGAGTGATTGTGCGTGCGGTCATCGCACTATCGTCCGGGATTGTGAAGCTGGTGGTGCATGTGAAGTTGCTACCGACGCCCGCGCAGGCGACGGCGCTCGAAGCGACTCTGCGTGCCTGCAACGAGGCGGCCACGCACGCCTCCGCCGTTGCTTTCGCCAAAGGCCTGAAGAACCGCAATGGCTTGCAGAAGGAGGTGTACGCAGATCTGAAGGAGGCCTTCGGGCTGTCCGCGCAGCCAGCGGTGCGGGTGGTGAAGAAGGTCGTCGACGCCTACGCAACTCTGAAGGTCAATCTGCAGGCCGGGAATCTGGGCCCGGCCACCTCCCGGCGTTATCGGAGGGCAGTTGGCTCGCCCGTTGTCTTCCGTCCAGAGGCGGCGCAGCCCTTCGATGACCGGTGCCTGTCGTGGCAGTATGACGCACGCACTGTCTCTGTCTGGACCGTGGACGGGCGTATGAAGGGGATCCGCTACACAGGGTCGCCCGACCAGCTCAAGACCCTCGTGACGTACCGCAAGGGCGAGAGTGACCTGGTGTGCCGGGACGGCAAGTGGTTCCTGATCGCCACCTGCGAGATCCCGGATCCGCAAATGTACGAGCCGATGGACTGGGTGGGTGTGGACCGGGGCATCGTCAACCTCGCCACCACTAGCGACGGAACCAACTACCAAGGCCGCCGCCTCTCGCGGTATCGCCGCTGGCAAGCTCACAAACGCACCGAACTGCAGAAAAAGAACACTCGCTCGACCAGGCGTCGCCTGGCCCGCCGTGCATGCAAGGAGCAGCGTCACGCCACGCATGTGAACCATCGGATTTCCAAGGAGATCGTGTCCATCGCGCAACGCACCGGTCGGGGGATCGCTGTCGAGGAACTCGGCGGGATCCGCGAACGGGTACGGCTACGTCGCGACCAGCGGGGCTCGTTTTCCTCGTGGCCGTTCCACCAGCTCGGTCAGCATCTCACCTATAAGGCCCGTAGAGCCGGGGTGCCGTTCCTTGAGGTGGACGCGGCGTACACCTCGCAGCGCTGTCCGCGCTGCGGGCACACCGAGCGGGCCAATCGGCCCGACCGGGATCACTTCCGTTGTCGTCGGTGTGGCCTCGCTGGGCCCGCTGACGTCGTCGCCGGGGTCAACGTGCGCGACCGCGCGCGCTCGGCGTGGGCATTCGTCACCATGCCCGTCCCGCCACCGGTTCAGCCGGAGCGGGAGATGCGCCCCGTGACCGTCCTGTCGTAGGGGACAGTCGGGAGCGCGACGAGGTGTGAACGACCGAGATGTACAAGCTCGGCCGTTCACGGCCGAGAAGATGACTACGCCTTTCACATGCGGGCACGGAACAAGGGAGGATAGACGCATGCAGCCACGGAACATGTCCATGAGCGGAGTCGTCGACCTCGCCGCGGTGAAGGCGGCCCAGGAGGCCAAGTCGAAGGCGGAGCAGGCGCGTGCCGAAGCCGCCCGGCAGGGTGGCGGAGGAGCCGTCTCGCCGGCCGACCTCGTCATCGATGTCGATGAGGCCGGGTTCGAACTCGATGTCCTGCAGCGGTCCACCGAGGTGCCCGTCGTCATCGACTTCTGGGCCGAGTGGTGCGAGCCGTGCAAGCAGCTGAGCCCGGTCCTGGAGCGCCTGGCCGTCGAGTACAACGGACGCTTCGTCCTCGCCAAGATCGACGTCGACGCCAACCAGATGCTGATGCAGCAGTTCGGGGTCCAGGGGATTCCGGCTGTCTTCGCCGTCGTCGCCGGGCAGGCCCTGCCCCTCTTCCAGGGCGCCGCCGGTGAGGTGCAGATCCGGCAGACCCTCGACCAGCTGATCCAGGTCGCCGAGCAGCGCTTCGGCCTCACCGGCCTCGTCGTCGACGCGGACGCCGACCCCGGCGACCGGCAGGCCCCCGACCCCCAGGCGATCCCGGCCGGCCCGTACGACGCGCTGCTCGAAGCCGCCGTACAGGCCCTGGACGCGGGGGACTTGGGCGGTGCGGTGCAGGCGTACAAGAACGTACTGAGTGACGACCCCGGTAATACGGAGGCCAAACTCGGGCTCGTGCAGGCCGAGTTGCTCCAGCGGGTGCAGGATCTCGACCCGCAGCAGGTGCGCAAGGACGCCGCCGAGAAGCCCGGCGACCCGGCCGCGCAGATCGCCGCCGCCGACCTGGATCTGGTGGGCGGCCATGTCGAGGACGCGTTCGGGCGGCTCATCGAGACGGTCGGGCGTACGGCGGGCGACGACCGGGACGCCGTACGGCTGCGGCTGCTGGAGCTGTTCGAGGTCGTCGGCGCGGACGACCCCCGGGTCGCGGCGGCCCGGCGGGCGCTGGCGCGGGCGTTGTTCTGACCGGTCGGGCGGGCAGCCGGTCGGGCGGCGGCGGAGGTGCCGTCCGATCAGTGGCCTGACCTGTCGCTAAACATCGCGACGGGTGTTGCCCGCGTGAAGGATTTGTCGATCGAGTGCCAATGCGGTCGCGCTTTACCAAATCTTGGTAATCGCGGCCGCTGTTACTTGGAGTAAGTCGAAGGCGTCGCGCTGTCGGGTTTGGGGCGGGAAGCGGATGGTTTGTCACCCCCGCGAGGGCCACCCAGCGTTGTCGAGCAATACCCATGGGTCGCTGCTCGGTTATCTGCCCGTTACTAGCCAGTAACGAACCCCCTTGTGCGGGCGGCGAGAATGCACCACGATCGGCGACGCTCGGTCCTATCCCGTACCCCGACAGCCAGTCGGGCGCCCGGGAGTTGTTGGGTCCCCACCGGGCAGAGTCGGCGGCAGTGGCGCCGGCTCTCGGGCAGGGGGGTCTTCGCCTTCCGGCGGAGCCTGTCCGGCAAGGTTGTGCGTGATGTGTGTCAGGCGCGACCAGTGGTTGTCGCTCGGGGGTGATCGCCGGTGATTCGGGCGCTGTTCGCGCCGTCGAGCGCGGGCGCTCTCCTTACCGAGGACGTAGCACTTCTCCCATCCCTGCCCGGCTGAGCCGCCGTCATGGGGCAGTCAGGGCCAGGAGATGTACGTCCGAGAAGGAGGAAATATGGAGTCCCAAGTGCGTGGCGGGACCAGATGGAAGCGGTTCGCTGTGGTGATGGTGCCCAGCGTCGCCGCCACGGCATGTATAGGTGTCGCCCTCGCGCAGGGTGCTCTCGCCGCTTCGTTCAGTGTGTCCGGTCAGTCCTTCAAGGTGAAGGCGGCCCTGCTCGAAGGTAAGGGTTTCTCGCAGTACGGCGCGGTCGACGTGGGTCCCGGTGGGTCGATCAAGCCCGTCGCGGTCTCGGCGTTCGACTCGGCCGACATCACCAACATGTGCCAGTCCGTGGTCACGCCGAACATCCCGATTCTGGGTTCGGTCACTCTCCGGCTGGAAGCCGGTGGGGGCGGGACCCCGGTCCAGGCCAAGAACCTGTACATCGATGTCCAGGACCTCAAGGCCGATGCGGTGTTCAGCAACATCGACATCGGCGTGGCCGCCGGTTCCATCACCAAGGGACCGAAGGTCAAGCAGCAGGAGCTCGACGAGGGGCGGGCCAGCAAGTTCGGCTTCGCCCAGCAGGCCGACGAGGCGACGCTCACCGGTGTGGAGCAGACGGCGTGGGCCACCACTGCCGGAACCTTCAAGCTCAGTGGTCTCTCGATGAAGCTGTCGAAGGGCACCGACGCCGAGTGCTTCTAGGCACTCAGTGACGGGCGGGGCCCGATGGTGCCCCGCCCGTTCGCTCTCCTATACCCGCAACAACACTCATCACGGCAACACCGCTCCAGGGAGCTGTTTTCCATGAACGCCGAGTCGCCCGCGCAGG
The DNA here is from genome assembly GCF_042889145.1 of Streptomyces sp. NPDC002680. Classification (NCBI taxonomy): domain Bacteria; kingdom Bacillati; phylum Actinomycetota; class Actinomycetes; order Kitasatosporales; family Streptomycetaceae; genus Streptomyces; species Streptomyces sp. NPDC002680. The sequence continues at coordinate 470,561 of NZ_JBIAQP010000002.1, forward strand.
ACGAGCACTTTCTTCGCGTCTTCAAGCGGAAGTTCCGCGACTGGCGGGGTGCCCGTCCGTTCTGGGCCGGGCTGCTGGTCCTCCTCGGCGGCTTCCCGATCATGTACTTCCCGTACTTCGACCTCAAAATCGGCAGTCTGACGATGGCGATGTCGACGACGGCCGGCGCCGGGTCGCTGATCATCGGTGTGCTGCTCGTCGTACTCGGAATCAGCCTCTGGTTCCAGAAGCACGTACGGACCTTCGCCGGCACCGCCGCGATCCTGCTGGCCCTGGTGTCCCTCCCGGTCTCCAACTTCGGCGGGTTCCTCATGGGCTTCCTGCTGGCGATGATCGGCGGTGCGCTGGCCATCGCCTGGGCGCCGGGTGAGCCGGAGTCGAAGTACGGAGAGTCCGCGAAGCACGCGAGCAAGGGCACGGACGCCGCCGTGGCCCCCGATGCCCCGGAGACCCCTGTGGCGGCCGAGGCCGCCGACGGTGCGGACCCGAACCCGGTGGCGGAGCCTAGCGGACTGAACTTGAGCAAGTCGGACGAGCCGAACGATCTGTCAGGAACGAGCCCGGTGAACGGGGCGAACGGGAGGCACAGTGCCGGCTGACGAGGTGACCCACGGGACCGATGTGGACGGGTCCCGCGGGAGAACCGGGCCGCGACACGCGGCCCCGAGGAAGCCGCTGTTCACCAGGTTCCATGTGCCGGCCGGGAAGGCGATAGCCCTGGCGGCGATGCCGACCGCGGTGCTCATGGGCATGGGGTTCACGCCGACGCTCGCCAACGCCGACGACCAGCCGACGACGAACAGTCAGAAGGCCGAGGAGTACAAGGCCTGCGTCGCGGCGATGGAGGACGACGCCTCGGCGTCGGCCACCCCGTCGGAGACCTCCTCGGAGAGTTCGTCCGACGAGACGACGGCGACTCCGTCGGCCTCCGCCACGGACTCCGAGTCGGGTGACGACTCGGCCTCGGGCGACTCTTCGTCGGATTCAGGTTCCGACGACGAGGCCACGCCGACTCCGACGCCCTCCGCGAGCAAGACGACGTCCAGCGGCAGCACCGGCGGCGACAGCGACACGGCCACGCCCACCCCCTCGGCGAGCGCGAGCGCCACCGAGGAGAGCGGCGGCCTGCTGGAGACCATCGGCGACGCGATCGTGGACATCTTCACGGGCGGCAGCGACTCGTCGAGCGACACGACGTCGACGACGACCTCCACGGAGTCGACGGAGACCACCGAGCCGGCCGCGACCGCCACCCCGACGCCGACCGCGTCAGCCGCGCCGACCACGGAGGCGGCCGACAAGGACACGACCGACACCACCACGGTGAAGGACACGACGCCGAAGGTCACCGAGGTCCTCAAGGACGCCACCGACACGGCGGCCAAGCCGACGGAGACGACCACCGAGGCCGCAGAGGAGGCGGCCGACGAGGCCACCGCCTCCGCGACCCCCTCGGCGAGCGCGACAACCGACGTGGACGACTGCCCGGTCGCCACGGAGGACCTCGGCGGAGTCGACAACACCATCCGGCTGCCCGACGACCCGTGGACCCTGGAGGCCAGTTCGCTGCTGCTCAAGGGCGCGGACTACCAGGGCATCGTCAAGGTGCGCACCGCCGACGGCACGGTCAAGGAGGTCCTGAAGTACGTGATCTCCGACGGCACGGACATCGGCGACCTGCACCAGCTGGTCAGCGACGACACCTCGGGCAAGACCTACCACGTGCAGGCGGCCAAGGGTTCGACGTCCACGATCAAAGACGGCAAGACGATCATGTACACGGAGAGCATCTCCGGCAACCTGTTCGGTCTGATCCCGGTGACGTTCAGCCCGAAGAGCCCCCCGCCCCTGAACATTCCGCTGATCTACTTCACGAACGTGAAGGTCACTCAGGCGGGCCAGTTCGGCGGCACGCTGACGGTTCCCGGCCTGCACCAGTACACGACCTGAGCCCTCGGAAGTCCCGTTCGGGAGCCGCACCGAGGACTGTGGCCCGGCCCGCCGCTGTTGGCGGGGCCGGGCCACAGGCCTGTGCGGGAAGTGAACGTAGCGGTCGAACTGAATGTCTAAATAAAGGTTCCGTAAACGCTTTCCCGGTGTCATGATGGTGCGGTCCCTGTGGGAAGAGGGGCACGGGGGGCGCGTGTTGACCGCACGCGCAACAGAGACGGGGGTCTCAGAACTTCCTGACTTTCCTTCGCTGCGAGCCGCCTGTGACGCCACCGGTCGGCCGTGGGCGAGTGTTCGTCGTGCTTTCTTCCTGCCGGACGAGACCGATCATCCGGACCGACCATCCAGGCAGGCATCGACGTGCGAACAACTCCGAGAACACCTCGACGAATCAGTCCGCAAAGATAATCCGCATTCACGCCTGCCAATTCCCGGGACCGTTCCGGCCCCCGGGCGCAGGCCTGTGATCTCTGTTCGGATCCATTGCCCGAGCGACCGTCAGGTTCGAGGGCGCGAGGCCGCTGAGTCACGCGAGCCCGCCACATCCTCCCGTCGCTCCCTGATCAGACTGGTACTCCATTGCGCTCCAGATCCCCAGGGTCTTCCAGAACCCTGCCCAGACTCTCTCGCCTGACCGGCGTTCTGCTCCCGCCGACGCTCGCCCTGGCCCTGGTGGCCGGGGTGGGTGTGAACAACGAGTACACGGCACCGCGGACCGAACCGGCCGCCGACTACGACTGGTACGAGGACACCGCCGCCGAGCAGTTGCGGCAGGACCAGTGCCTGATGAGCGACGTACTGCGGCTGGGCGGGCCGACCATGGCCGCCACCGCGAAGGACGCGCTCAACCAGAGTCCGGAGCGGCTGCGCGTGCTGGCCGACCGGGCCCACTGGGAGAACACCCCGCTCGCCATCGCGTACAAGTCCGACCGGGATGCCGCGCTCGCCGAGCTGAACCGGCTCGACGCGCTCCACGACAGCTGGAAGATCACCGGGCTCGAGACGCCGGGCGGCTTCCGTTCCGTCGCCGACTTCCGGTGGCCGCCCGGGACCAGCGGTGACGACGGTGAGGACTTCCACTCCCAGACCGGTCTCACGGCGTGGATCGCCGACCGGTTCTGGAAGTCCGAGAGCGACTTCTACGAGGATGCGACTCCGCCGGCCGACGCGGCGACCGTCGCGGCGGTCAAAGCCCTGGGACAGCCGCTGTACGGCAGCGACCCTGATCCGTCTCTGCCGGACTGGAACCGGCGGCTCGCCCTGCGGGACGCCTACGAGTACCTGACCGACTGGAGCCTGGAGCCGACCGGCGCGGACAACGCCCGCCTCTTCCTCAGCTCGGGCGGCTTCCCGAACAAGGCACCGGTGGCGGGTACCGCCGAGCACCGGGTCGCGGTCGAGGACCTCAAGTCCCGGTTCGCCGCCTGTGCGTGGCGTGACCCGATCGACCCGGAGAAGGTCCTGGGCGAGGTGTCCGCGACCGCCGGGGCGGAGTGGCAGCAGGAGATCGGCTCGCAGGCCGCCAAGCGCAACGACATCCTGACCGCGAACAAGAACGCCGTCCAGGCGCTGACCGTGGCCTCCGAGTCGATGGGCAAGATGCTCGGCCACTCGTGGGTCGCCGACCACATCACCCGCTGGCAGGACTACTGGTCCTCGGGCGGCATCGGCTGGATCGGCGACTCCCCGATGACCGTCCAGATCCCGGGCGCGAGCGGCAAGTGCCTGGGCGTGCAGGGGGCCGGCACCGCGAACGGCACGGCTGTCGAGGTCGTCGCCTGCTCCACGGCCACCGCCCAGCAGTGGCGGGTCAACGGGGGCTACGGCGAGGGCTACAGCCTGCAGAACGTGAACTCGCAGAAGTGCCTCGACCTCGCCACCAACCTGACGAAGATCCAGATCTCGGCCTGCAACGGCACGCCCAAGCAGGTGTGGAAGTTCAGCGTCCGGGCCGGCGCCACCCTGCAGAACCTGGGCGCGAACAAGTGCCTCAACTTCCCCACGTACACCGCCGGACAGGACGCGCTCGCGGCCGTCTGCAGCACCGCTGCCACGCAGAAGGTGCTGTTCAAGGTCTCCGCGCACAACGGCACAGTGCCGCCGGCGGCGGAGTTCACCAAGGCCACGCAGCGGCTGACCGCCGCGCGCACCGGAGCGCAGGCCGAGCTGGCCGAGCTCAAGCGCCAGGCCACGGCCGCCACGGCCGCCCAGACCGCCAGCGCCACCGCCGAACAGGCGGCGTACGCGATCGCGGACGCCAACGGGGCGCCGCGGGGCCGCGGTCTGCTGGTGGGCCAGCAGAAGGCGCAGGTCACGCAGGGAGCGGCAGCCGCGGTCGCGGCGCTGGTGAAGGCCGGCGAGACCGCCGAGGCGGCCACTCGGGCGGCTGCCGCGGACAGCGCCACGATCGCCCAGCGGGCGCTCGCGCAGGCCGCGCAGTCCAAGGCCGAGTTCCGCAAGCAGGCGGCCTACCGGGCCGAACTGCAGGCCAAGGCGGCCGCGGACGCGGCCAAGCTGCACCGTGACAACGCCAAGAAGGACAAGGAGCTGGCCGAGGCCAAGCTCGCCGAGTCCCTGGTCGCGGAGGCCGACGCCAAGGCGGCTGCTGCCGACGCGCACGCCAAGCGGCTGAAGGCCGAGGCCGAAGAGGCCACGGCGAAGAAGGAGAAGGAGACCGCCGACGTCAAGAGGTCGGAGGCGGCCCGGCACCGGCAGACCGCGGAGGCCGAAGCGGCCAACGCCGAGACTGCCAAGGGCAGGGCCGAGGCGTCGGAGGCCACCGCGGTGGCCCGGAAGACGGACGCCGAGAATGCCCGGGACCGTGCCGGGGAACTGCGCGACGACGCGTGGGACGCCGAGCAGAAGGCGGACGCGGCGCGCGCCAAGGCCGACGCCAAGGAGGCCTACGCCGAATCCCTGACAGCGGGGGACGCGGCGGACGCCGCGCGGGCGGCTGCCGATGAGGCCGACCGGCACGCGGAAGACGCCGAGTCGGCGGCAGGCCGGGCCCGTACCGCGGCCGACGCGGCCACCCAGGCGGCAGCGGACGCTGACGCGGCGGCGACCCGCGCGGAGGCCGCGGCCAAGCGCTCCCGGGCAGCCGCGGACGAGGCGCAGGCGGCGAAGCTGCGGGCGGACGCCGCGGTGCGCACCGCGACCAGCGCCGCCGCCGACGCCATCGACGCCTCCGAGCACGCCTCGGCCGAGGCCGCGTTGTCGGTCGAGGCGGCCAACGAGGCCGAGGCGCAGGCGAAGACGGCCAAGGCCGAGGCGGACGCGGCGCAGGCCGAGGCCGACAAGGCCACCGCCGCCGCAGCGAAGGCGGCGGGGTTCGCCTATGTCACCGCGCAGGCGGCGGTGGACGCCGGGAGCTCGGCCGCGCAGGTCGCGGCTCCCGCGAACGACGCGATCCAGCTCGGCTCGCCGTACGTCACCAAGGACTCGGCCGCTTCCCTGGTGGTCCTGTCCGGCCAGGCGGCGAAGACCATCGCCGAACAGCAGAAGGCCGTCGCGGACGCCCACGCCGTCAACGCGGCCGAGGAGGCCGCCGCCGCCCAGGTCATCGCCGACCAGGCACAGGGCGACGCCAAGGTCGCCTACCAGCACGCGGCGAACGCCGCCAAGTACGCTGCGGACGCCCGCGGTTACTCGAAGGAGGCACTGACCTACGCGGCTGCCGCGGCGACCGCCGCCGCGAAGGCACAGCAGTCGCTCGCCCGCACCATCGAGTACGGCCGGCAGGCCACGGCCGACGCGGTGGCCGCCGACAAGGCCGCAGGCCGCGCCGAGGGCTACGCCGACGCGGCCCGCACCTCCGCGGACGCAGCCGCCCTCGACGCCGCCGCGGCCCGCACCGCTGCCGCACAGGCGGAGGAGTCCGCGAGCCAGGCCAGGGCCGCAGCCGAACGGGCCGACGCCGCGGCGACGGCGGCGGAGGAAGCCGCCAAGGACGCCCAGGCATTCGCCGAATCAGCACAGCGGGCAGCCGAGTCCGCCGAACGCAAGGCCGCCAACAAGACGGTCAGCGACGGCGCCGGCACCAGCTTCGGCGGCGGCACGTTCTTCGTCGTGGACGAGGACAGCGTCGAGGTCACGAATGTCAGGCAGCAACAGCCGTGCGAGCTGCCGCCCGGCATCGGCACGAGTTGCACGGTCACCTTCACCTACACCTTCAACGTCAAGGTCGACTACTACCTGTGCACCAACTCCGACGTGCCGGCGACCCAGTCGGGCTGCCCGTCGGCGGACACGGTGCACCTGGGTTCACAGCCCTTCACCGGCCTGAAGAAGGACATCACCAAGACATTCACCCAGTGGGAGATCCTTCAGGGCCTGCTCAAGACCTATCTCGAGGTGGGCAAGCAGATCCTGGTCCAGGACTTCCTGGACTGCTGGCACGGCAGTGTGTCCGGCTGCGCCTGGGCGGCGTCCAACTTCATCCCGGGCAAGGCACTGGGCAAGGTCGTCGAGGGGCTCAACGCCCTGAAGACCGCCATGCGCTCGGGCACCGGAGTGCGGGAGGCGCTCAACGCGCTGAGAAAACTGGACATCGACCCGGCGACCCTCTCCAAGATCGAGAACACGGTCGACACGTACGAGGACCTGGTCACCGCCTGCACCCGGAACAGTTTCCCCGGAGGCACCCAGGTGCTCATGGCGGACGGCTCCCGCAAGGCGATCCGCGACGTGCGTGTCGGTGAGACGGTGCTGGCCACCGACCCGCGGAGCGGGCAGTCCACGGCCCAGCCGGTGACCGCGGCCTTCAGCCACGACACCACACGGCTGGTGGACATCACCGTCAGCGGCGGAGTCCTGACCAGCACGGCCGGTCACCGGTTCTACGTCCCGGAGCGCGGCTGGACCCTGGTCTCGGACCTGCGGGTGGGCGACCGCCTGCGCACCCCCGACGGGGGCCTGCACCGGGTGCAGGGCCTGCGGGACCGCGCCGGCCTGGCGCCCAGCGAGGTGTTCGACCTCACGGTCGACGGGTTCCACTCGTTCTACGTCGGCACGGCCGGGCAGCGCTCCCGCGACGTCCTGGTGCACAACTGCACCAACATCCTCGCCGACGAGGGCATCGAGGGTGCGCACACCCTCAACGACCATGTGGACCTCACCCCGCAGAAGCTGGCCGACAAGCTGGCCAGGGACGGCGTGGCGACGCAGTGGACCAGCAAGGCCATCGCCGCCGAGGCGGTCGAGAAGGGCATGGCAGACTGGATCAGGCTGCCCGGCAACGCGGACAAGCTGGAGGCCTGGCGCCTCAGGCAGGCCCAGCGGGTCGGCAAGGGCATCGGCTTCGACCCGAGGAAGGACCTGCTGCCCATCCGCATACCGTTCACCGGGCGCGGCGCCTCACTCGGTACGAAGTGGGTGAGAGGCGGCGACTCGGCAGGCCAGGCCGTCGGCAACACGGTGGTGATCCAGCTGAAGTTCGCCAAGGGGCACATGAAGCCCAAGACCTGGGTCGTCTACACGGCCTACCCGGAGTAGAGATGACCTACGAGACCGGCCTCACCTGGCTCTCCGAGCAGTGCGACGAGCTGGCGGATCTGCCTCCTGCGGAGATGGACTGCCTCATCGAGCGGGGGCCGGTCTCGGCCATGCTCCTGATCACCGAACGGTCGGTCCGGGAGCTCGGCCACCCGGCGTCCCGGCAGCTGGGCCGTGACGTACGGCGGCTACTGGACTCCGGCCTGGCGGACGACACGATCCGCACGGCCTGGGTCGGTTCGACGGACTACGCGTTCGACCCGGCCAAGCAGCAGGTCGGAGCGCGGGAGTGGCTGGAGCGGATCGAATCGGCCTGGCTCGCGGCGGAATCCCACCGTGACCCCGGCTTCACCCCGCCCCCGGCCGACCCCGTGACGGACGAGTCGCTGCGCGCCGCCGTGTACGGGGCGATGGCGCCGGTGGCCGCCGCGCTGACACGGGCACACGAGGAAGGAGAGGTCTTCAACCCGCTGCCGCTGTCCGCCCCCCTGGTACCGGCGCTGGAGCAGGTCGTAACCGGGGCGGACGCCGACCTCGGTTTCCGGCTCTTCCTGCGCGCGGTCAGACACCACGCGCTGCCGCTGGACGGCCCATGTCGGGCGGCGCTGGTGACACTCGGCGAACGCCTCGGCCACCCGGAGGGCGCGGTCGAACAGGGCCTTCAGCGGGACTGACGCGACGAGGGCTGTACACCGAGGGCGCCCCCTGCCACAGGGGGCGCCCTCACCGTCGTACAAATGCAACCGCAGATCAGGCGTGTTCGCCCTCGCCCAGGTGATGCACCCGGACCATGTTCGTCGTGCCCGGGACGCCGGGCGGGGAGCCGGCCGTCATGACGACGACCTCGCCCACCTTGAAGCGGCCCAGCTTCAGCATCTCCTGGTCGACCAGGGAGACCATCTCGTCCGTGCTGTTAACGAACGGGACGACGTACGAGTCGACGCCCCAGCTCAGGGCCAGCTGGTTGCGGGTGCCCTCGTCCGTCGTGAAGGCGACGATCGGCTGGGCCGCGCGGTAGCGGGAGAGACGGCGGGCCGTGTCGCCGGACTTGGTGAAGGCGACCAGGCCCGTGCCGCCGAGGAAGTCGGCGATCTCGCAGGCCGCGCGGGCGACCGAACCGCCCTGCGTCTTCGGCTTCTTGCCGGGGACCAGGGGCTGGAGGCCCTTGGAGAGGAGTTCGTCCTCCGCCGCCGCCACGATCTTCGACATCGTCTTGACCGTCTCGATCGGGTAGGCGCCCACGCTCGACTCCGCGGACAGCATGACCGCGTCCGCGCCGTCCAGGATCGCGTTCGCCACGTCGGACGCCTCGGCGCGCGTCGGGCGGGAGTTGGTGATCATCGACTCCATCATCTGGGTCGCGACGATCACCGGCTTGGCGTTGCGCCGGCACAGCTCCACGAGGCGCTTCTGCACCATCGGGACCCGCTCCAGGGGGTACTCGACGGCGAGGTCGCCACGGGCCACCATCACACCGTCGAAGGCCGCGACGACGGCCTCCATGTTGTCGACCGCCTGCGGCTTCTCCACCTTGGCGATGACGGGGACGCGGCGGCCCTCCTCGTCCATGATCTTGTGGACGTCGTCCACGTCGGCGGCGTCGCGGACGAAGGACAGCGCGACCAGGTCGCAGCCCATGCGCAGGGCGAAGCGCAGGTCCTCGATGTCCTTCTCGGACAGGGCCGGGACGTTCACGGCCGCGCCGGGCAGGTTGATGCCCTTGTGGTCCGAGATGACGCCGCCCTCGATGACGATCGACTTCACCCGCGAACCCTCGACGTCCAGGACCTTCAGCTCGACGTTGCCGTCGTTGATCAGGATCTGGTCGCCGCGGGACACATCACCCGGCAGGCCCTTGTACGTCGTACCGCAGATGGTCTTGTCACCGGGGACGTCCTCGGTGGTGATGACGAACTCGTCGCCCCGGACCAGCTCGACGGGGCCCTCCGCGAAGGTCTCCAGGCGGATCTTCGGGCCCTGGAGGTCGGCCAGGACGCCGATCGCCCGGCCGGTCTCCTTGGCGGCGGCCCTGACCCGGTCGTACCGGCCCTGGTGCTCGGCGTGCGAGCCGTGGCTGAAGTTGAACCGGGCCACGTTCATGCCGGCCTCGATCAGCGAGACGAGCATTTCATGGGAGTCGACCGCGGGGCCGAGAGTACAAACGATTTTCGAACGGCGCATGGGGCGATCCTATCGGTTTGTTTCGCTTCGGAATATTCCGCCTGGTGGACGACGTAGAAGACCGCAGAAGGCATGGCCTGAACACAAAAGGGCAGGATGGCGCTCAGGTGAGGCTCTCCCATCAATATCCGTTAAGTCTGCTCAGTTGTCGCGAGTTGCCTTCAGTTGTCGCCGGCTGCCGTCAGCCGTCCGTTCTCACCAGTGCGTACGTCTGTGTCGCGATCTCCAGCTCCTCGTCCGTCGGCACGACCGCTACCGCGACCCGGGAGCCCGCCGGCGAGATCAGCCTGGCCTCGGGGCTCCGTACGGCGTTCAGAGCGCCGTCCACGGCCACGCCCAGCCCCTCCAGACCGGCCGTCGCAGCCTCGCGCACCGGCGCCGCGTTCTCGCCGACCCCGGCCGTGAACGCGATGGCGTCCACCCGGCCGAGTACCGCGTAATAGGCGCCGATGTACTTCTTCAGACGGTGGATGTATATGTCGAAGGCCAGCCGGGCCGCCGGGGCGTCCGCGCCGCCCTCGTCGATACGGCGGCGGATTTCCCGCATGTCGTTGTCTCCGCACAGGCCGATCAAGCCGCTCTTCTTGTTGAGAAGAGTGTCGATCTCGTCCGTGGACATTCCGCCAACACGCGCCAAATGGAAGATGACGGCCGGATCCAGGTCACCGGACCGCGTCCCCATCACCAGCCCCTCCAGCGGCGTCAGCCCCATCGAGGTGTCCACACACCTGCCGCCCTGTACGGCGGACGCGGACGCGCCGTTCCCCAGGTGCAGCACGATCACGTTCACGTCCTCGGGCGCCCGGCCGAGGAGCTTCGCCGTCTCCCGGGACACGTACGCGTGGGACGTGCCGTGGAACCCGTACCGTCTGATCCGGTACTCGTCGGCCGTCTTCACGTCGATCGCGTAGCGGGCCGCCGACTCCGGCATCGTGGTGTGGAAGGCCGTGTCGAAGACCGCGACCTGGGGGAGGTCGGGGCGCAGGGCCTGGGCGGTACGGATGCCGGTGAGGTTCGCCGGGTTGTGGAGCGGCGCCACCGGGATCAGACGCTCGATCTCCGCGAGGACCGTGTCGTCGACGACCGTCGGTTCGGTGAAGGACTGGCCGCCGTGCACGACGCGATGCCCTATGGCCGCCAACTGGGGCGAGTCCAGGCCCAGTCGGTCCTTCGCCAGCTCCTCCGCCACCGCCTGGAGAGCCGCCTCGTGGTCGGCGATCGGGCCCGTGCGCTCACGGGACTCCCCACCCGTCGCCAGCGGGGTGTGCTTCAGGCGGGAGGTCTCCTCACCGATGCGTTCCACCAGGCCGACGGCGAGCCGGCTGCTGTCGCGCATGTCGAGCAGCTGGTACTTGAGGGAGGACGAACCGGAGTTGAGGACGAGGACGCGGGTCGCGGTCACTGGTGGGGCACCTTCGGGGCGGAGTCGGTGGTCTGGGCCTGGATCGCGGTGATCGCGACCGTCGTGACGATGTCCGGGACCAGGGCGCCCCGGGACAGGTCGTTGACGGGCTTGCGCAGGCCCTGGAGGACCGGGCCGACGGCGATCGCGCCGGCCGAACGCTGCACGGCCTTGTAGGTGTTGTTCCCGGTGTTGAGGTCCGGGAAGATCAACACGCTTGCCTGGCCCGCGACTTCGGAGCCGGGGAGTTTCGTGGCGGCGACGGTCGGCTCCACGGCCGCGTCGTACTGGATGGGTCCTTCGATACGGAGGTCAGGGCGCCGCGAGCGCACCAGTTCCGTCGCCTCCCGCACCTTGTCGACGTCGGCGCCCGACCCGGACGTGCCCGTCGAGTACGACAGCATCGCGATCCTCGGCTCGACGCCGAACTGCTCGGCGGTGGCGGCCGACTGGATGGCGATGTCGGCCAGCTGCTCGGCGTTCGGGTCGGGGTTTACCGCACAGTCGCCGTAGACGAGGACCTTGTCGGCCAGGCACATGAAGAAGACGGAGGAGACGATGTCGGCGTCCGGCTTGGTCTTGATGATCTCGAAGGCGGGCCGGATCGTCGCGGCCGTGGAGTGGACCGACCCCGACACCATGCCGTCGGCCAGGCCCTCCTGGACCATCAGGGTGCCGAAGTAGTTGACGTCCGAGACGACGTCGTAGGCCAGCTCGACCGTGACGCCCCGGTGGGCGCGGAGGGCGGCGTACTTCTCGGCGAAGGTGTCCCGGAGTTCGGAGGTCGCCGGGTCGATCAGCTGGGTGTCGCCGAGGTCGATGCCCAGGTCGGCGGCCTTCTTGCGGATGCCGTCGACCGGGCCGAGCAGCGTCAGGTCGCACACGCCACGGCGCAGCAGCACCTCGGCGGCGTGCAGGACGCGTTCCTCGGCGCCCTCGGGGAGGACGACGCGGCGCTTGTCGGCGCGGGCGCGTTCGAGGAGCTTGTGCTCGAACATCATCGGCGTGACACGGTCGCTGCTGGGTGCGGAGACCCGCTTGAGAAGTTCCGAGGTGTCCACATGACGCTCGAAGAGACCGAGGGCGGTTTCCGCCTTGCGCGGGGTGGCCGCGTTCAACTTCCCCTCCAGGGAGAAGAGTTGGGCGGCGGTGGGGAAGCTGGTGCCGGCCACGGAGACGACCGGGGTGCCGGGGGCGAGCCGGGCGGCGAGGGTGAGTACCTCGTCGCTGGGGCGCTCGTTCAGGGTCAGCAGGACGCCCGCGATGGGCGGCGTACCGGCGCTGTGCGCGGCGAGGGCGCCGACGACCAGGTCGGCGCGGTCGCCGGGGGTGACGACCAGGCAGCCCGGGGTCAGCGCGGTGAGGAAGTTGGGCAGCATCGCGCCGCCGAAGACGAAGTCCAGCGCGTCACGGGCGAGGCCCGAGTCGTCGCCGAGGACCACCGTGCCGCCGAGCGCGTGGGTGATCTGGGCGACCGTCGGCGCGGAGAGGGCGGGCTCGTCGGGGAGGACGTAACAGGGCACGGGGAGGCGGGAGTCGAGGCGCTCGGCTATCCCGGCGCGGTCCTCGCGGGCGACGCGGTTGGCGACCATCGCGAGGACGTCGCAGCCCAGCGCCTCGTACGCGCGGTACGCGTTGCGGGTCTCGGCGAGCACCGACTCGGCGGTCTGGTGGCGACCGCCGACGACCGCGACGACGGACGCGCCGAACTCGTTCGCGAGACGGGCGTTGAGGGCCAGCTCGTCCGGGAACTGGGTGTCGGCGAAGTCGGTGCCGAGGACGAGGACGACGTCGTACTCACGGGCGACCCGGAGGAAGCGGTCGACGAGGGTGGAGACGAGTTCGTCGGTGCCCTGCTCGGCCTGGAGCGCGGACGCCTCCGGGTAGTCCATGCCGTACACGGTCGCCGGGTCCTGGGAGAGGCGGTAGCGGGCGCGCAGCAGCTCGAAGAGACGGTCCGGGTTGTCGTGCACCAGGGGGCGGAAGACGCCGACCCGGTCGACCTGCCGGGTCAGCAGCTCCATGACCCCCAGCTCGACGACCTGGCGGCCGTCGCCCCGGTCGATGCCGGTCACGTACACGCTGCGGGTCGTCACGCGTGCTCTCCGTTTCGTCGCTCGGTTTCGTTCGACAGTACCTGCGGCGCCTGCCAGGGCACCTGGTAGGCCCGTCAGGATCGGGGGTGTGCCAGGGCGTGAAACAATTGGAATGGCTCACCGGTATCAAAAGCCCGCAGAGCGATCACAGCGAGCAGGAGACACAGCACGATGCGTATCGGAGTTCTCACCGCAGGTGGCGACTGCCCCGGCCTGAACGCAGTGATCCGGTCGGTCGTGCACCGAGCGGTCACTCAGTACGACGACGAGGTCATCGGCTTCGAGGACGGCTACGCTGGTCTGCTCGACGGCCGCTACCGCACGCTCGACCTCGACGCGGTCAGCGGCATCCTGGCCCGCGGCGGCACGATCCTCGGCTCCTCCCGCCTCCAGCGCGACCGGCTCCGCGAGGCCTGCGAGAACGCGCAGGACATGGCCCGCGAGTTCGGTATCGACGTGCTGATCCCGATCGGCGGCGAGGGCACGCTCACGGCGGCGCGGATGCTGAGCGACGCGGGTCTGCCGGTGGTCGGCGTCCCGAAGACGATCGACAACGACATCTCGTCCACGGACCGGACCTTCGGCTTCGACACGGCGGTGGGTGTCGCGACGGAGGCGATGGACCGCCTCAAGACCACCGCCGAGTCCCACCAGCGCGTGATGGTCGTCGAGGTCATGGGACGGCACGCGGGCTGGATCGCCCTGGAGTCCGGCATGGCCGCCGGCGCCCACGGCATCTGCCTGCCCGAACGCCCCTTCGACCCGGCCCACCTGGTGAAGATGGTCGAGGAACGGTTCGCGCGCGGCAAGAAGTTCGCGGTCATCTGCGTCGCCGAGGGCGCGCACCCCGCCGAGGGCAGCATGGACTACGGCCACGGCGCGATCGACCAGTTCGGCCACGAGCGCTTCCAGGGCATCGGTACGGCACTCGCGTACGAGCTGGAACGCCGGCTCGGCAAGGAGGCCAAGCCGGTCATCCTCGGCCACATCCAGCGCGGCGGCACGCCCACCGCGTACGACCGAGTCCTCGCGACCCGCTTCGGCTGGCACGCGGTGGAGGCCGCGCACCAGGGCACGTTCGGGCGGATGACGGCGCTGCGCGGGACGGACGTGGTGATGGTGCCGCTGGCGGAGGCGGTCACTGAGTTGAAGACGGTCCCGAAGGACCGGATGGACGAGGCGGAGTCGGTGTTCTAGGCAGCGGTGCCGGTGTTTTAGGCGGCGGTGCTTACGGGGGCGGGGTGTTGGTGTCGACTCTCGCCCAGAAGTGCTCCACGATCCGGTCGAGGAAGTCGCGTCCGGCGTGGCTCGCCTCGGTCGCCGCCGAGCCGTCCGACCAGGTCATGGTGGCGGCCATCTGCCCCTGGTAGTAGCGGTGCAGCTCCTGGAGGACGCCCTCCAGGAAGCGCCGGTTCAGCGGCACCATCTTGTTGACGGGGCGGACGTACGCCTGCCAGCGCGTCGTGACCGCGCTGCGCAGCAGGCCGGCGAGCTTGCCGTCGAGGCCGGTGAGGGTGAGGAAGTCGGCGAGCGAGAGTTCGAGCACCTCGGCGAGGATCGCGGACTGCCGCTCGGTGCCGCGCCACTCGCCGCTCTCCTCCATCCGTATGTAGACGAGGAGTTCAAGCCCGACGGCCTGGGCGACGTCCTCGGCGGTGAGGTTCCGTGCGGCGCGGTGCTCGCGCAAGGTGCGGGGGCGGCCGACGAGTTCACAGGGCGCGCACCACAACACGCCTGCGAGAGCGGTGAGTTCGCTGCTGCCGGGGGCCATTGTGCCTTGCTCCCAGGCGATCACGTGGTCGGGCGTGATGTACGGCAGCCCGTACGAGACACGCATCCCGTACGCGACGTGCTCGGGGCCCATTCCGAGGGCCATACGGAGTCTGCGGGCGGCGTGGGCGTCGAAGGGCGGGTTCGGTGGTGTCGGTGACATGGGCGGTGGCGGAACTGGGGGTCGGCGCACGCGCCACAAGCTAGGGCTACTGGGCGGCCGTGACTACGTTCTGTTCGGCCACAATTACGGATCGTAGGAAGCTACGGGGTTGGGGGTGGCCGGGGGTGCTCCCCGACTGGCCGAAGGATGTGGACAGGTGGCCGGGCAGGGGCTGTTCATGGGCGTCCGATCGTGCGAACGGCAAGGTGGTGGGGCATATGCGCGCTGGCTCGGTGGTTCGGGTGCGGGTGGTTGGGGTGGCTGACGGACTGGTGCTGTGAGCGGGTGTCGAAGGTGCGTGCGGGGTGGTTGGGGCTTGGTGGGGTGGGTGACTGGCGAGTAGTCGCGGCGCGATCTGTGCGGTGGGGGTGGCCTGTCGGTGCGGCCTGTTGGGGTTGGGCTCCTGACGTACCATCAGCGTTATTTCGCTTGGTGGTTGGGCTTCGGAGGGTGGTGGTCTTGTGAGTGGCAAGGCGGAGGAGGAGCAAGTGGCGAAGGCGGCGAAGGTGACGAAGATCGAGGGGCACATACGGGAGCGGCTGCTGGCCCCGAACTTCTGGCACCTCGCGACGGTCGGCGCCGACGGGATGCCGCAGGTGTCGCCGATGTGGGTCGACATCGAGGGCGACCACGTCATGGTCAACACGGCCATCGGCCGCGTGAAGGAGGAGAACCTCCGCGTCAATCCCAACGTCTCGCTCTCCCACCACGACCCCGAGAACCCGTACGACCGTGCGGAGATCCGGGGGCGCGTGGTGCGGTTCGTGGAGGGCGAGGAGGCGGAACGGTCCATGGACCGGCTCACGCAGAAGTACATCGGGGAGGAGCGGTATCCGTGGCTGCTGCCCGGGGAGCGGCGCGTGATGCTGCTGATCGAGGTGACGCGGGTGCGGCGGGTTGTGGGGGTGGAGCCGTTCCGGCCTGGGGTGTTGCCTGAGGTGTGAGGGGCGGGGGCAGGGGGAGGGGGAGGCCACGCCGGTCCGCGTCGTGCCGGCGTGTTAGGGCCCGTAGCACTGCGGGACGCCGGGCAGCCAGTTGTCCGGGTGCGAGATGAAGTAGCTCGCCATCCATCCGTAGAAGCCCCGGGTCCGGTTGTCCACGAAGACCCAGTACGGATTGCCGCCGACCGTCTCACCCCGCGTCTGGCACGTCACTTCGAGCTGGTCGCCCGGCTGTGCCTTGCCGACCACCTGTGGGCAGTTGCCGGGCGAGGGGAACTCGGGGCAGCGGAAACCCGGGGCCGGGTCCTGGCGGACGTTCACATCCGTCGCCCAGGTGGTGAACACCGGGCCTGCGGGCCGCTGTTCGGCAGCGGCCTGGGCGGGCGCGGCGCCCACCGTCATGGCGAGCGCGCACAGTACCGCCGCTGCGCCACCCAGTCGGGCGCCGCGCCTCGCTGACTTGTTCGACATGTCGTCCCCTTCGGACCGTTCGGACGCGTGCCCGCCTGAGGCTCGTGTCGGGCTCGTGTCGGGCTCGTGGTCGGTCAGGTGCGTTGCCCGCACCACTGGGTGGACGGGCGCGGACGCCGAGCCGTATGAGTGCGGGGCGAAGAGATATTTGCCGCCGGGGCGGTCATACGCCGAGGCGCCGGGTTCCGTCCGCAAGTTGGAGACGGATGCCACGCTGCGGGAACGTGGCTACTGTGCGCAGATGTCGTACCGACTTGATGCTGTCGTGGGTGAGTTCGACCGCTTGCGAAGCTGGGCCGAAGGGGTGCCCGGGGCGGTGGTCGCGCCGCTCAGGCAACGCATGGGGCTGCTGCCGCTTTCCACCGCGCTCTGCGGTGACCTGCCGCGAATACTTCGTGACCTCTCACAGAGCGGGCCGGTGGCCCATGTGAAGGCGGACTTCTGGGGCGGCGACGGGGATCAGGTCGCCGCTTTGTGGCGGGCCGGTGTGCGGGAATGGGGGCCAGTGCACGCCTCGGAGTTCAGCGGTCCGCGGGAGGACTGGCCGATCAACGCGGCGCTCGCCCGGCTCGGTGTGGCGTCGGCCGGCCCCGGCGCGCCGGACCATCGTGACCTGTTCGTGGAAGTGGGCCTCGGCCAAGGACGGGACGAGGAGGACTGGCGCCGGGCCGCGCTGGAGGCGGGCGACGCGGCCGACTACGACGAGTGGCACGCGAGAGAGCAGGGAAGGCGGGAGTCCGAGGAGCACGCCGCAGCCGAGCGAGCCGTCTTCGAGCGGCTGCCCGGTGTCCCGGTGCCCCTCAACGGCAAGGAGATCACCACCCTGCTCGGCATACCTCAAGGCCGGACGATAGGCGCGGCCATCCGCCACCTCCAGCAACTCCACATCGACCGGGGCCCCCAGTCCCGCGAGGAAGCCGAAACCGCACTGCGCGCCTGGGCGGCAGAGCAGGGCTTGGCCCCTGCCGCCGCGGGGCGGGCGGACACATGCTTCGGGGAATGAGGCATCAGCAGATCCTGGGCAAGCCGGCGGCTCGGGGAATGGTCCAGGCGATGAATGAGGGTGTGGCTCGGTGGACCGGCGAGCAGATGCCATACCGTGGCGGGGGCCTGCCCGACCCCGCCCGCCAAGTGGCGGCACTGGCCTCGCAGCACTCCGAGGCCCCACGCGGGGGCGATCCCCAGGCGGGCGGCGGCCTGGCGGCTTGGCGGCCTGTGGAGCTTGACCGACATCATCGGCTTGCCAGGGGCCACGGCGGCAGTCCTCGACGACGGCCGGGAGCAGCACCTCCAAATCTGCGGGCACGGCTTAGAGGAGGTGGTCTGCTTTGCCGGCCTTGATGTCCTGGATGAGGGTGCGGAGGGCGTCTCGGGTGTCGGTGAGGTAGGTGTCTTCTTGGCCTGCGATGGCTATGTAGGCGTTGTTGTGGGGGTCGGTGCCTATGCGGAAGCAGTTGGCGCCTTCTCCGCAGTAGGGCTCTTCCCAGGTGATGTCGGGCACGGGGTCTCCTAGAGGTCGTTGGCGAGGGTGCGGATGAAGTCCCGCGAGGGCGCGGGGGCGAGCGCGACGGCTTCGGCCGCGTCGAAGTGGGCTCGGTATTTGGCGAGTTGGGTCTCGGTGTCGATGAACTCCGGGCCGTGCGTGCTGTCGAGTTCCACGGTGTCGAGGCGGGGGACGGCCGACTCGGCGTAGACGACAGACTGTCCGGCGCCGGGGAAGCCGCCCGCCTTGAACGGGATCACGCGTATCGTCACGGCCTCGCGCTCGGAGGCGTACAGCAGGTGCTCCAACTGTCGCTTGGCGACGGAGGATCCGCCGAACTCCATGCGGAGGGCGGCCTCGTGGAGGATGACGTCGAGGGTCGGGGGTTCCGTAAGGTCGAGCACCTGCTGCCGGTCGACCCGGTGCGTCAGGCGCACGTCGACGTCGGGGGCGAGGAGGGGTGGGATCACCGCCTTGAACACGGCGCGGGCGTGGTCCTCGGTCTGGAGCAGGCCCGGCAGGTGCACGCTGACGGTGATGCGGAGCCGTGTGGCGTGCCACTCCATCTCGGCGATGTCTAGGAAGCCGTCGGGGAGTCGGCCCCGGTACTCCTCCCACCAGCCCTTCTCGCGGCTGGTGGCCATGGCGGCGAGTGCTTCCACGAACTCCGCGTCCGCGCAGCCGTAGTTGGCGGCGAGGGTGCGTACGCGGTCGGCGCTGATGCCGGAGCGGCCCGACTCCATGTTCGGCACGTTGGTGCGGGGGACGTTGAGCAGTTGGGCGGCGTACTCCGTCTTGATCCCGGCCGATGTGCGCATCCTGCGCAACTCCGCGCCCAACCGCCTCTGACGCTCCGTCGGCTTGTTCCTCGGCGGCATGCGCCCCTCCCCGTTCTGCTGTGTGACGGGGTCAGTCTGCCGCTGGGGTGCGTGCTTGGTCCACCTGGAACTTTGACGGTGAGTAGTACGTGTACTCCTATCTTGGGCTACGGTTGGTTATCAGTCGCTTACGACCCGGCATCACTCGGAAGCGCATCGCGTGAGCCTGCCCGCGTTCCTCCTTCCCTGGGAGGGGTGTGCTCGCGCCAGGGAGACAGGCCACTGGTCGGGTCTACGTCGGCTTCATCAAGTCCACTGTGCAGAAAGGGAGTTCACCATGTCCTCATCGCTCGCCGTCTCGGCCTGTCTCGTCTCGACCGACCTCACGAAGGTGGCGCCGCCGTCTCCGGACTCGCTTGTCTACGGCTTCACCCTGCCTGCCGAGGCGGTGAGTTCGCGGGTTGCCCGGGCCGCCACTCGGGTTGTCCTCCAGACGCATGGGCTGGAGGAGATGGCGGACGTTGCGGTGCAGGTGGTGGGGGAGTTGACGGCTTGTGCGTTTCGGTTCGGTGGGGATGGGCCGGTGTATCTGTCGTTGCGGTGGTGGGAGGGGGAGGTGCAGGTGGTGCTTTATGACGGGCATCGGCGGCATGTGCATCCCCGGCTGGCTGCGGCTTGCGATGAGCGACGGGGGGATGCGTTGCGGGTTTTGGGGTGCGTGGTGGAGGGGTGGGGTGGGGAGTGGGGGTTTGGGGAGGCTCGGGAGCCGGGAGGTGGGACTCGGATGTGGGCTGTGCTGCCTTGGGCGGAGGCGAGTGAATTTGCGCGAGTGGGGTGAGGTAAGGGGGGCCTGGAGCTGGTGGTTATTGCCGGGCTGCGGTGCCTGCTGCTTCTTCCGCGCGGGCTAGGGCTTTGGCTGCTTCCTCGGTGGCTCCGGCCTGGGTGTAGGCGTCGGCGGCCCGGAGCCAGGCATCGCGGGACTCGGCGGGGCGGCTGGCCACCTTGTAGGCGTGGGCCAGGTTGTGCAAGGTCACGCCCGCGCCGTACCAGTCCTCGAACTCCCGGCAGATCTCCACATCCCTGCCGTAAGCCTCGATCGCCTCCTCCATCCGGCCCGCCGCCCGCAAGGCACTGCCGAGGTTGTGCCACGCTCTACCCTCGCTGTGGCGGTCCTGGGCAGCCTGCAAGATGTCGAGGGCGCGTGTGTGGGCGTCGATCGCGTCCTCCACCCGGCCCGCCTTCTCCAGAGCGATGCCGAGGTTGTTCCACGCCGTGCCCTCGCTGTGGCGGTCCTGGGCAGCCTGCAAGATGTCGAGGGCGCGTGTGTGGGCGTCGATCGCGTCCTCCACCCGACCCGCCTCCCGCAAGGCGACGCCGAGTTTGGTCCACGACATGCCCTCGCTGTGGCGGTCCCCGGCCGCCTGGTCCAGGTCGAGGGCCCGAGTGTAGGCATCGATCGCCTCCTCCACCCGACCCACCTCCCGCAAGGCAGTTCCGAGGTCACCCAACGCCCCGGCCACACTCTTCGGGTTCCCGATGAGACGGGCACCCGCACAGGCAGCCACACCCACATTGACCCAGTCATCGAAATACCGCCGCCAGTGCAAATACTCCCCCAGACACGCGGCCAGCCTCACCGCAGTACTCGCAAACCGCTCCTCCACCGCCCACTGCACCGCCCCCACCAACCCCGCACGCTCACCGTCCAACCACACCAACGCCTCCCCCCGCCCCCCGAACAACCCCGGTACCGCATCCCCCGGCAGCCACCGCAACCAGTCATCGGCCGCATCCGCCCACCGCCAGAAGAACGCCAGCACCCGCTCCCGCGCCGCCACCCCCTCCTCCCTCAATCCTGCATCCCCAGCTACCACACGTGCTCCAAACACCCGCACCAAGTCATGCAACCGCCAACGCGGGACGGCACGGGGGTCGTCCCCACCAGGAACCGCTGTGACGAGATGAGTTGCTGCCAACTCTTCCAGCAAAGTCAGGGCGGAGTCCGTGTCGAGGTCCGCCAGCGCTGCCACCGCGTCCGTGCCGGTCTCCGGCGCCGGGGCGAGGGCGAGCAGGCGCAGCATGCGGGCCTGGTCGGCCGGGAGGCGGTGGTAGGAGGTCTCCAGGACCGGGCGGAGGGCGAGTGAGCGGCCGTACTGATCCGTACCGAGGTCGCCCCGGTCGAACGCGGTCGTGGCGTCCTCCGCTCCCTTGATCTCCGCCACCAGCGAGGCGATACCGCGATGGCGGCGCCGGCGCAGCATCGCCGCCGCGATCTGGAGGGCGAGGGGCAAGTGACAGCACAGGTCGGTCAGTTCACGCAGGGCGTCCGGCTCGCGGGTCGGACGGTCGTCGCGTTCGTCGGCGTCGTGCAGGGCACCGGTGATCAGCGCGGAGGACTCGGCCGGGGTCAGCGCTTCGAGGTCGATGAGGCGTACCCGAAGCCCGTCCGGACGGTTGCGGGAGGTGATCAGTACCCGGTGATGGTCCGAGGTAGGGAGCAGGGTCAGGAACTGGGCCGGATCCGAGACGTTGTCCAGGATCAGCAGCGTCCGTTGCTGCCGTTCGGCGAGGAGGGCGTGATAGGCGTCGTACTGGCGTGTTGCCGTCGGCGGCAGGTCCGAGCCTCGTACGCCGAGCGCGTCCAGCAGGGCTAGGACCGCCTGGTCCGCGGTGACCGGGTTGTCGTCGTAGCCGCGCAGGTCGACGAAGAGGGTGCCCCCAGGGAACAGGCCCTTCGAAACCACCCGGTGAGCGGCCTCCAGCGCCAGTGCTGTCTTCCCAATGCCGCCCATGCCCGTGACGGCGAAGATGAGGATCGGGCGCGCGCTCGTACCCTCCGGGGCGGGTTCGAGGTGAGGCAGTAGGCGGCCCAGATCTGCGACTCGTCCTGTGAAACCGGCAGGCCGGAGCGGCAGGGTCGCGGTCGCCACCGGGACCGGGCCGTGGGAATGGCCTACGCCGAGTCCAGGGTCCTGGTTACCTGCCGTCCTCGTCGCCGGGCCGGTGTCCGACGAACTTCGCGACGAAGGAGCCGTTGAACGTGCTCTGCCGGAAGTCGAAGTGGTCCCCTCCGTAGGTCTCGCCGCGAAAGGGACCCTCCCGGAGGTCGGTGGTCTGTTTCGGAGTCAGCTCTCGGAGTACGGCCACGGCAGCCGCCGCCGCATTCCCTGCGGCCCGGGGCTGCGAACCCGCCTTGTCCGCCTCGGACTTGTCCGGGTCGGCCTTGTCGCTGATGCCCCGGATGATCAACGCGCCGGCCTCACCGGCGAGTTGGACGGCGTTGGCGACGCCGGAACTCTCCATCTCGATGGCGGCGGCGTCGTTGTAGTGCTTGTGGATGTGCTGGGCGAGCTTGGACTTCCTGTCCGCGAGGAGTACGTCTCCGACGGCGATCGGCTTGAAGTACGCCTTGAAGTCTGACGTGTTACCCAAGGCTTCCCTGGCCGCCTGCTCCAGGCGGTGCGAAGCGTGCCAGGCCTCCGGGCGGACCAGAAAACCCTCGGGGGTCTCCTTGCCGCCATGGATCGAGTACACCTTCGTCGCGACCACGACATCACCGATCCCTATGTCGTCCTTGAGGCCGCCCGCGACACCGACGAGCAGTACGGCCTCGGGCTCCAGCCACGTCAGTACGCGCTCGGTGAGCGTCGCCGCCGTGAGTGTGCCTTCGCCCATGTTGACGAGGACCACCTGCCAAGGCGTGCCCGGGAGTTGGCCCAGCTTGGCCTTGGTTCCGTAGCGCGGGTGGGTGAGCGTCTCGACGTCCGTGAGGTGCTCCCGCACTGCGTCGTACTCCAGCGACAGCGCGGTGAGGACGGCAACGGTTCTCTTTGTCTCCGGCACCGTTCTACGGTACTTGGCGGGCGTACCGTTATGTCGCGCGATGTACGAAGGCGGCACGGGGGACGGGCGGCACGATGGCGACCGAGTACGACGGGGACCACATCGATCTGCGGGGTGCGAGCGTTGCGGGCTCGGTGACGGCCAAGGCCGTGTACCGCGAGCACGTGCCGGCGCCCCGTGCGCTGGACGCGCTGCCTGCACGGGCGGTCGGCTTCACCGGGCGGGAGGCTGAACTCCGGGAGTTGTTGGATGCGTTCGACCCGGCAGTGGCTGGGGGCGGATCCGAGGCCGTGGTCGTCGCGGCGGTCTCGGGGCTCGGCGGCATCGGCAAGACCGCACTTGCCGTACAGGCGGGGTACGAGGCATGTGGGTACGGCTGGTTCCCGGGAGGGGTGCTCTTCGTCGACCTGCATGGGTACGACGAGGAACCTGTTACGGGGGATCAGGCGCTGGAGGCGCTGCTGCGGGCGCTGGGTACGGAGCCGGAGCACATCCCGGCCGGGCCGGACGCGCGCGCAGTGCTCTACCGCTCGACCCTTGCCGACCGCGCTCGGGAGAAGGGGGCTGTGCTTGTCCTGGCCGACAATGCGTCTTCGCCCACCCAGGTACGGCCTCTGCTTCCCGGTGGTGACGCGGGACACCGGCTGCTGGTCACCTCCCGTGACCGACTGCCCCAACTGGGGGCACGGCTACTGGCGTTGGACGAGTTGACGCCTGCGGAGGCGTACGACCTGCTCGACCGTGCCTTGCGGACCGCTTCTCCTGCCGACAGCCGTGTCTCGGACAGTTCAGAGGAGGCCGCGCGCCTCGCCGCCCTCTGCGGACATCTGCCGCTGGCCCTCCAGATTGCGGCGGCGCTGCTGGTGGTGGACCGGGAGAAGCCGGTTGTCGAACTCACCGGCGAAATTGCCGACTCCCGCGACCTGCTCGGCAACCTCTATGACGGTGAGCGCAGCGTCCGCGCGGCCTTCGACCTGTCGTACAAGCGGCTACCGCCCGATCAGGCCCGTGTGTTGAGGCTGTTGGCACTCGCACCTGGGCCCGATGCGAGCGACGAGGTCGTTGCCGCTCTTGTCGGGATGGACTCTCCTCCGCACCAGGCACTGGAGGCCCTACTCCGCGCACATCTCGTTGAGCGGGGGCGGGAGAGCGGGCATCGACGGTGGCGGTTACATGACTTGGTGCGGGCATTTGGGGTCGGTGCGGTGGCGGCGGATACAGGGTTGGTGGAGGAAGGGGAGGCGGCACGGGCGAGGGTGCTGAACTTCTATCACGCGTTGGCCTATTCGGCCGATGCCTGGTTGCGGTGGTTGCCGGGGATGGCGCTGCCGGGGCAGTTCGGAGGGCGGGGCGAAGCGTTGGGGTGGCTGGATAGGGAGCGTGCAGGTCTGGTGGCGGCGGCTGGGTGGGGGGAGCGCGAGCGATTCGCGGACATGGCGATGCGGCTAGCGTCATGCCTGGCGGTTTACCTGGACTGGCGGCGGTTTTTCGATGACTGGGTTGCTGTAAGCCGGGCTGCGCTCGAGGCCGTCAGTCGCTCCGAGGACCGTACTGTCGCGGCCGTTGCCTGGAACAACCTCGGCATGGCTCTGCGAGGAGCTGGTCGGGTGGCGGAGGCGATCGAGGCGCACACTCACGCCCGCGACCTGCACCAGGCTGTCGGAAACCGTCACCGCGAGGTCATCGCTTGGAACAACCTTGGCGTCGCCCTGCGGGAGGCAGGTCGGGTGGCGGAGGCGATCGAGGCGCACACCCAGGCCCGTGACCTGTACCAGGCTACTGGGGACCGCTCAGGCGAGGCCATCGCGATGAATGGCCTTGGCGTCGCCCTGCGAAAGGCAGGTCGGGTGGCGGAGGCGATCGATGCCTACAGCCTGGCCCGAGACTTGTGCCAGGCTGTAGGGGACCGCCGCCGCGAGGCCATTGCGTGGAACAACCTCGGGTTCATCCTGGGGGAAGTGGACAGGGTAGCGGAGGCGGTCGAGGGGTTCGCCAGGGCGCTGGAGGGCTTCGAGGAGGTCGAGGATTGGTACTCGATGGGTCAAACCCTGTACAACCTCGCCCGCATCCACAAATCCGCCAACCGCCTCGTTGAGGCGCGCGCCTGCCTGCTCCAGGCTGCCGACGCCTACAGCAGGGCTGGCGACGCTGGCGAAGCCGTCCAAGCCCGCACCCGAGCCGAGCAGCAGTAATAGAAGCGGCTCCGCCCCCACCTTTTACCCCTTAACAGCCCCACCCAAAGCAAACCCCCCACCCACCCGCCGCGCCACCCCCACATACAACAAAATCACCGGCGTCGAGTAAATAACCGAAAACGCAGCCAACTGCCCATAGACAACCGTCCCCCGATTCCCGAAGAAATCATTGATGCTCACGCTCGCCGGCATCTGATCCGGTGTAAGCAGCAACATGAACGGGACGAAGAAGTTCCCCCACATCATCACGAACGAGAAGACCGTCACCACCGCCACCCCCGGACCCATCAGCGGCAGCACGATCCGCACCAACGACTGGAACGACGAAGCCCCGTCCGTCCAAGCCGCCTCCTCCAGTTCCTTCGGCACGCCATCCATGAAATTCTTCATCAGCCATACGGCGAACGGGAGTTGAGACGCCGCGAAGAAGAAGATCGTGCCTTGCATGGTGTCGATCAGGTTCACCCGTACGAACAGCGCGTACACCGGAACCATGATTGCCGTGATCGGCAGACACGTAGCGAACAGAATCGTCAGCAGGAACGGGCGATTGAAGCGTGACCGGAATCGCGACAACGGATACGCCGCCAGTGCCGCGCACACCACCGTCAGCAGTGTCCCGCCTCCGCACAGGATCAGGCTGTTGAGCAGCGGAGTGAATGTGACGTCCTCCGTCAGTACCGCGTCGAAGTTTCCGAACGTCAGGCCGTCCGGGATCCGTACCCTTAGATCCGCCCTCGGATCCAGTGCCGACAGCACGACCCACGCCAGCGGAAGCACGAAAGCCGCCGCGACCGCCAACAAGCCCGCATCCGCCGCCAACCGGCGGTTCGTGCGGCGTGACACTGACGTCATCTCATACCTCCGTCCGCAGCAGCCGCATATAAACCACCGAGAACAGCGAGCCGACCACCAGCAACAGCAGCGCCACCGCCGTGCCGTAGCCGATCATGCTCTTCTGGAAGGCCTGTTCGTACATGAACAGGGGCAGCGTCTGGCTTCTGTTCCCTGGGCCTCCCCTCGTCATCACCCAGATCAGGCCGAACACCGAAAGCGTCTGCAGCGTGTTCAGCATCAGGTTCGTGCCGATCGAGCGGCGGATCATCGGCAGCGTGATGTGCCACAGGCGGCGCCAGCCGTCCGCGCCGTCCACCTCCGCCGCCTCCGTGATCTCCTTCGGGATCTCGTTCAGCGCCGCCGAATACACCAGCATCGAGAACGCCGTACCCCGCCACACGTTCGCGAACGACACCGCCAGGATCGGCAGCGTGAACAGCCAGTTCTGGGACGGGAGATGGAGCCAGTCCAGGATCGCGTTCAGGGTGCCCTCTCTCCTGAAGAACGCGTACAGCAGGAAACCCGCCACCACCTCCGGCAGCACCCACGCCGTGATCACGATCCCGCCCACCAGCGTCCGTACCGGCTTCGACGCCCGTTGCATCAGTGCCGCCAGTGCCAGGCCCAGTGTGTTCTGGCCGATCAGGGAGGACAGGACCGTGAACACCAGCGTCAGCCAGACCGCGTTCAGGAACGCCTTGTCCTTGAACGCCGTCCGGAAGTTCTCGAAGCCCACGAACGACGACTCCGCCTGACCCGTCAACTGGAGGTCCGTGAACGCGATGTAGGCGCAGTACGCGATCGGGCCCGCGAGGAAGAGGAGGAGCAGGACCGCCGCCGGGGTGACCGGAAGTGCCCGAGTCAGTGTTCGAGGCAGGGAACGTCCTGCTGCCCTCACCGCTTCTCTACTACCTGGTCGCCCGTCGCCGACTTCAGCGCCTCGTCGTACGCGCTCGCCGCCTCCTCCACCGACGCGTCACCCGTCGTCACGCCCTCCATCGCCTCCTGGATGGCCGTCGAGACCTTCGGGTACGCCGGATACGCCGGGCGGTAGTGCGTGCTCGCCACCAGGTCCGTGAAGAACTTGATGCCGGGTTGGGCGTCGACGTAGGCGGGGTCGGCCGCCACGTCCTCCCGTACCGCTATGCCCGAGTTGGCCACGTACCACTTCTGGGCGTTCGCCTTCGTCTGCATCGTCTTGATGAACTCGAAGGCCAGGTCCGGGTTGGCCGCCTTCGACGGGATCGCCCAGGTCCAGCCGCCCGACATGCTCACCTTGCCCGGCGCCTGGCCGGTCTGCGTCGGCATCGCCGCCAGGCCCAGCTTCGTCGACCACTCCGGCCATTCGTGACCGCTGCCCGGCAGCCAGTCCTGCGGGAGCCAGGAGCCGTCGAGGTTGATGCCCAGCTTGCCCTGGGGGAGCCACTCGCCCCGGACACGGGTCGCGACGTTGGGGTCGAGGGCATCCGACACGTCCGGGCCCAGCTTCTCCTCGTACACCGTCTCGACGAAGGTCAGGGCGTCCTTGAAGGCCTGGCTCCCGGCGATCCACTTCTTCGACGAGCTGTCGTACAGGGGGTCCGCACCGCCCTCGCTCCCCGTGCCGTACAGCAGCATCTCGAAGCCCTGCATCGTCGCCGCCTCGCCCGCCGGCTTGCCCGTGTAGACGTTCAGGGGGATGACGTCCGGCACCTTCTCCTTGATCGTGCGGGCCGCCGACAGGACCTCCTCCCATGTCTTTGGCTGCCATGCCTCAGGCAGGCCCGCCTTCTTGAAGATCGCCTTGTCGAACCACAACCCCCTCGTGTCCGTGCCGTCCGGGACTCCGTACGTCTTGCCGTCCTCCGCCTTGGCCGCCGTCTTCGCCGTGTCGATGAACTGGTTCCAGTCCGGCCACTTCGCGAGGTAGGAGTCGAGCGGCTTCAAGTACCCGCTGGTGATGTCCGAGTTGATGAGGAACGTGTCCTCGTAGACCAGGTCGGGGGCCGTCTTGGGGGAGCGGAGCATCTGCTGGACCTTGGTGTAGTACTCCGAGTCCGGGGCCTTGATCGGGACCAGCTCCGCCTTCTTGCCGGGGTTGGCCTTCTCGAACTGCTTCTTGATGTCCGCGAGATACGTGTCCATCACCTTGATGGAGTTGTCCGTCGACTGCTTGAAGGAGATCCTCACCGTGTCCGGATCGCTGCCCGAGCCTCCGCCGCAGGCCGTCAGGGAACCGGCGGCGAGGGTGAGGGTGGCGGCAACGAGCAGGGATAATGGGGTAGTTGTGCGGGCTGCGGTGGGGCGCACGAGCACGACCTCCTACTGGCCTGAACGCCTGTATGGCCTGTATGGCTGCTCGGTGAACGTAAGCCCGCGTGGCCATGGGAAGGAAGAACCGTGCCGGAATCACCGGAGTCGCCGTCATCACCGGGAACAGGCGTCACCCTCGGGCAGCTTCTGCTCGCCGAGTACACGGTCCTCAAGGACGAGCAGAAGACCCGCATCGGCTTCCGGGACAACCTTCTCTACGTCACCCTCACCGTCGTCGCCGCCGTCCTCGCGGCCACCGCACAGGCCGGGCAGCCCGTCATGCTGCTCGCCCTCCCACCCGTGTGCGTCGTCCTCGGGTGGACCTATCTCATCAACGACCAGAAGATCTCCGCGATCGGTACGTATGTGAGGGAGGAGTTGGGGCCCCGGCTTGGACTGCTTGCTCAACTCACCTCGGAACAGAGCGCCTTCGGCTGGGAGTCCGCCCATCGCTCCGACACCTGGCGCCGCTCCCGCAAGGCTGTCCAACTCGCCGTGGATCTGCTCGCCTTCTGCGTCGTTCCGCTTGCCGGGCTCACCGTCTACTGGGGCGCCGGCGACATCAGCGCCGGACTCCTTGTGCTCTCCGTCGTCGAGGCAGTCGGTGTCGCCGGGCTCGCCGCCCAAGTCGTGGCCTACGCCCGCCCCAACTCCTGAGCCCCTCCTCCTCTTTACTACTGCTGCCCCCGCACCCACCGGTACTGCAACTCCGGCCGCCCCACCTGCCCGTACTGCGGGGCCCGCGCCGCCCGCCCCGCGTCCACCAGGTGTTCCAGGTAACGCCGGGCCGTGATGCGCGAGATGCCGACCTCCTCGGCGACCCCCGCCGCGGTGAGCCCTTCCGCGCTGGCCCGGAGGGTGACCGTGACCCGTTCCAGGGTGGGGGCGCTCAGGCCCTTGGGGAGGGCGGCGGGGCCCGGTGCGCGCAGGCTCGCCAGGGCGCGGTCGACCTCGTCCTGGCCGCTCGCCTCGCCCGCCGCCGCGTGGTACTCGGCGTACCGGACCAGCCGGTCCCGCAGGGTCGCGAAGGTGAAGGGCTTGAGTACGTACTGGACGACGCCCAGCGACACCCCCTCCCGCACCACCGCCAGGTCCCGCGCCGACGTCACCGCGATGACGTCCGCGTGGTAGCCGGCCGCCCGGAGCGAGCGGGCCAGTTGCAGTCCGTGCCCGTCCGGCAGGTGCAGGTCGAGGAGGAGCAGGTCGACCGGCGTACGGTCCAGCGCGCGCCGGGCCTCCGCGCCCGTGTGCGCCTTGCCGACGGCCGTGAACCCGGGCACCCTGCCCACGTACATGACGTGCGCGTCGGCGGCGACCGGGTCGTCCTCCACGACGAGAACGCGGATCGGGTCGGTCGTCGTATCTCTGTGCTTCGTGTCTCTGGGGTCGGTCATACGTCCCCTCCAGGCAAGGCGGGCTCGGCGGGCTCGGCGAGTGCGGGTCCGGGTCCGGTCGGTTCGGCGGGCCGATCGGGTCGGGCGGGCCCACTGGACCTGGCCGCCCCGGCGGCCCCCGTCGGCGCCGCAACCTTAGGCAACGGCAGCCGCACCTCGAACTCCGCCCCTCCTCCCGCCGCCTCCGACACCGTCAGCGTCCCCTCGTGCCGGGCCACCGCCTGTCGTACGAGTGCCAGACCCAGACCCCGTCCGCCCGGTCCCGCCGGCTTGGTGGTGAAGCCCCGCTGGAAGACCGCCTCCGTGTGCGCCGGGTCGACGCCCGCGCCCGTGTCGGAGACGCGCAGCACCAGCAGGGAGTCCTCCGTGAGGGCCGTCACCGTCACCCGGGATGCGCCCGTACCTCCCTGTGCCGCGTCCACCGCGTTGTCGATGAGGTTGCCCAGGATGGTGACCAGGTCGCGGGACGGCAGGGTGTCGGGGAGGAGGCCGTCGTCGAGGCTGCTGTCCTCCGACACCACCAGCTCCACGCCCCGCTCGTTCGCCTGTGCCGTCTTGCCGAGCAGCAGGGCGGCCAGGACCGGCTCGCTGACCGCCGCGACCACCTGGTCGGTGAGCGCCTGGGCCAGTTCCAGTTCGGCGGTCGCGAAGTCCACGGCCTCCTCCGCCCGGTCCAGCTCGATCAGCGACACGACCGTGTGGAGCCGGTTCGCCGCCTCGTGCGCCTGCGAGCGCAGCGCCTGTGTGAAGCCGCGTTCGGAGTCCAACTCGCCCATCAGGGACTGGAGTTCCGTCACGTCGCGCAGCGTCACCACCGTCCCTCTGCGCTCGCCGCTCGACACGGGAGACGTGTTGACCACCAGCACCCGGTCGGCCGTCAGATGCACCTCGTCGACGCGCGGCTCGGCCGACAGCAGCGCGCCCGTCAGCGGCGCGGGCAGCCCCAGCTCGGCCACGGACCGGCCGACGACCTCCCCCTCGTCCTCGTCCGGGACGCCCAGCAGCTCCCGGCCGCCGTCGTTCATCAGCGCCACCCTGTACTGCCCGTCCAGCATCAGCAGCCCCTCGCGTACGGCGTGCAGGGCGGCCTGGTGGTAGTCGTGCATACGGCTCAGCTCGGCCGCGTTCATCCCGTGCGTATGGCGACGCAGCCGCGCGTTGATGACGTACGTGCCCACCGCGCCCAGCGCCAGCGCGCCCGCCGCGACCCCGAACAGCGCCGTGACCTGGTCCTGGACCCGGGCGCTTATCTCCTCGACCCGGATGCCCGCACTGACCAGCCCGACGATCCGGTCGCCGTCGTGGATCGGGGTGACCGCGCGGACGGACGGGCCGAGCGTGCCGGAGAAGGTCTCCGTGAACGACTCGCCGCGCAGCGCGCGCTCCCGGTGCCCGAGGAAGCGCTGACCGATCTGGTCCGGGTCGGGGTGGGTCCAGCGGATGCCCCCGGGGTTCATGATCGTGATGAAGTCGACGTCCGTGTCGCGCTGCACCTGGAGGGCGTACGGCTGGAGGAGCTTCGTCGGCTCGGGGGCGGTGCGGATCGCCTCGCGCACCGAGGGGGCGTCCGCGACCGAACGGGCGACGGCCATCGCCTGGCGGCCCGCCGCGTCCTCGGCCTGGCTGCGGTCACTGACGTACGTGAACAGCGCACATCCGGCCACCACGACCGCTATCAGCACGGCCTGCATCGCGAACAGCTGGGCGGCCAGACTGCGGGGTCCGGGGACGCGGGGGAAGTGCATGGTGTCAGTCTGCCTCTCCTTATAAGTGTGAACTAAATGAACGGAAGGGTGACCGCCCTCACAAGCCGTTAGATAGTCACCGCATCGCAGGGACGCGATTCACGGGTCTTGGCCCGTTTTCGGTCGCCGCCCGCGACCCCGAAGCACCACCGCATCCCCAGCACAACTTTCTCCCCATCTCCCGGACGTGAGCCGCACGCCGGTGATGCCGACGACGACGTCAAGGAGGGCAGCCGTGGCCACCTCATCCTCAACGGCACCTGCCGCACCCGCCGCGAAGCGGGACCGTACCCACTACCTCTACATCGCGGTCATCGCCGCGGTGGCCGCCGGTATCGCCGTGGGTCTGATCGCCCCCGACTTCGCCGTGGAGCTGAAGCCGATCGGAACCGGCTTCGTCAACCTGATCAAGATGATGATCTCGCCGATCATCTTCTGCACGATCGTGCTCGGCATCGGTTCGGTACGGAAGGCCGCGAAGGTCGGCAAGGTGGGCGGCATCGCGCTCGGCTACTTCGTGCTCATGTCGTTCGTCGCGCTGGGCATCGGCCTGGTCGTCGGCAACATCATCGAGCCGGGCACCGGCCTCGCGCTGACCGACGCCGTCAAGGAGACCGGCCAGGCGCAGGTCTCGGCCGAGGCCAAGGACACCACCGAGTTCCTCCTCGGGATCATCCCGACCACGTTCGTCTCCGCCTTCACCGGCGGCGAGGTGCTCCAGACGCTGCTCATCGCGCTGCTCGCCGGGTTCGCGATCCAGGCCATGGGTTCGACCGGTGCGCCGATCCTGCGCGGTGTCGAGCACATCCAGCGGCTCGTCTTCCGCATCCTCGGCATGGTCATGTGGGCCGCGCCCGTCGGTGCGTTCGGTGCCATGGCCGCGGTGACCGGGTCCGCCGGTGTCGACGCGCTCAAGCAGCTCGCCGTCCTGATGCTGTCCTTCTACCTCACCTGTTTCCTCTTCGTCTTCCTCGTGCTCGGCGCGCTGCTGAAGATCTTCACGGGCCTCAACGTCCTCTCGCTCTTCAAGTACCTGGGCCGCGAGTTCCTGCTGATCCTCTCCACCTCGTCCTCCGAGTCGGCGCTGCCGCGCCTCATCGCGAAGATGGAGCACCTGGGCGTCAGCAAGCCGGTCGTCGGCATCACCGTCCCGACCGGCTACTCGTTCAACCTCGACGGCACCATGATCTACATGACCATGGCGTCCCTGTTCATCGCCGACGCCATGGGTACGCCGATGTCGGTCGGTGAGCAAATCCCGCTGCTGCTCTTCCTGCTCGTCGCCTCGAAGGGCGCGGCGGGTGTCACCGGCGCCGGTCTCGCGACCCTGGCCGGCGGCCTCCAGTCGCACAAGCCCGCCCTGGTGGACGGTCTCGGCCTGATCGTCGGCATCGACCGCTTCATGAGCGAGGCCCGCGCCCTCACGAACTTCGCGGGCAACGCGGTCGCCACGGTCCTGATCGGCACCTGGACGAATGAGATCGACAAGGAGCGCGTCGCGGAGGTCCTCGCGGGCCGGCACCCGTTCGACGAGAAGACACTCATCGACGAGCACGACGGCTTCCACCCGGAGGACGACACGGACTCCGCCTCCGCGGACATCCCCGAGCAGGGCGGCGAGAAGGAACTGGCGAAGGCCTGACCTCCGGGTCTGGCCTCCGGGTCTGGCCTCCGGGTCTGGCCTCCGGGTCCGGTCTGCGGGTCTGGCCTCCAGCTCCGGTCTGCGGGCCTGACCTGCGGGTCTGGTCTGCGGGTCCGGCGTCCGGGTCCGGTCTGCGGGTCCGGCCTTCGGATCCGACCTCCGGGCCTGCCCCCCCGGATCCGCCCTCCGGGTCCGAACCCCAGGACCGTCCCGCCCATCGGCTCCGGGCGGCTGAGATTCTCCCCCGTCTCTCAGCCGCCCGGTCGGCGGACCCGACCGGTGGCGGCACGGACGCCGTTCCGCTCGTCGCCGCCCGGAACACCAGGGCGGCGGGCCACTGGGACCGCGGCTCGGCCGACGACTGATCGTCGACCGCCCGGAACCGATCGGCAACTGATCGAAGGCAGCCCGCGCACCAGTACGTACGCGCGCTGCTCCGGGGCACCGGTCCCGGGTCGGCACGGCATCGCGGCCGACCAGGCTGTGATCGCCGAGATCGCCGAGAACGACGACATACCCGCAAACCATCTCCGAGCGGCTGGACACTCCCCGTAGTCCGGCCGCCCGGCCTCGGGCACCCGGCAGGTCCGCCGGAGTCCCGAGAAACACCGAGCGGCCAGGCACTCCCCCGAAGCCTGGCCGCTCGGCCATTCCTGTCTCCGGTACCGGTACCGGTACGGCGGACGACCGCCGTCTCAGTCGCTCAGCTCCGCCACCAGCGCGGTGGCCCGGGCGGCGGGTACGCCCGCGGTCGTCAGCAGGGTGACCGCAGCGGAGCGGCCCGCCTCCTCCGGCGCCAGAAGCCCGTCGTTCACCGCCTCCATCAGCGCGAACAGCATCTGCTCATGCACGTACGCCAGTGCCGGCGCCGGCAGCGGTGAGCTGAACGAGCCCTCCTCCAGGCCCTGCCGGAGCACCTCGACACAGGCCGCGCGGACCGGGGTGAACCGGTCGCGAATGCCCTGCACGGTGACGCTCCGCTGGGCGAGCCCGACGAGTATCCGGTAGCGGTCGGCGACCTGCCAGATGGCGAGCGTGGTCCGGGCGACGCACTCCGCCGGATCCTCCGCACCCGCGCGCCCCTCGGCGTGCGCCGCGGCCACCGCCTCGACCGCGCCGTCGAGCAGCGTGCTGATCAGCGCCTCCCGGCTCGGGAAATGCCCGTACACGGTCCGTCGTACGACACCTGCGGCGCGCGCGATCTGGTCCATCGAGGCGTCGGGGTCGCGCAACAGCTCGGCGAGGGCGACGTCGAGTATGCGGTGGCGGTTGGCGTCGGCGCGGCTGCTGGTGCCCGTGGTCATGGCTGACATTGTGCCTCCCTCTCTCCTCATTTGCACAGCACTGTGCAGCGGAGTAGATTGCACATCGTTGTGCAACTGCACGTCAGTGTGCAAAACGATCAGCGGCAAACCAGTCAAACCAGTGAGGAAGGCGACCCGTAGCCATGCGATCCATGCGACTCGGACGACTCGTCCGTACGGAACCCGTCGAGAGGATGGACCGCCCCTACGCCCGGCGCTGGTGGGCGCTCCTGGTCCTCTGCCTCAGCCTGCTGATGATCGTGATGGCGAACACCGCCCTCACCGTCGCCGCGCCCGACATGACCCAGGACCTGGGCCTGTCCAGTGCCGACCTCCAGTGGGTCATAGACGGTTACACCGTCCCGTACGCGGCCCTGATGCTGCTGCTCGGCGCGATCGGCGACAAGTACAGCCGGCGCGGGGCGCTCGTGCTCGGCCTTGTCGTCTTCGGGGGAGGGGCGATCGCCGGGTCGCTGGTCGACAGCGGCACCGGAGTCATCGTGGCCCGTGCCGTGATGGGCGTCGGCGCCGCGCTGATCATGCCCGCGACGCTCTCCCTCCTCGCCGCGACCTTCCCGCGCGCCGAACGCGCCAAGGCGATCACCCTGTGGACCGCCACCGCCGGACTCGCCATCGCGGCCGGTCCGCTGGTCGCGGGCGCGCTGCTGGAGAACCACGGCTGGGCGTCGACCTTCCTGATCAACGTGCCGATCGTCGTGCTCGCGATCATCGGCGCCTTCGTCCTCGTACCGCCGTCCAAGGCAGGCCACCAGGACCGGATCGACTACGTCGGCGGGCTGCTGTCGGTGGTGTGGATCGCCGCGCTCGTGTACATGATCATCGAGGGGCCGCACTTCGGGTGGGGCGTCAAGGCGATCACGGCGGCGGTGACGGCGGGGCTCGGCCTGGTCCTCTTCGTGCTCTGGGAGCTGCGCCACCCGCGCCCGGTCCTCGACGTACGCCGCTTCACCCAGCGCCGGTTCGCGGGCTCGAACCTCGCGGTCGCTCTCTTCTTCCTGGCGGTCTTCGGCGCGTTCTACTACCTCACGCAGCACCTCCAGTTCGTCCTCGGCTACGACGCCCTGGACACCGGCCTGCGCATGCTGCCCCTCGCGGGCGCGGTCTTCGTCGGCTCGGCGCTCACCGGGTACCTCACCCCGCGCGTCGGCATGAAGATCACGGTCACGGCGGGCATGGTCGGCGGTACGGCGGCCCTCGCCCTGCTCTCGCACGTGGACTCCGGTTCGTCGTACGGGGATTTCGTCGCCCCTCTTGTCATCCTCGGCCTCGCGATCGGCCTCGCCCTGTCCCCGTGCACGGACGCGATCATGGGGGTGTTCCCCGAGTCCCAGCTGGGCGTCGGTGGCGCGGTGAACGACACCTCGCTGGAACTGGGCGGCTCGCTTGGGATCGCGGTCCTCGGTTCACTGCTCTCCACCTCGTACGCCTCTCATCTGACCGATGCGACGGCCGGCAGCAAGCTGTCTGCGAGCGCACTTGACCAGGCGCAGGATTCGGTTGGCGCGGGTTACCAGGTGGCCCAGGTGATCGGCGAGCAGGCTCAGGAGCTTGCGGCGCGGGCGGCGAGCGCGGGGACGCCCGAACAGGCGGCCGCGTTGAAGACGCAGGCCGCCCAACTCGCCCAGGGGGCGCGTCAGATGGCCGACGCGGTCGGCTCGTCCTTCTCGGACGCGGTGGCCCATACGAGTCTGATCGGGGCGGTGATTCTGGGGGTGGGGACGGTGTTGGTCGCTTTCCTGCTGCCGGGGAAGGGGCGGCCGGAGGCGGCGGAAGGGGAGGTGCCCGAGGGGGCGGAGCTGGTGGGCGCGGGGCGGTGAGGCGAGGGTTGGGTTTCTTTCGCCCCCGCCGCCCCTACCCGTTCCCATCCCTGGGGGCTGCGCCCCCAGACCCCCCTTTCGGCCTGAACGGCCTCGTCCTCAAACGCCGGACGGGCTAAAAGATCAAGCCCCGTCCGGCGTTCGGGGACAACCGTGCTCAGCCCACCCCTTTCCCCCGCCCCTCCCGCATTTCAGCGCCAGCCAGCACCCTCCAGCCCGTCCGGCGTTTGAGGACGAGCGCGTTCAGCGCGAAAGGGGGGTCTGGGGGCGCAGCCCCCAGAAGGATGGGACGGGTAGGGGCGGCGGGGGCGAAGAAATTCAGGGGCGGCGGGTCAACGGGCCTGCCGCCTTGACCGTGCGTAGCACCGGTGCCGTCTCCAGCGTGTGGATGCCGGGAAGCAAGGAAAGGCGCCGCGTCAGATACGTATGCAGCGCCGCCGGATCCGCACACACCGCCTGAGCCACCAGATTCGTCCCCCCGGTCGTCGCCGCGACGAACGCCAACTCCCCATGCTCGGCAAGCGCACGCGCCACGCGATCCAACTCCGCCGGCGCCACCGACATCCACAACAGCGCCTGCGAAGTCGCCCCCAGCACACTGTCGTTCAGGTCGATGTCGAAGAACAGTGCGCCGGAGGACCGGAGTTCCGTCAGCCGCCGGGCAACAGTCGTCGGCGACCAGCCGGTGGCGGTCGCCAGTGAGGCGAGGCTCGCCCGGCCGTCGTGCGCGAGCGCGTCGAGGAGGGTGCGGTCGGCTTCGGTCAGTGGACTGGACGGCGCCGACTCGGGCTCCTCCGGACGCAGTTGACGTACCTGATCCTCCGTCAGTACGTTCGTCCGCCCACCCCAGGTCGTCGGCCCGCCGACATACGTGTGCAGCAGACTGTGGGCTGACACCGACGTGATCCCGGCGGTGCGCGGGATGTCGTGGAGCAGGAGGGCGTGGCCGTCCGACACGTCCAGCGGAGTTCGCACCACGGCCAGGATCTCCGTACCGCCCGACGCCAGCCGTACCCACGAGGTGTCCGACCGGTGGGCCAGTGCGCGGGCCAGGTCCTGCGCGCTGTGCGGCACCGCCGTCAGCCGCAGCAGCCACTGGACCTGCCCCGCGTGCCCCGGCGAGGCCAGCCCGACCACCCGCAGGCCGGCCTCGCCGCGCAGCCGACGGTAGCGCCGGGCGGCCGTCTGCGCGGAGACCCCGAGCACGGCACCGATACGGGCGAAGGGGGCCCGCCCGTCGATGTGCAGGGCGTGCACCAGGCCCCGGTCGATCGCGTCGAGCATGGATGAAATCCTTGTGCGGCGGGCTGCGTATGGACGAAATCATCAGTCTAGGGGCGAGTAATGGAGGCCGCATGCCGCCTGCGCGCACTCTCCTCCCCATGACGACCGACACGAACACCCACACGCAGACCCGCCCCCGAACCCACGCCGGCCTCGTCGTCCTCCTCATCGCCGAGGCCATGAACCTCCTCGACGCCACGATCACGACCGTCGCCGCGCCCGCGATCCACGCCGGGCTCGGCGGGCCGGTGTCGGACATCCAGTGGTACGGCGCCGCCTACACCCTGCCCTTCGCCGTGCTGCTGATCACGGGCGGGCGGCTCGGCGACATCGCCGGGCGGCGCCGGATCTTCCGGATCGGCGTCGCGGGCTTCGTCCTCGCCTCGCTGGTCTGCGCGGCGGCCCCCTCGGCCGGTGCGCTGATCGCCGCGCGGGCCGTGCAGGGCGCGGCGGCGGCACTGGTCGTACCGCAGACGGTCGGGCTGATCCGGGCCATGTACGACGGGGACGGACTCGCCCGCGCGATGGGCAGCATCGGACCGGTGATGGGCCTGGCGGCGGTGTGCGGGCCGGTGCTGGGCGGGGTGCTCACGCACGCCGGGTCCTGGCGGGCGGCCTTCCTCGTGAACGTCCCGCTGGGCCTCGCCGTCCTGGCCGCCGCCCGGCTCCTCCCCGAGGACCGGTCCGCCGCCCGCCCCCGCCTCGACCTCACCGGTACGGCACTGGTGAGCGCGGCCGTCGGCCTCCTGACGTACCCCCTGATCACCAGCGGCAGTTGGCCCTGGCTCGTCCCCTCGGCCGTACTGTTCGGTGTCTTCGTGCTCCACCAGCGTCACCGCGCCCGTCGCTCCCGCAGCCCGCTCGTCGAGCCGAGCCTGCTCCTCGGCAACCGGGGCTTCCCGGCCGCCCTCGTCTGCTCGCTGCTCTTCTTCGCCACCGTCAACGGCCTGCTGCTGGTCGTCGTGCTGCAACTCCAACTCGGCGCGCACATCGGGGTGTTGGCGGCCGGACTGTCCCTCGTGCCGTGGTCTGCCGCGATGGCCGTCTCGTCGTTGGTGGCGGGCGCCCGGCTCGTGCCGCGTTACGGAGCGCGGGTGATGTACGCCGGACTGGGCACGCTCGGGGTGGGCGCGGTGGCGGCCATCGTCGCGTACGCCAATTCCCCCGCCTCCGGGGCTCGTTACTCGTGGCCGTTGCTCCTGGCCCTGGCCGTCTGCGGGGTGGGCCAGGGCCTGTTCGTCGTCCCCTTCTTCACCGCCGCCCTGCACCGGGTGCGCCCGCACGAGACGGGCTCGGCGTCCGGACTCCTCAACGCCGTACAGCAGTTGGGCGGCACGCTCGGAGTGGCCCTGCTCGGCGGGGTGTTCCTGCGGGCGGGGACGGTGCTGGGCGGGGCGGAGGCGGCGTTCGGGACGGCGGTCGGGCTGCTTGTCCTCACCGGGGTCGCAGCCGCGCGCCTGGTGACGAGCACGGGAGCTGGTGCGAGTACGGGTACGCGCCCGGCTGCCTGATCAGACAGCCGGACCCGTGCCCGGACCCGGACCCCCGCCCGGACCCGTACGCAGGTCCGCCACCAGGCGGAAGCGTTCCAGCACCGCCATCGTCGAGTCGTCCACGGTGAACCCGGGGTCGTCCAGGGCCGTCCGCATCCCGTCGCTGTGCCAGAACCGTTCGTGACCGGCCCGCCAGGCGGCCACGTCGGCGTAGTCCTCGCCCTCGTCGAGCGCGTGGGCGAGGTCCACGTCGGCCAGCGGGACGACTCGTACGCCGGTGACCTCGATGATGCCGACCGGCCGGTCGTCGGAGTCGACGACCACCGAGTGGCTGCCGACTTCCGGTAGGGCCTCGCCCTCGTGTTCGTAGTCGACGACGAGCCCGGTCGTCGACGTCTTGGAACCGTCCAGGATCGCTGCGACGAGCCGGTCGCGCAGCGGGCCGGGGAAGGCGAACTCGGCCTTGGGCAGGCGGGAGGGATCGTCGGGCCGCGTCTGTGTCATGAGGGCACGCCGGGTGGTCTTCTCCGAGACGGAGTCCGCATCGGGGCCGAGTGTCTCGGCGACCGCGCGGAGCAGCCACTTCTGTACGTGGCCGAAGGTGAAACCGAGTCCGGTGGCACGGGAGTTGTCCATGCCGTACGAGCGGGCGAAGGAGAACGGCGAGATCTCGCCGACGTCGACGTTCTGGAAGACGGTCCTGCCGCCCGGGATGTGCAGGGCCACCGCCGCGCACAACTCCTCGGTGGTCAGCAGTCCGTGGGAGGCCGCGTTGACCGGCCCGGTGAAGTCCTGGCCCACCGCCCAGAACAGGAAGTCGGCGATCTCCTCGACGTGGATGTAGGTCGCGGGCCGGTTCTCGGTCGGTACGGCGATCGGTGCGCCGGCCCGGATACGGGTGGCGTAGTGGTCGAGCCGGCCGGTGAAGTCGTCGTTCCCGCCCAGGACATGGGCGACACGCACGGAGGTCCAGGTGTACGGGGACTCCGTACCGTCGGCCGCGAAGACCGCCTCGGCCTGGCGCTTGCCCTCGCCGTAGTGCGTGTCGCGGAACTCCGCCCGGTCCCAGGGGAGTTCGAGGTCGACGGGGACGGTACGCGGATCGACGGCGTCCTCGCGCACGGGGACGACGGCATCCTCGTAGACGAGGGAGTCCTCGTACTCGTACACCTCGATCGTCGACGTCATCACATAGCGGCGGGTACGGCCGCCGGCGAAGACGCGCCGGGCGATCGCCGCCTGGCGGGGGGTGTAGCAGACCTGGTCGACGACGGCATCGAAGGTACGGTCACCGAGAGCGGAATTCAGGGCGGCTTCGTCGTCGCGGTCGGCGACGAGGTGAATTGCGCCGGTGGGCGGGGAAGCGGAACCCCGGTTGAGAACGGTGACCCGGTCTCCGGCCGCGAGCAGCCGGTCGATGAGCCGCTTTCCGAAATAGCGATTGCCGCCGATGACCAATACGTCGCGCATGATGTTCCTCCCCGTAGCGGACCTTGCGATCATAATTCTTCTGGCGTACCAGCCGGTTCCGAAGGGGAAGTAATAGGACATCTGGCCGAGCCACCGTCGGTCGTCCCGGGCCCGCGCGACAGGCGGCCTTGCCTTGACGCCGACGTCAAGGACTACGTTCGTACGCATGCGAATCGGCATGCGGATCGGGGAGCTGGCGGCGCGGGCCGGGACCACCACACGGACCCTGCGGTACTACGAGTCACGGGGGCTGCTGCCCGCGCGGCGTACGGACAACGGCTACCGCGCCTACGACGAGGACGACCTGAAACTGCTCCGGCAGATCCGGACGCTCCAGGACTTCGGGTTCGACCTGGAGGAGA
This sequence comes from Streptomyces sp. NPDC002680, assembly GCF_042889145.1. NCBI lineage: Bacteria > Bacillati > Actinomycetota > Actinomycetes > Kitasatosporales > Streptomycetaceae > Streptomyces > Streptomyces sp. NPDC002680. The sequence goes on from NZ_JBIAQP010000002.1 coordinate 511,028, forward strand.
CCCGGCCCTTCGTGGACTGTCTGCGGGCAGGCCACCCGGAGGGCGACTCCTGCCCCGCGTCGCTCGCCGTCTACCGCCGCAAGCTGGACGAACTCGACGCGCTGATCGGCGAGTTGCGGTCGGTCCGGGCGAAGGTCGGCGAACAGCTGACGCGGGCCGAGCGGGCCCGCGACGAACTGGCGGCCGAGGCGACGGCGGTTCCGGGTGGCCCGGAGCCGGCATGCGAGTGGGGAGGACGAACACGATGACCAAGGCAACGGGCGTGCCCGAGGTGACGGACACGGACTTCGGGACGGAGGTGCTCGGAGCGGACCTGCCGGTCCTGGTCGAGTTCACGGCGGACTGGTGCCCACCGTGCCGCCAGATGGCCCCGGTACTGACCGCCCTCGCGGCGGAGGAGTCGGACCGCCTGAAGGTGGTCCAGCTGAACGTGGACATGAACCCCCTGACGACGAACGCGTACCGGGTCCTGTCCATGCCGACGTTCATGGTCTTCCGGGCCGGGGAGCCGGTGCGGTCGATGGTGGGGGCCCGCCCGAAAAGAAGGTTGCTGGAGGAGCTGTCCGACGTACTCTGACGTCCTTCGACACGCACCGACCTGGCAGAGAGCTACTCCCATGCCCATGACCACGACCCTGTGGCGGCCGACCGGCCCCAAGGAGCTGGACCTCGTCCGCGAGCTGAACTGGCGTGCCTGGCCGCCGCGGCTGCCCGAGCAGCCGATCTTCTACCCCGTCCTCAACGAGGAGTACGCGATCGGCATCGCGCGGGACTGGAACGTCAAGCACGACGGCGCCGGCTTCGTGACGCGGTTCGAGGTCGACTCGGCCTACGTGAGCCGGTTCCCCGTCCAGCAGGCGGGCGGGCGGACGATCCTCGAACTGTGGGTGCCCGCCGAGGAGCTGGACGAGTTCAACGCCCACATCGTCGGCGAGATCCAGGTGGTCCACGAGTTCCGCTGAGTCCCGGAAACGAAGAAATCCCCCGAGCGATTGCGCTCGGGGGATTTCTTTGCGTATATTCGATGGTTCGCGACTTTGTCGAAGTTTATTCGGTCGGGTCGCGGAGAAGTTCAATGAGCAGAGTATATCCGAGCGGGAGCGGAATTGTCAAACAGGGGCGCAAACGCGGAATCAACTCACGATGAATTGCGGAGTGAGCAGGAATTCGTCGACGGGCTCTACGCCCGTGTCGACGTCCTGCGCGGCGACACCGAGCACTCCGTCACGGACGCGCTCGCGCAGGGCAGTACGCCGATGCAGGCCCGGCTCGAACGGGACGTGCTCGTCGCCGAGCGGTCGGGGCTGCTCGCCGCTCTGAACGCCGTCGACGGGTCGCTCTGTTTCGGGCGGATCGATCTCACCTCCGGCATCACCCACCACATCGGCCGTATCGGACTGCGCGCCGACGACACCGAACGCACCCCGCTGCTCATCGACTGGCGGGCCGAGGTCGCCCGGCCCTTCTATCTCGCCACCGGGCACACCACGATGGGGCTGCGCCGACGCCGGCACATCAGCACCGACGGGCGCCGCGTCACCGGACTGCACGACGAGATCCTCGACCTCGGCGACGACACCCGCACCGGCTACGAGGACCCCTCCGGTGACGCCGTACTGCTCGCCGCGCTCGACTCCGCCCGCACCGGCCGGATGAACGACATCGTGCAGACCATCCAGGCCGAGCAGGACGAGATCATCCGCGCGCCCCATCGAGGGGTGCTGGTCGTCGAGGGTGGACCCGGCACCGGCAAGACCGCCGTCGCGCTCCACCGGGCCGCCTATCTGCTCTACGAGCACCGTGAACTCCTCGCCAAGCGGGCTGTGTTGATCGTCGGGCCCAATCCCGCCTTCCTCGGTTACATCGGTGAGGTGCTGCCCTCCCTCGGTGAGACCGGGGTGCTGCTGGCGACCGTTGGGGAGTTGTTCCCGGGCGTCAAAGCCACTGCCGTCGACATCGCCCGCGCCGCCACCGTCAAGGGGCGCGCCGAGATGGCCGACGTGCTCGCGGCCGTCGTACGGGACCGGCAGCGGCTGCCCGACCCCGTCATCGCGATCGAGCACGACCGAGACGTCCTCATGCTCGACGCCGGGCTCGTGGGCGTCGCGCGGGAGCGGACGCGCGAGGCGAAGCTGCCGCACAACGTCGCGCGCGAGCACTTCGAAGGGCACATCCTCAACACGCTCACCGAGATGGTCGCGGAGCGCATCGGCACCGATCCGTACGACGGCAGCAATCTTCTCGACCCCAGCGACCTCACCCAGATCCGCGACGACCTCGCCGAGAACCGTGAAGTCTGGGCCGCCATCGAGCAGTTGTGGCCGCGCGTCAGCCCGAGGCGGCTGGTCGCCGACTTCCTCGCCGCTCCCGAGGAGTACGTGTCGCAGGACGACGCCGATGCCATCCGGCGGCCCGTCACCCGGGCCTGGACGACCGCCGACGTACCGTTGCTCGACGAGGCCGCCGAGCTGCTCGGCGAGGACGACCGGGTGTCGCGGGCCCGGGCGGAGCGCGAGCGCAGCAGCCAAGTCGCCTACGCACAGGGTGTGTTGGACGTATCCTACGCCTCCCGTACCTATGAGTTCGAGGACTTGGACGCGGAGGACTCCGAAATCCTCTCCGCGCACGACATCATCGACGCCGAACGCTTCGCCGAGCGGCACGAGGAAGACGACCTGCGGAGCGCCGCCGAACGGGCGGCCGCCGACCGCACCTGGGCGTTCGGGCACATCATCGTCGACGAGGCACAGGAGTTGTCGCCGATGGCATGGCGGCTCCTCATGCGACGCAGCCCCACCCGCTCGATGACCCTGGTCGGCGATCCCGCACAGACCGCCGAGCCGGGCGGCGTCGGCGCCTGGGCGGACATCCTCGCGCCGTACGTCCAGGACCGCTGGGAGCACGCCCGGCTTGGCGTCAACTACCGCACCCCGGCCGAGATCATGGACGTAGCGGCTGCCGTGGTGCGGGCGGAGCGGCCGGACTTCGTGCCGCCGACCTCCGTACGGTCGACCGGAGTGCGGCCATGGGTGCGGCACATCGGTCCTGAGGAACTCGCTGCCGCCGTGGAGAAGGCCGTCGGGGAGCTGGCGCCCGTCGAGGGGCGGCTCGCGGTCATCGCTCCGCGCGCGCTGCACGAGGAGCTGGCCGCGCGGCTGGACGGCGTCGAGGCGGGGGCCGAGCCCGATCTGACGCGGGGTGTCGTGCTGCTCGATCCCCGGCAGGCCAAGGGGTTGGAGTTCGACTCCGTGCTGGTGGTGGAGCCGGGGGCGTTCGGCACGAGTGATCTGTATGTGGCGCTGACCCGGGCCACTCAGCGGGTGGGTGTGCTGTATCGGGGGGAGTTGCCGGTGTCGCTGTCTGTTTCTGGGGCGTGACGGCGAGTTCCGTGCACCAAGGGTCACCAAGGCGTAACAGTTCGCGCCATGGTCACCGCTCGTGTACGGCCGGTGCGGTATGCGTGGCGGTATGGAAGCCCATCCCTTCGCGACCGCGCCGGCCGACAGCCCGGCACTTGAGTCGTTGCCTGTGGAACCGCTGTTGACGTCGGAGTTCGACGCCGACCCGGGCGGCGTGTACGCCCGACTGCGGCGCACCTACGGACCCGTGGCGCCGGTGGGTCTGATGGGCGTACCGGTGTGGCTGGTTCTCGACTACCGCGAGGTGCTGGAGGTACTGCGGAACGAGAGTGTCTGGCGGCGGGACGTGCGGTACTGGCGGGCCCGGGCGCAGCGCCAACTGCCCCCGGACTGGCCGCTCCTCGCGGGATACGAGGTGCGGCAGACCATGTTCATGGACGACGAGGAGCATCTCGCCGCCCGCCACACCCACCATGCGGCGATGCGGCCGTTCCAGGACGGACACACCCCGCAGGGCTGGGAGCTGCGGGCGACGGTCTCTAGGTACGCCGACGAGCTGATCGGGATGCTGGCGGCCGAGTCGGGCACGGCCGGGTTCGCCGATCTGGGCGCGCAGTACACACGGCCGTTGCTGCTGATGGTGACGACGAAGCTGTTCGGGTGCCCGGTCGAGCTGGGCGACGAACTCGTCATGGACCTCTGGCGGATGCTCGACGGCGGACCGGACGCGGGGCCGGCGACCGGGCGGGCGCTGGCCGCGATGACCCGGCTGGCCGCCCATCGGCGCGCGCGGCCCGGGGACGACCTGACGTCGTACATGCTGCTCGCCGACCCGAACCTGTCGGACGAGCAGTTGGGGCGCGAGCTGTTCATGAACGCGGTCTACCTCAACGACATCACCGGGAACATGGTGCTGAACACGCTCCTTGAGGTGCTGCGCGGGAACGCGACCGTGCGGCGCAGTCTGTCGGCCGGGCAGCTCGGGGAGACCGTGAACCGGGCGGCGCTGGTGAATCCGCCGGTGGCCAACATGTGCTTCCGGTTCGCGGCGCGGGATGTGCCGTTGGGGAACTTCTGGATCCGGGGCGGGGACATCGTCTCGCCGTCGGCGGCAGCGGCGCACCGGGATCTCATCGCGATCGGGGCGTCCCACATGGTCGGTTCGACGGTGAGCACGCGGGCGCATCTGGGGTGGGGCGCCGGGCCGCACCAATGCCCCAGTGCGGCACGGGAGTTGGGCGGGATGATCGTGACCACGGCCGTGGGACGCATCTTCGACCACCTGGCCAAGGCGGAACTGACCCTGCCCGCCGACCAGTTGCCGTGGCGGTCGGGGCCGGTGGTGCGAGGGCTGCGGGTGTTGCCGGTCCGGTACGAGCTGAGTGGGGGAGTGGGGCGGGGAGTTGGCGGGCCGAGGGGAGAGACCGAGACAGTGGGGGAGCCGGTCGTCTCCGGTGGGGACCGTCAGGTGAAGGGGTTGTTGGGGGCGCTCCGGAGGCTGATGTTCGGCGGGCGGTGACGCCCACACCCGCGGGTCCATGTATCGCGGGCGTATCGGAAACCGGATACGCCACCGCAACGGCCCGTCGTTTCCCATGGGGGCATGGACTCCAACGCATCTCTGCCGACGGCACCGCCCCGCCGCACGCGTGGCATCGTGCTCCTCGGTCTCGCGGTTCTCGGCCTGGCGGGTGCCGCGTACGTCGTCCGGGGGCCGCTCATGATGGCCGCACCCAGGTGCGTGGCCGGGCGGTGGCACGGCTGCTACGACACCTTCAACGGTGTGGTGCTCATGACGTTGGTCCTGATGCCGGTGGCCGCGCTGGTGGCGTGGGCTCTGGCGTACCGTCGGCGTGCCGCCGGGGTCGCGTCGGCGTGGCGGCTGTCGCTGGCCGAGGTGGGCATGGTCCACGGGACGGTGCCGTTCCTGTGGCTGACCCTGATGCCGGGCGCCGCGCCCGGCGTCGCACCCGCCCGGGTGAGCCTCGTACCCCTGCGGGACCTGGCCACGATGGGGACGCTCGGGATCGTCGGCAACCTGCTGGTCTTCGCGTCCCTGGGGTTCTTCGCGCCGATGCGGTTCGCGGCCCTGGCGTCCGTGCCGCGCGTCCTGGCGCTCGGGGCGGGCTGCTCGGTCCTGGTCGAGACCGCGCAGTACGTCTTCCGGCTCGACCGGGTGTCCTCCGTGGACGACGTCCTCGTCAACGCCACCGGCGCGCTGCTGGCCGGGCTGGCGTCGCGCCGCTGGTGGCGTACTCGTACCGCGCATACGCCGGCGATATCGCGCGCTGCCTAGGCTTCGGGTATGCGCGTACTGATCGTGGAGGACGAGCCATACCTCGCCGAAGCCGTCCGGGACGGTCTGCGCCTGGAGGCGATCGCCGCCGACATCGCCGGTGACGGCGACACCGCCCTGGAGCTGCTCGGCGTCAACTCCTACGATCTCGCGGTCCTCGACCGTGACATCCCCGGCCCCTCCGGCGACGAGGTCGCCCGGCGGATCGTCGCCTCCGGCAGCGGCATCCCGATCCTCATGCTCACCGCCGCCGACCGGATCGACGACAAGGCCTCCGGGTTCGAACTCGGCGCCGACGACTACCTCACCAAACCCTTCGAGCTGCGGGAACTCGTCCTGCGGCTCAGGGCCCTGGACCGCAGACGCTCGTACGCCCGGCCCCCGGTCCGCGAGATCGTGGGCCTGCGGCTCGACCCGTTCCGCCGGGAGGTCTTCCGCGACGGCCGCTATGTCGCGCTGACCCGTAAGCAGTTCGCCGTCCTCGAAGTCCTCGTCGCCGCCGAGGGCGGGGTCGTCAGCGCCGAGGAGCTGCTGGAACGGGCCTGGGACGAGAACGCCGACCCCTTCACCAACGCCGTGCGCATCACCGTCTCCGCGCTGCGCAAACGACTCGGCGAACCCTGGATCATCGCCACGGTGCCGGGTGTCGGCTACCGGATCGACGCAGGCAGGGACACCGCCCGCCCCGGCGGCACGCATGAATAGACGCCCCATGAGCAGACGCCCGATGAACAGACGCCCAGGGCGCAGCGCCCGGCTCAAGCTCACCCTCAGCTACGCCGGATTCCTCTTCGTCGCCGGGACGCTCCTGCTCGCCGTCATGTGGGTGTTCGTGCTGCGCTGGCTGCCGACCAACGACCCCAGAGCCCTCCAGGAGCGGTACGGCGCCGTGATCGTCGTCGGCCCCAACCGCTCCGAGCTTCTGCGCGGCTTCGCCCCCGCCGCGGGCACGGCACTGGCCTTCCTCCTCGTCTTCGGCCTCCTGGGCGGATGGATCCTCGCCGGCCGGATGCTCGCACCCCTCACCCGGATCACGGACGCGGCACGGATGGCCGGGAAGGGGTCCCTGTCCCACCGGATCGGGATGAAGGGCCGCCAGGACGAGTTCCGTGAACTCTCCGACACGTTCGACTCGATGCTCGAACGACTGGAGTCCCATGTCGCCGAGCAGCAGCGGTTCGCCGCGAACGCCTCCCACGAACTGCGCACCCCGCTGGCCATCTCACGGACGCTCCTCGACGTCGCCCGCAAGGACCCCACGCGCGACCGGGGCGAACTCGTCGAACGCCTGTACGTCGTCAACGCGCGGGCGATCGACCTCACCGAGGCCCTTCTGCTGCTCGGCCGTGGCGACCGCGGCGACTTCACCCGCGAGCGCGTCGACCTCTCCCTCCTCGCCGAGGAAGCCGCCGAGACGCTCCTTCCGCTCGCCGAACGACGCCGGATCACGCTCGACGTCACCGGCGATGTCACCGGCGGGGCGGCCGTGACCAGCGGCTCCGCGGAGCTGCTGCTGCGGATGGTCACGAACCTCGTCCAGAACGCCGTCGTCCACAACCTCCCCGACGGTGGCACCGTGACGGTCCACACCGAGGCGTACGACGACACGAGCGTGCTGCGGGTCGAGAACACGGGCCGGCACCTGTCCCCGGAACTGGTGTCGACCCTCACCGAGCCCTTCCAGCGCGGAACGGAACGCGTACGCACCGACGAGCACGTCGGCGCCGGCCTCGGCCTGGCCATCGTGCACAGCATCGTCCGCGCCCACGACGGAAGCCTCGACCTCGCCCCCGGCCCAGATGGCGGGCTCCGAGTCACGGTCCGGCTTCCCGGCCCGCTGCCCTAGGAACCGTCGGGGCTACGCCGGGCGCAGCCACACCGTCGCCAGTGGCGGCAGCGTCACGTGGATGCTGGTCGGGCGGCCGTGCCAGGGCTGGGGGTCAGGTTTCAGCGGGTCCGGGTTGTGGATGTCGGCGCCGCCGTAGCGGGACGCGTCCGTGTTCAGGGCCTCGTGCCAGGCCGGGACCGTGTCCGGGACGCCGATGCGGTAGTCGTGGCGGACGACCGGCGAGAAGTTGCTGATGGAGATCAGCGGGGTGCCCTCCGCGTCGTAGCGGACGAAGGCGAAGACGTTGTCCTCCGCCGCGTCCCCGACCAGCCACTCGAAGCCCGACGGCTGCGTGTCCTGCTGCCAGAGGGCCGGGGTGTCCCGGTACACCGTGTTCAGATCGCGCACCAGGTCCCGTACGCCCCTGTGGTCCGGCTCCGCGCCATACGCCGGGTCCAGCAGCCACCAGTCGGGGCCGTGCACCTCCGACCACTCGGCGCCCTGGGCGAACTCCTGGCCCATGAACAGGAGTTGCTTGCCGGGATGCGCCCACATGAAACCGAGGTACGCCCGCTCGTTGGCCCGTTGCTGCCACCAGTCGCCCGGCATCTTCGACACCAGCGAGCCCTTGCCGTGGACCACCTCGTCGTGCGAGATGGGGAGCACGTAGTTCTCGCTGTACGCGTACACCATGGAGAACGTCATCTCGTGGTGGTGGTGCTTGCGGTGGACCGGGTCGTGCTGGACGTAGCCGAGCGAGTCGTGCATCCAGCCCATGTTCCACTTCAGCCCGAAGCCCAGGCCGCCGAAGCCGCCAGGGCCGGTGTGGTGGGTCGCCCGCGTCACGCCGTCCCACGCCGTCGACTCCTCGGCGATTGTCACGACCCCAGGCACCCGCCGGTACACCGTCGCGTTCATCTCCTGGAGGAAGGCGACCGCGTCCAGGTTCTCCCGGCCGCCGTGCTCGTTCGGCACCCACTGGCCCGGCTCGCGCGAGTAGTCGAGGTAGAGCATCGAGGCGACCGCGTCGACCCGCAGCCCGTCTATGTGGAACTCCTCGCACCAGTAAAGGGCGTTCGCCACAAGGAAGTTGCGGACCTCCCGCCGACCGTAGTCGAACTCCAGGGTTCCCCAGTCGGGGTGGGCGGAGCGCAGCGGATCCTCGTGCTCGTACAGCGTGCGCCCGTCGAACTCGGCCAACGCCCAGTCGTCGCGCGGGAAGTGAGCGGGAACCCAGTCCATCAGTACGCCGATACCGGCCTGGTGAAGGGCGTCCACGAGGTACTTGAAGTCGTCGGGAGTGCCGAGACGCGCCGTCGGTGCGTAGAACCCGGTGACCTGATAGCCCCACGAGCCGCCGAAGGGGTGCTCCGCCACCGGCATCAGCTCCACATGCGTGAAGCCCATGTCCCGTACATAGGCGGGGAGTTGCTCGGCGAGTTGACGGTACGTCAGACCAGGGCGCCAGGACGCCAGGTGGATCTCGTAGACGGAGAAGGGTGCCTCGTGGGCCGGGGTCTCCGCCCGCCGGGTCAGCCACTCCTCGTCCTGCCACTCGTGGCGCGAACTGTGCACGATGGACGACGTGTTGGGCGGTACCTCGGTCCGGCGGGCCATCGGGTCCGCCCGCACCGTCTTCGAACCGTCCGGGCGCGTGATCTCGAACTTGTACAGCTCGCCCTCGCCGATGCCCGGCACGAACAGCTCCCACACCCCGGTCGCGCCCAGCGAACGCATCGGATACGCCGTACCGTCCCAGAAGTTGAAGCCCCCGGTCACCCGTACCCCGCGCGCGTTGGGCGCCCAGACGGTGAAGCGGGTGCCGGTGACGCCCTGGTGGGTCATCGGCTCGGCGCCCAGCGCCCGCCACAGCTCCTCGTGCCGGCCCTCGCCGATCAGATGCAGGTCCAGATCACCCAGCGCGGGCAGCAGCCGGTACGCGTCCTCGGTCTCCACCACCTGCCCGTCGTACGCGATGACCAGCCGGTACTCCGGGACGCCCCGCAGCGGCAGCGCACGCGAGAAGAAACCGTCCCCGTCGTCGTGCAGCTCGGTCCGCAGATCCCCGGACACGACGGTCACCGACAGTGCGTACGGCCGCAGCACCCGAAACGCGACCCCGCCCGGCAGCTCGTGCGCGCCCAGGACGGAGTGCGGATCGTGATGTGTGCCGGCCAGCAGCCGCTCGCGGTCGGAGGCGTCCATCGCGGGGGAGGCGAGGGGGACGACGGCCACGGCGTCCTCGGGGGCGGGGCCTTCGTAGGCAGGGCTCTGGGGAGCGGACTCGACCGGCTGCGGGGCGGGCTCCTGCGGTGCCGATTTCGCCTTCAATTCCGCCTCCGGCTTCTTCTGCTCCAACTTCTTCGCCGCCTTCGTCTTCCCGTTCTTCTTCTCGGGATCCTTCTTCGCGGACGTCTTCTTCTTGGGGCCGCTGGACGGGTGGCGCGGGGTCACGGGCGGGGGCCTCCGAGGATGAGGTGGAACCGGGCGGGGCGGGGAGCGAGGCGGGAGGTCAGTCGGGTGCGGCCAGCCGGTGTACCGCCGACATCGGCACCGGCAGCCAGTCGGGGCGGTGTCGTGCCTCGTACACCACCTCGTACACCGCCTTGTCCGTCTCGTACGCCCGTAGCAGCACCGGATCGGTACGCGGGTCCCGGCCGCTGGTCTCCGCGTACCCGGCGCAGTACGCGGCCCGGCAGATCGCCGCCCAGCCGGGATGGTGGGGGCGGAGCGAGTGGGCCGCGTAGTCGAAGGAGCGGAGCATGCCCGCGATGTCCCGGGCCGGGGGCTGCGGCAGCCGCCGTTCCGCGAGCGGCTTCGACGGTTCGCCCTCGAAGTCGATCAGCGACCACTCACCGGACGGCGACCGCAGACACTGCCCGAGGTGCAGATCCCCGTGGATCCGCTGCGCCGTCCAGGTCTGGCCCTCGGCGGCGAGGTCGGCCAGCGCCTCGTACGCCGAGCGCAGACCGGGCCCGTACGGATGCAGGGCCGGCACCGCCTGGATCGCCGCGTCCAGGCGCTCGATCATGCCGTCGACCAGCGGGCGCAGCTGCGCGTGCCCCAGGGTCACGGTCGGCAGAGCGCGGGCGAGCGCCAGATGCACCTCGGCGGTGGCCCGCCCGAGCGCCCGCGCCTCCTCGCTGAAGTCCTCCCCCTTGGCCAGCTCGCGCAACGCCAGCTCCCAGCCGTCGGCGGCACCCCGTACGAAGGGCTGGAGGACGCCGAGTACGTAGCTGTCCTCGGCGCTCGCGGCCATGTCGTGGTGGGTCTGGGTCGCCTCGGGGTCGTCGGCGCGTATCCACGCCACCGGAGCCGGGACCCGGGGGCAGGCTTCGCGGGCCAGCGCCAGCGGCAGCTCCAGGTCGGGGTTGACACCCGGTACGACCCGGCGGAGCAGTTTCAGGATGAACGTATCTCCGTAGACGATCGACGAGTTGGACTGCTCCGAGGTCACCACCCGGGCCACCAGCCCCACCGGTATCTCGCCCTCACCGTCGTCACCCTCGCCGCTCCCGTCCCGGTCGAAGCGCAGGGCGCCGATCCGGGCCCGGGTGCGCATCGCCTCCAGGAGCACTTCGGCCGGCCGGGCGTCGTACAGGGCGTCGTACACCGTGCGTCCGGTCAGCGGGCCCCGGTCCACATGGCCGATCAGCGCGGGCGCCAGCCGGGGCGGCAGCGCCTCGCGTATGCCTATGAGGAGCTGGTAGCAGTCCCCTGGGCCCTGCGCGGGCTGATGGGCGCGTACGAGGAGGTGGTACAGGCCCAGCTGTGCCGTGACCGGCAGCAGTTCGGTGGCCGCCACCAGGGAGAACCCGGTGACCGGGCGTCCTTTGCCGGCGAACCAGCGCTGTCTCGGCAGCCATTCCCGCAGCAGCGGATCAAGGGACACGAGGAGGTCGGGACTTGTCGTGGCGGAGCGGGTGGCGGCTTCCGACATGGCGTCGCGTCCTTTCCCCGGAGGCGGGGTGTGACTGATGCGTGCCCCGGGCGGGACGGGAGAAACCGGCCCGCCGGGGTTCGGCACATATGACCACGCGTACTACATGGTGACCACGTGTACTACTTGGTGTCCTTCGTGGCGTCCTTCGCGTCCTTGCGCAGCCTGAACCAGTAGAACCCATGACCGGCGAGGGTGAGCAGGTACGGGAGTTCACCGATCGCGGGGAAGCGGACTCCGCCGATCAGCTCGACCGGGTGGGCGCCGTTGAAGGCCTGGAGGTCCAGCTCCGTCGGCTGGGCGAAGCGGGAGAAGTTGTGGACGCACAGGACGAGGTCGTCCTTGTGTTCGCGCAGGAAGGCGATCACGGCCGGGTTGGAGGAGGGCAGTTCGGTGTACGAGCCGAGCCCGAACGCCGGATTCTGCTTCCGGATCTCGATCATGCGCCGGGTCCAGTGCAGGAGCGAGGACGGCGACGACATCGACGCTTCGACGTTGGTGACCTGGTAGCCGTAGACCGGGTCCATGATCGTGGGCAGGAAGAGACGGCCCGGGTCGCAGGAGGAGAAGCCTGCGTTCCTGTCCGGGGTCCACTGCATCGGCGTACGCACCGCGTCGCGGTCGCCCAGCCAGATGTTGTCGCCCATGCCGATCTCGTCGCCGTAGTAGAGGATCGGCGAGCCGGGCAGCGACAGCAGCAGGGCGGTGAACAGCTCGATCTGGTTGCGGTCGTTGTCCAGGAGCGGGGCCAGCCGCCGCCGGATGCCGATGTTGGCGCGCATACGCGGGTCCTTCGCGTATTCGGCCCACATGTAGTCGCGTTCCTCGTCGGTGACCATTTCGAGGGTCAGCTCGTCGTGGTTGCGCAGGAAGATGCCCCACTGGCAGTTCGAGGGAATGGCCGGGGTCTTCGCGAGGATCTCCGAGACCGGATAGCGCGACTCCCGCCGGACGGCCATGAAGATGCGCGGCATGACCGGGAAGTGGAACGCCATGTGGCACTCGTCGCCGCCACTCCGATAGTCGCCGAAGTAGTCGACGACGTCCTCGGGCCACTGGTTCGCCTCCGCCAGCAGCACGGTGTCCGGGTAGTGGGCGTCGATCTCTTTGCGCACATGCTTCAGGAAGTCGTGCGTCGCCGGGAGGTTCTCGCAGTTGGTGCCCTCGGCCTGGTAGAGGTACGGGACCGCGTCCAGGCGGAAGCCGTCGATGCCCAGGTCGAGCCAGAACCGCAGTGCGGAGATGATCTCCTCCTGGACCGCCGGGTTCTCGTAGTTGAGGTCCGGTTGGTGGGAGAAGAAGCGGTGCCAGTAGTACTGCTTGCGGACCGGGTCGAAGGTCCAGTTGGAGGCCTCGGTGTCGACGAAGATGATCCGGGCGTCCTGGTACTGGTCGTCCTTGTCGGCCCAGACGTAGTAGTCGCCGTACGGGCCTTCGGGGTCGTTTCTCGACTCCTGGAACCACGGGTGCTGATCACTGGTGTGGTTCATGACGAAGTCGATGATGACGCGCATGCCGCGTTGGTGGGCGGCGTCGACGAACTCGACGAAGTCGGCGAGGTCACCGAATTCGGGGAGGACGGCGGTGTAGTCGGAGACGTCGTAGCCCCCGTCCCTCAAGGGTGACTTGAAGAAGGGCGGCAGCCAGAGGCAGTCGATGCCGAGCCACTGGAGGTAGTCGAGTTTGGCGGTGATGCCCTTGAGGTCGCCGACTCCGTCGCCGTTGCTGTCCTGGAAGGAGCGGACGAGGACCTCGTAGAAGACGGCGCGTTTGAACCACTCGGGGTCCCGGTCCTTGGCGGGAGTGTCCTCGAAGGTGTCCGGGACAGGCTCATTGACGATCATGTTGTGGGTGACCCTCCGATCTGCGGGGTGGACGGTCGCAGGACGGTCAGGATGTGCGCGGGGCGAGTGCCCGGTTCCAGGCGCACATAGTTCGTCCTGCCCCATGGGTAGGTCTCGCCGGTCAGCTCGTCGCGTACCGGCACGGACTCGTGCCAGTCCAGGCCGAGTTGCGGCATGTCCAACGAGACCGTCGCCTCCTGGGTGTGGTGAGGGTCGAGGTTCACGACCACCAGAACCGTGTTCGATCCCCGGCGTTTCGAGTAGACGATCACCGCCTCCTGATCCGCGTGGTGGAAATGGAGGTCGCGCAGCTGCCGCAGGGCCGGGCTGCGCCGTCGGATCGCGTTGAGCGTGGCTATCAATGGCGCGATGCTACGTCCGTCACGTTCCGCCGACTCCCAATCACGGGTACGCAGTTGGTATTTCTCGGAGTCCAGGTATTCTTCGCTGCCCTCGCGCAGAGGGGTGTTCTCGCAGAGTTCGTAGCCGCTGTAGACGCCCCAGGTGGGGGAGAGGGTGGCGGCCAGGACGGCGCGGGCCTCGAATGCCGGACGCCCGCCCTGCTGAAGGTACGCGTGGAGGATGTCGGGGGTGTTGACGAAAAAGTTCGGGCGCATGTACGCGGCCGGGTCACCGGACAGTTCGGTGAGGTATTCGGTGAGTTCGGGTTTGGTGGTGCGCCAGGTGAAGTAGGTGTAGGACTGCTGGAAGCCGGTCTGGGCGAGGGTGTGCATCATCGCGGGCCGGGTGAAGGCCTCGGCGAGGAAGATGACGTCGGGGTCGGTGCGGTTGATGTCCGCGATGACCTGTTCCCAGAAGACGACGGGTTTGGTGTGCGGGTTGTCGACGCGGAAGATCCGCACGCCGTGGTCCATCCAGTGCCGCAGGACGCGCACCGTCTCCGCGATGAGGCCGGGGAGGTCGGCGTCGAAGGCGATGGGGTAGATGTCCTGGTACTTCTTCGGCGGGTTCTCCGCGTACGCGATCGTGCCGTCCGGGCGGTGGTGGAACCACTGGGGGTGTTTCTGCACCCAGGGGTGGTCGGGGGAGCACTGGAGGGCGAAGTCGAGGGCGATCTCCAGGCCGTGGCGGGCGGCCTCGGCGACGAAGAAGTCGAAGTCGTCCAGGGTGCCGAGGTCGGGGTGGACGGCGTCGTGCCCGCCGGCCTCGGAACCGATCGCCCACGGCACGCCGACATCCTCCGGGGTGGCGGAGAGGGTGTTGTTGGGGCCTTTGCGGAAGGTGTGGCCGATGGGGTGGATCGGGGGGAGGTAGAGGACGTCGAAGCCCATCGCGGCGATCGACGCCAGCCGCCGCGCGGCGGTGCGGAACGTCCCGTGCGGCTGCGCGGGCGTCCCCTCGGAGCGGGGGAAGAACTCGTACCAGGCCCCGTACAGGGCCCGCTCCCGCTCCACGACGAGCTTCAACGGCTCACTCACGGTGACCAGTTCACGCAGGGGATGCCGGCGCAGCACCTTGTTCACGGCTGGTGTGAGGGCCGCCGCGAGCCGGGCCGCCGGTGGGCGTTCGGTGTCCCGGAGGGCCTCGGCGGCGGTCAGGATCACCTCCCGCTTGCCCTTGTTCTTCGGTACGCCGGTGGCGGCACGCTCGTACAGCTGCGCGCCTTCCTCCAGCACCAGCTCCGTGTCGATCCCGGCCGGGATCTTGATCCCCGCGTGGTGCCGCCAGGTGCTGATCGGATCGCCCCACGCCTCCACGGTGTACGTCCACTCACCGGGCGCGTCGGCCTCGACGGTGGCGCCCCAGCGGTCGGTGCCCGGGGCGAGCTCACTCATCGGCGTCCAACGGCCGGCGCGGCCCTTCGGATCCCGGAGCACGACGTTCGCGGCGACGGCGTCATGGCCCTCGCGGAACACGGTGGCCGACACCTCGAAGGCCTCCCCGACCACTGCCTTGGCCGGGCGCCGCCCGTTCAGGACGAGGGGACGTACGTCCAGGACGGGGATACGGCCGACTGCGGTGTCCTCGGTGAGGGGGGCGGGAACGGAGAGGGGCCGGGGTTCCGGGGCCGGACTCGTGACCCGCGTGGGGTTCGCGGTCGACGGGGCGGCGGCGGGAGGCGTCTTCGAGGCGCGTTGGCCGGTGGTGGCCGGGGTGTTCGACGTCGGTCGACTCCCCCCGGCCGGGGTGTCCTCGGGCGGCGGAGCGGCGGCGAGGGGTGTGTCCGGGTCTGTCGAAGCAGCGCCGGAGGGCGTGTCGGGGGCGGCCGACGCGGTGCTTGAGGGCGTGCCGGGGGCTGCCGGAGCGGTGGTCGGCGGTGTGTCCGGGGGTGTCGGACCGGCGCTGGAGGGTTTCTCCGGAGCTGTGGCCCGTGCAACGAAGGACGTCTCCGGAGCCGTGGACCGAGCGGCGGAGGGCGTCTTCGGGGCCGGGGAGGGTTTCTCCGGGGCAGGGGAGGGTGTCCCCTGATGTGCTGCCGGCGGGACGGGGGTGTCCGTCGGGGGTATGCCGGTGGTGGTGGGGGTCGGGGGTGGTGCCGAGTGGTGCGTGGCGGGCATGACCGCTCCTGTCCGCGTCAACGTGGGTGGGCGGATGGATGTGGGGAGGGGTGTCCAGCGGGGCGTACTGAGTCGTGTACCGGGGGAGCCTTCCCACCCTATTCGGGTGGGCAATCCGGCACTTTGCTAACTACTCGCGCGTATGTCTGCACCCAGGATCAGCCAGGTCCGTGAACGTCGTCGGCCCCCTCCGGCGGACGGGGCCGACGACGGCACAGTGCCCCTAAGAGAGCGGTATCCGCAGGAGTTTGTTCGGTGAACCGGCCCGCTTGTCGGAGACTTTCCCGGTCGTCGCCAGGGACGTCAGCGCCTTGGCGACTTGCGCCGGCCGGGATTTCGGTCGTTCCGCCAAGTAGAGGGCCGCCGCGCCCGCCGCGTGCGGCGCCGCCATCGACGTACCGGAGAACACCACCCGGCCCGTGTCGCTCGCGTACGACGCCGAGGTGATCGAGACACCCGGGGCGAACAGATCCAGAGTCGATCCCCAGTTCGAGAAGGCGGCCCGGGCGTCCGTCCAGCCGGTCGCGCCGACCGTGATCGCCTCCTTGACGGCGGCCGGGGAGTAGGACGCCGCCGACGCCCCGTCGTTCCCGGCCGCGACCGTGTACGTCACCCCGGACGCGATCGAGTTCCGTACCGCCGCGTCCAGTTGGGTGTTGCGGTAGCCGCCGAGGCTCACATTGGCGACGGCGGGCTTCCTGGCATGCCTCGTCACCCAGTCGATACCGGCGATGACCTGCGCCGTCGTACCGCCGCCCGCGTCGTCGAGGACACGTACGGAGACGACCTTCGCCTTCTTCGCGACGCCCAGGGCCGCCCCGGCGATCGTCGCCGCGACATGCGTACCGTGGCCGTTTCCGTCGCCCGCCCATCTGTCGTCGCCGACGAAGTCCCAGCCGTAGCTCGCCCGTCCACCGAAGTCCTTGTGCGAGATCCGGATGCCGGTGTCGATCACGTACACGGTGACGCCCTTGCCCGCCGAGTCCGGCGAGGAGTAGCCGTCGTCGAGCGGCAGCGCGGCCTGGTCGATCCGGTCCAGGCCCCAGGACGGCGGGTTCTGCTGGCCGCGCTTGCGGGCGAGCGCGTACGCCGTTTCCTCGCTGTACGTCGTGCTCTGGTCGTAGGTGATCCGGGTGTCCTGGACGACCGAGTCCACGCGGGAGTCCGCCGCGAGGAGCCTGGCCTGTCTCTCGTCGGCCTGGATGGCATAGCCGTTCAGGACGGTGCTGTAGGTGTGGCTTATTCTCGCCCCGTACTCCGCGGCGAGTCTCTTGCCGTCCGCCGACGGGGCCGCCGTACCTCCCTTGAGTGTGACCAGGTAACTTCCGTCGACGGAGCCGGGTTCACCGGCGCCGACTATGTGCCCCTGTGGGGCGGCCTGGGCCGGTGCGGTGGCCGAAAGCACCAAGGCCGTGGTCACGGCGGTCAGGCCCGCCGCCCAGCGCAGGCGTCTTGTGCGCGTCCGTTTCATGGTTGGAGTTCCCCCTCCTCGGCCGCCAACGCCGGGCGGCCTTCTGGGCAGCCTCTCGTGCGGGGAGAAGTGTTACAAGGTGGCCTACGGGGGTGGAACCGGCCATATCGTCCGTGCGGCGCCTGGCCACTGCCGTGTGGACGCCCGCCACGCCCCGTGGTTCGTACGCCTCCGCCCCGATACCGTCATGGGGTTGATGACGGACGCACACGGCCGTGCGTCCTTGTAAGGCTTGACATGACGCACGACCACCGAGGTGGAATGTGAAGGCGATCCGTCGGTTCACCGTCCGTCCCGTTCTCCCCGAACCCCTCCGGCCCCTCAGCGACCTGGCCCGCAATCTGCGCTGGTCCTGGCACGCGGAGACCCGCGAACTCTTCCAGTCCGTCGACCCCGAACACTGGGCCGACGCGGACCGCGACCCCGTACGGCTCCTCGGCGGCCTCTCGCCCGAGCGGCTCACCGAACTCGCCGAGGACCGCCGCTTCCTGCGCCGCCTCACCGCGGTCGCCGACGACCTCCACGACTACGTCACCGGTACCCGCTGGTACCAGACGCAGACTCGGCAGGAGGGAGCCGAACTTCCCGCCGCCATCGCCTACTTCTCTCCCGAGTTCGGCATCACGGCGGCCCTCCCGCAGTACTCCGGCGGTCTCGGCATCCTCGCCGGGGACCATCTGAAGTCGGCCAGCGACCTCGGCGTACCGCTGATCGGCGTCGGACTCATGTACCGGCACGGCTACTTCCGGCAGTCCCTCTCCCGGGACGGCTGGCAGCAGGAGACCTATCCGGTCCTCGACCCCAACGAACTCCCCGTCGCCCTCCTCAAGGAATCCGACGGCTCCCCGGCCCAGGTCTCCCTGGCGCTGCCCGGCGGCAGGTCGCTGCGGGCCCGGGTCTGGCTGGCACAGGTGGGCAGGGTGCCGCTGCTGCTCCTCGACTCGGACGTGGAGGAGAACGACCTCGGTGAACGGGGCGTCACGGACCGGCTGTACGGGGGCGGCAGCGAACACCGCCTCCTCCAGGAGATGCTGCTCGGCATAGGCGGAGTGCGCGCGGTCCGGACGTACTGCCGGCTCACCGGCCATCCCGCCCCCGAGGTGTTCCACACCAACGAGGGCCACGCGGGCTTCCTCGGCCTGGAGCGGATCGCCGAACTCTGCGACAAGGGGCTGGACTTCGAGGCCGGTCTTGAGGCTGTGCGCGCGGGGACCGTCTTCACGACGCACACGCCCGTCCCGGCCGGCATCGACCGATTCGACCGTGAACTGGTCGCCCGCCACTTCGGCTCCGACGCCGAACTCCCGCGCATCGACGTGGAACGCGTGCTGAGTCTGGGCATGGAGACGTACCCGGGCGGCGAGCCGAACCTCTTCAACATGGCGGTGATGGGGCTGCGGTTGGGCCGCCAGGCAAATGGTGTGTCCCTCCTTCACGGGCAGGTCAGCCGGGAGATGTTCGCGGGGCTGTGGCCCGGTTTCGACCCCGCCGAGGTCCCGATCACCTCGGTCACCAACGGTGTGCACGCGCCCACTTGGGTCGCGCCGGAGGTGTTCAGGCTCGGGGCCAAGCAGATCGGCGCGGAGCGCACCGAGGACGCGCTGACGGTCGGCGGCTCGGACCGGTGGGACGCGGTCGCGGACATCCCGGACCAGGACATCTGGGAGCTACGACGGTCCCTGCGCGAGCAGTTGGTGGTGGAGGTACGGGAACGGCTGCGGGCCTCCTGGCGTCAACGCGGCGCCGGTACGGCGGAGTTGGGCTGGATCGACGGGGTGCTCGACCCGGACGTCCTGACGATCGGATTCGCGCGCCGGGTCCCCTCGTACAAACGCCTGACGCTGATGCTGCGCGACCGGGACCGGCTTCTCGATCTGCTGCTGCATCCCGAACGGCCGATCCAGATCGTGGTCGCGGGCAAGGCGCATCCGGCGGACGACGGCGGAAAGCGGCTGATCCAGGAGCTGGTGCGGTTCGCGGACGACCCACGGGTCCGCCACCGGATCGTGTTCCTGCCGGACTACGGCATGGCGATGGCGCAGAAGCTGTACCCGGGCTGCGACATCTGGCTGAACAACCCACTGCGTCCGTTGGAGGCGTGCGGGACGAGCGGGATGAAGGCGGCCCTGAACGGCTGTCTCAACCTCTCGGTCCTGGACGGCTGGTGGGACGAATGGTTCCGGCCCGACTTCGGCTGGGCGATCCCCACGGCGGACGGCACGGGCACGGACCCCGACCACCGGGACGACGTCGAGGCCGCGGCCCTGTACGACCTCCTCGAACAGCGCGTGACCCCGCGCTTCTACGAGCACGGCCAGACGGGCCTGCCCGACCGCTGGATCGAGATGGTCCGCGAGACCCTCACCCACCTCGGCCCGAAGGTGCTGGCGGGCCGCATGGTGCGGGAGTACGTGGAGCGGCTGTACGCGCCCGCCGCGCGCGCCCACCGCACCATGACCCCGGACACGGCAAGGGAGTTGGCGGCCTGGAAGTCCAGGGTCCGCCGCGCCTGGCACACGGTGACGGTCGACCACGTCGAGACCTCGGCCCCCTCCCTGACGGCCGAGTTGGGGAGCACGCTGTCGCTCCGGGTGCGGGTGGGGCTAGGTGAACTCGCCCCGGACGACGTCGAGGTCCAGGCGGTCTCGGGGCGGGTCGACTCGGAGGACAGCATCACCGACGCGTCGACGGTCCCGCTGAAGCCGGTCGGCGGGCCGGATCTGGAAGGGCGTTGGCTGTACGAGGGGCCGCTGTCCCTGCATCGGACCGGGCCCTACGGATACACCGTGCGGATCCTGCCGGCGCATCGGCTGCTGGCGTCGAGCGCGGAGATGGGGCTGGTGGCGGTGCCTTCGGAGGACGTGGGGGAGGGGGCCGGGGTGCTGATGCGGTGACCGCTGGACCACCTGGCCTGCTGGTCCTGGCGGTGTGTCAGGACCAGCTCCACGCCTGGTTGCCGTTGGCCGCGCAGCTCCAGCCCTGGACCGCCCGGCCCTCCTGGCCCGACGTGGCGGCCTCCGCGTCCAGGCAGTAGCCGTTCGGGATGCTGACGAAGGTCTGGCCGCCGAGCCCGCCGGCGTCGCCGAGCCGCCAGTACTGGGCTTCCAGGCCGTCGCAGGTCCTGGCGCCGATCCACTGGCCGTTCGCGCCGCTGGTGTCCGCGTCTGCGTCCAGGCAGCGGTGGCTGCCCTGGTTGACGACGAGGTACCGGGAGTCCTGGCCGGGGACGCGGTACAGGGCCCACCTCTGGGTGGACGTGCCCTGGCAGGTCCACACCCCGACGGTGCCGCCCCGCGTGTCGAGACAGCGGGCGACCGAGCCGCCGCTGGTGCTCTCGGACACCGTCAGCGCGCCGGTGCGGGCCGGGCCGCGCGGGGTGCCGTACAGGAGTTCCTTGGTCTGGGCGCCGACCCTGCCGTCCACGGCGGTCCTGGCCTCGGTCTGGAAGGCCTTCACCGCGGCGAGGGTCTCCGGGCCGAACCGGCCGTCGACCGCGACGTACAGGCCGTGGCCGCCGAGGAGGAGCTGTAGGGCCTCGACGCAGTCGCCGGTGGCACCCGTGACCAACTCCGCGGCGCAGGCGGCGGATCGGATGTCCAGCTTCGCGGGGTTCTGGGCGGGCACCTGGGTCGGCTCTGTCTGCGTCGCCTGGTCCTTTGTCGTCGACGGAGCGGGCGTGGCCGCGTCGGACGGGGTGGTGGGTGCGGCGGCCGGGTTCTTCGTCGTGGTCGGGCCGGGCAGCAGGTCCGGGGTGGTCGACGTGCCGGTCTGGCTGCCGGTGCCGGTGGCGGCCGGTGTCGGGTCGTCGCCCTGGCTCAGCAGCGCCGCGGTGATGCCCCCGGCGACCAGGGCGGCCGCCGCCGCGACGGCGACCAGCGGCATCTTCCTGCTGTTCCTGGGCTTTCCGCGGTCGCCGGGCGGGGCGGTGACGGGGGTGGGAGCGGGAGCGGGCGGGGGTGCCGCTTCCGGGAGGGGCTTGGGGCGCTTCACCCGAGGGGGCGCGGCCGGTGCCGGTGACGACGGGGACAGCTGGTGACCGATGGCTGTCCTGAACACCGTCTCCGGCAGTGGGCGCCGCTCGGGGTCCTTGTCCAGGCAGGTGCGGATGAACGCGGCCAGTTCCGCGTCGACGGTCCCCACCAGGTCGAGCACCTCGTCCCGGGGCGGCTCGAAGGCCACCCCGAACAGGACGTCGACGCCCGTCCCCTCACCGAACGGCGCCTGTCCCGTGACCGCGTACGTCAGGGTCGAGGCCAGTGAGAAGACGTCGGAGGCGGCGGTGACCTCGCGGCCCCTGGCCTGCTCCGGGGACATGTAGGCGGGCGTTCCGACGTTCTGGCCCGTGACGGTGATCGCCGTGCCGTCGGGGGCCTGGACGACGCCGAAGTCGATGACGCGGGCGCCGTCCGCACCCAGGATCACGTTGGACGGCTTGAGGTCGCGATGGACGAGCCCCGCCTGCCAGATGGCCTCGATCGCGCGTCCGACATCGGCCAGCAGCCGCCAGGCCGCCTCGGGGCCGATCGGCCCGCGCGCGGCGACGACCTCGGCGAGCGTGGGCCCCGGTATGTACTCGGTGGCGACCCAGACCAGGTCCTCGTCGCAGCCGCTGCCCAGCAGCCGTACGATGTGCGCCCCCTGGATCCGGTCCAGCGCGCCGACCTCCCGCTCGAACCGCTTCCGGAACAGCGGGTCCTCCGCGTACTCGGGCCGGATCACCTTCACGGCCGCGAGACCCGTACCGCCGCTGGTGTCCCGGCCCAGATAGACCCGGCCCATACCGCCGCTGCCGAGCAGCGACTCCAACTGGTAGGGGCCCGCCTGCCGGGGGTCGTTCTTGCGCAGCGGGACCACGGGGGGCGGTTCCATACCGGCTGCCGCATAGGCCATCGCTGCGGTGCGGCTGCGGTGCTGGGGTGGCATGAGGGCCCTGGTCTCTCGCGTGGCACGGGTGACCGCGAGATTAGCGCAGCACACCTGTACGAAAGGGGGAGTTGGACCGGTTTCCCGGCCAGGAATTCGCGCAGACCCTCCGACCTCGGCTTACTCTGCGCTCAGTCCTCGCCGTACCCTCCGCACAGCCGCCGCAGGACCACCCCGCACCGCCGTGCATAGGCATGCTGCAGGCCCCGGGTCGCGGGTCCGGCCGCCTTCGCGTACCACTTCGCGCCGCGGCTGAACGCGCTGACCGTCAGCCACACGGTGCCGTCGCCGGTGCGGTCCACGACGAACGACTCCTCGCCGCACTCCGGGTGACCGGCCAGCGTGCCGTACGCCCAGCCCGCGCGCCGGTATTCCTCCACCGTCCAGACGACCCGGCAGGGCGCCTTGACGATCCCGGCGAGGGTGACCGTGACGTCGACGTCCGGGGCCGCCCGTTCGGCACTCGCGTCGATGCCCACCCCCATCGCGCGGTGCATCTCCCAGGTGAGAACGGCCTCGGAAGCGCGCCGGAAGACCTGCTCGCCCTCGCCTATGCGGGTGCGTACATGAAGGTGGTGGAAGCCGGGCGGACAACGGAAGCCGCGCTCGCGGGTCGCGCCGACCTCCGCGTACGTGAAGGACATGGGACCCAAGGGTAGGGCGGGGGGTTCGGACGGCTGTGCGGCGGGGGTGCCGACGGCAGCACGGCGGGGTGGTACCCGGAAATGCCTTCGTTCCGGGTACCACCCCGCCGGTCACCTGCTTCTCACCTACCGCGTGGTCACGCCGTGACGTTGACCGCCGCCCACGCCGCGTTCACCGCCGCGTACTCCGTGCTGCTGGAGCCGTACAGGGCCGAGGCCGCCGACAGGGTCGCCGTGCGGGCGCCCTTGTAGTTGGTCGTCGACGTCATGTACTCGGTGAGCGCCTTGTACCAGATCTGTACGGCCTTGGCGCGGCCGATGCCCGTGAGCGTGGAGCTGTTGTACGTCGGGGAGTTGTAGCTGACCCCGTTGATCGTCTTCGAACCGCTGCCCTCGGACAGGAGGTAGAAGAAGTGGTTCGCCGGGCCCGACGAGTAGTGGACGTCGAGGTTCTTCACCGTGGACGACCAGTAGTTGGCGGAGCCGCCGTCCTTGCTCGGCTGGTCCATGTAACGCAGCGGCGAGCCGTCGCCGTTGATGTCGATCTCCTCGCCGATGAGGTAGTCACCGACGTCGGAGGAGTTCGCCGCGTAGAACTCGACGGCCGTGCCGAAGATGTCGGAGGTCGCCTCGTTCAACCCGCCGGACTCACCGGAGTAGTTGAGGCCCGCCGTGTTGGAGGTGACGCCGTGGGTCATCTCGTGTCCGGCCACGTCCAGCGAGGTCAGCGGGTGCGTGTTGCTCTCGCCGTCGCCGTACGTCATGCAGAAGCAGCTGTCGTCCCAGAACGCGTTGACGTACGCGTTGCCGTAGTGGACGCGGGAGTACGCGGCGACACCGTTGTTCTTGATGCCGGAGCGGCCGAACGTGTCCTTGTAGAAGTCCCACGTCTTCTGCGCGCCGTACGCGGCGTCGACGGCCGCGGTCTGGTCGGTGGTCGAGCTGGAGGCCGCGCCGGTGCCCCAGGTGTCGTCGGCGTCGGTGAACAGGGTGCCGGCCGAGGAGCTGGTGCCGTGGGTCTTGTTGTACGTCTTGTGGCCGCCGCGCGTGCCGTCGGTCAGCTGGTACGTCGAACCCGACAGTGTCGTGCTCAGCGAGACGGTGCCCGAGTACAGGCTCTTGCCGGTGCCGTTCTCGATGCCCTGGTACTCGTACAGCTTGGCGCCGGTGGCCGCGTCCGTGATGACGTGCAGCTCGTTCGGGGTGCCGTCCTCCTGGAGGCCGCCGACGACGGTCTCGTAGGCGAGGGTCGGGGTGCCCGAGGCGGCCCAGATCACCTTGCGGGGGGCGTTCGACGCCTCCGACTTGGTGGAGCCGGCCTTCTTGGCGAGCGTGACGGCCTGCTTCTCGACGGCCGTCGTGGTGACCTCGGGGGTGAGGTCGGTGACGCTGATGGCGGCCTTCTGCGCCTTGGTCACGCCCGTGGTCTCGCCGGCCGCGTCCTCGTGCACGACGAGGTCGCCGCCGAGGACCGGCAGGCCCGCGTAGGTGCGCTCGTAGCGGGTGTGCAGGGTGCCGTCGGCGTCCTTGATGACGTCACGGACGACCAGCTTCTCCTTGGCGCCGAGGCCTATCTCGTCGGCGGTCGCCGGGGCTTCGGCGGCGGCTTCCTTGATGAGCGCGGTGCGCGTGGCGGGGGAGAGGGTGACGGGCACGGCGGCGGCCTTGGCCGTGGTACCGGCCGGCTCGCTCTCCGCGGAGGCACCGGTGGTCAGACCGGTGGTGATGAGGGCTCCGGCCGCGACCGCGGTGGCGATGGCCAGAGTGGTGCGCTTGTGACGCGCGTAGAGGGGGGTCACGCGAACTCCTTTGTGGGGGATCCGGACGGTCTTGGGGTGATCGTCCGGAGGTTGTCGTGAAGCTGGAGTGCTGTTGCTGCGGCGTGCGGTGGAAGAGTGACATTGGGGGCGCGTACATGTCAGGACCCTCAAGTGATGTTGGCCGAAAACCGACTGCCGGATGAACGTTTCATGCATGTAACACGACGCGATCTTGGTAAAGCGGTGCTAAAGATCAGGCACGGTGGCAACAAAACCGCAGTACAGGGGCCGCAAAGGAAGCGCCGCCCCGGTGAGTTGATCCACCGGGGCGGCGCCATGTCGTTCACGGGTCCTGAACAGCGCCCGAACGGGCCCTTACAAGCTGTGTGTTCAGGCCGTCGGGAACGTGATCTTCCAGCCGTTGATCCGGCCGGTGTCCTGTGCCGCCCGGTCCTGGACCCGCAACACCCAGGTCCCGTTGGCGACCTCGGAGGAGGCGTTCACCGTGTACGGCTCGTTCACGTCGTCCGCCGAGTCAGAGGAACTGAACGGCTTCAGGTTGTAGACCGACCCGTCAGGCGCCACCAGATCGACGACGAGGTCGCCGCGCCAGGTGTGCGTGATGTCCGGCGTGACGATCAGGTTGCTCGGCGCGTTGCCGGTGATCCCGGTGACCGCGAGCGAGGAGGTCACGGCCGCACCGTTGTCCGGAATCGATACGGCGGTCGTGGACTCGAAGGAGGTCCCGGTGCCACCGCCACCGCCCGGACGCGTACCGACGTTGATACCGGCCCACGCGTTCTGCACGGCCGTGTACTCGGCGCTCGTCGTGCCGTACAGCTCACCCGCCGCCGCGAGCGTCCCGGTGCGGGCCGCCGCGTAGTTGGTGGTCGAGGTGAACTTCGTGGTGAGCGCGCGGAACCAGATCTTCTCCGCCTTGTCCCGGCCGATGCCGGTCACCGCGAGCCCGTCCGAGGTCGCCGAGTTGTAGGTGACACCGTTGATGGTCTTGGTGCCGCTGCCCTCGGAGAGCAGGTAGAAGAAGTGGTTCGCGGGACCCGACGAGTAGTGCACGTCGATCGACCCGATGCCCGAGTACCAACTGTCCTTGGACGAGCCGTCCTTGCTCGGCTTGTCCATGTAACGCAGCGGCGTGCCGTCGCCGTTGATGTTGATCTCCTCGCCGATGAGGTAGTCACCGACGTCGGAGGAGTTGTTGGCGTAGAACTCGACCGTCGAGCCGAAGATGTCGGACGTCGCCTCGTTCAACCCGCCCGACTCACCGCTGTAGTTGAGGCCGGCCGTGTTGGCGGTGAGGCCGTGCGTCATCTCGTGCGCGGCCACGTCGATCGACGTCAGCGGGTTGGCGTTGCCCGAGCCGTCGCCGTACGTCATGCAGAAGCAGCTGTCCTGCCAGAACGCGTTGACGTAGTTGTTGCCGTAGTGGACGCGCGAGTACGCGCCGACGCCGTCGCCCCGGATGCCGGAACGCCCGTGCACGTTCTTGTAGTAGTCCCACGTCAGCGCGGCGCCGTACGCGGCGTCGGCGCCTGCCGACTCCAGGTTGGACGCCAGGCCGTTGCCCCAGATGTCGTCGGAGCCCGAGAAGAGGGTGCCGGTGCCGGAGGTGCCGCGGTTCAGGTTGTACGTCTTGTGGCTGCCGCGCGTGCCGTCGGTCAGGTTGTACGTCGACCCGGACTGCGTGGTGCCGAGCTCGACCGTGCCGGAGTACACCGTGTTGCCGGTGCCGGTCTCGATCGCCTCCCACTCGAACAGCTTCGCGCCCGAGGTGGCGTCCGTGATGACGTGCAGCTCCTGCGGGGTGCCGTCGTGCTGGAAGCCGCCGACGACCGTCTCGTAGGCGAGTACGGGGGTGCCGCTCGCGGCCCAGATCACCTTGCGCGGCGCCTTGTTGACGTCGGGGCTCTTGGCCCCCTCCGCCTTCGCCGCGCCCAGCGCCTGGGTCTCCGCCTTCGCGGCGGCGATCTTCGGCGTCAGGGACGCGACCTTGATGGTGGCCCGGGTCGCCTTCACGACGCCTTCCGTGGCACCGGACTTGGCGGTGTCGACCACCAAGTCACCGCCCAGGACCGGGAGTCCGTCGTACGTGCGCTCGTACCGCGTGTGCACGGTGCCGTCGCCGTCCTTGAGGACGTCACGGACGACGAGCTTCTCCTTGGCGCCCAGGCCGAGTTCCTCGGCCGTCTCCACCTTGGTGGCGTTGGCCTCGGCGAGCAGCGCGGCGCGCTGGGCGGGGGAGAGCTTGACGGACTCGGCGCCCGGTATGACCTTGCCCGCGGCCGACGGTGCCTTCTCCGGGGCGGCGGTGGCGGCACCGGACTGAACGGCCGCTGCCAGCAGGGCGGTTACGGCGACGAGGGCGCCGGTGGCGACCCGTCGCTGGGTGCTACGGGAGAGCTGGGTGGTGCTGGTGTGGGAGGTTGTGTGGGGGGTGCGTCTGTGGGACTGGCGTCTCAACACTGACTCCTTCTGCATGGCCGCGGGTCGGGCGGCCAGGGGGGACCGGACGGTGGTCGTCCGTCCGGGGCAGAACCGGTGCGTGCGGATGCGCGGCGAAGAACACAGCGGTGTTGCTGTGGAGCGGCTGTGAAGGTGCCGTGGGAAGAGTGCCAGGCGAGCGCATATGCTGTCAGGACCGCGTCAAGAAGTTGGCTGGAAACAGTCCGTTGCCCGGATGGTCATGTTCGCTATACGGACTATTCACCCTTCAAGGGCTCGTGCTGCTGCTCCCCGTGCCACGACCGCCACAGCGCCGCGTACGCCCCGTCCGCCGCCACCAGCCCCTCGTGCGTGCCGAGTTCGGTGAGCAGCCCCTCCTCCATCACGGCCACCCGGTCCGCGTCGTGCGCGGTGTGCAGCCGGTGCGCGATGGCGATCACCGTCCGCCCTTCGAGTACGGCGGCCAGCGCGCGCTCCGTGTGACGCGCGGTCGTCGGATCGAGCAGCGCCGTCGCCTCGTCCAGGATCAGCGTGTGCGGGTCGGCCAACACCACGCGGGCCAGCGCCAGTTGCTGCGCCCGCGAACCGTCGGTCGCCTCCCCGTCGGGGCCCAGTTCCGTGTCCAGCCCGGCCGGCAGCTCGCGCACCCAGTCGGCGGCGCCGACCGCGGCCAGCGCGGCCCACAACTCGGCGTCCGTGGCGGCCGGTTCGGCGATCAGGAGATTGTCCCGGACCGTACCGAGGAAGACATGGTGCTCCTGGGTGACGAGCACGACCTGCCGCCGCAGCTCCTCGGGCCCCAGCGAGGCGATCGGTACGCCGCCCACGGTCACCTTGCCCGAACGCGGCTCGTCGATGCCCGCGAGCAGCCGGCACAGCGTCGTCTTGCCCGCACCCGAGGGCCCCACCACCGCGAGCCGCTCACCCGGCCGCACGGTCAGATCGACCCCGCGCAGCACCTCGCCCCCACGGTCGTACGCGTACCGCACACCGACCACGTCGATGCGGTCACCGACGGGTACGGGGGATGCCTCCGACGCACCTTTCGGCGCCTGCCCGAGCCCCTCGACCCGAGCGAACGAGGCGCTGCTGCTTTGCAGTTGCTCCATCCAGGTGAGCACCTCGTCGAGCGGCGCCTCCAGTTGCCGCAGATACAGGGCCGCCGCCACGACCGCCCCGAGGCTGACCGCCCCCTGCGCGTGCAGCGCGCCGCCCAGCACCAGCACGACGGTCACGGGAAGGACGTACGACACCTCCACCGGCGGAAAGAACATCGACCGCAGATACAGGGTGTGCAGCCGCCTGCGACGCGACTCGTCCAGCGCCTCCCGGCTCACCGCCACCCGCCGCTCCGCCAGCCCGAACGCCTCGACCGTGCGCGCCCCCGACGCGGTCGCCGCGAGGATCTCCGCGACCTCGGAGTTGGCGGAGCCCTCGGCGAGATACGCGGTGCGCGCCCGGCGCAGATACCAGCGCAGCGCGAACCAGATACCGCTCTGCGCGAGCACCGCCGACAGCCCGAGCAGGGGATCGAGCGCGAACACGGCACCGCCGATGAACAGACACTGCACCGACGCGATGAGCAGCTCGGGCCCGGCATCGCGCAGGGTCGTGCCGACCTGGCTGACGTCGGCCGTCCCCCGGGCGGTCAGATCCCCGGTCCCGGCCCGCTCGACGACGGAGGCGGGCAGGGCGAGCGCCCGGTCGACGAACTCCTCCCGCACCCGAGCGAGCGTCCGCTCCCCGAACCGGTACCCGACGTTCCGGGCCCAGCGAGCCAGCAGCAACTGCCCCACCGCGCAAACGACGATGACAAGTCCGAGCCGGTCCACGACACCGACCCCGGCCCCGGCTCGCACCTCGTCGATGATCCGCCCGACCAGCCAGGGCGCGACAAGCCCGGCTCCGGCGGCGAGGGAGTTCAGCAGCAGGAGCGCGAGGAAGGCGGGAGCGTCGGCACGGACGAGCCGGACAGCGGCCCGGCGGACGTCGGCGGCACTGGCAACGGGCAGTTGGGCGCTCACCGTACGGACTCCTCGATGTTCTCCAGGTCATGCTGGTCTTCTTCGTCGGTCTCGTCCGCGTCGCGGGCCACCAGGGCCCGGTAACCCGGTTCCTCCGCGAGGAGTCGCTGGTGGGTGCCGACGGCTGCCGTCTTGCCGTCGACCAGGTAGTACACGGTGTCCGCGTGGTCCAGCAGCAGGGGTGAGGTGGAGGCCACGACCGTCGTACGGTCCGTGCGTTCGGCGCGCAGTCGGTCCGCTACCGCTGCTTCCGTGTGCGCGTCCAGTGCCGAGGTCGGCTCTACGGCCAGCAGCACCTCGGGGTCGGCGAGCAGCGCCCGCACCAGGCGTACGCGCTGGCGCTGACCGCCCGAGAGGTTGCGGCCCTGGGCGTCGATCGCCGAGTCCAGCCCGTCCGGCAGCCCCAGGACGATGTCGTCGGCGACGGCCGCGTGCACCGCCCGTGCGATGGCCGCCTCGCTCGACTCCCGGCGCCCCGAGACCAGTTCGCGCAGGGTCCCGGCGAACAGGTCGGCCTCGTTGTCGGCGACCAGGACGCGGGCGCGCACCTGCGCCAGGGCGATCTCGTCGAGCCGTACGCCGCCCCAGGTCGCCGCCGACGGCGCGAACCGGCCGAGCCGGTCGACGACGTCGGCGGCATCGGCGGGCCGGGCACCGGCGAGCGCGGTCAGCCGCCCCGGTACGACGGTCACGCCGGAGTCGGGGTCGTGCAGCGCGGCGGGTGACGCGGGCGCGTCCAGTGCCTGGTCGCCGCCGTCGTTGTCCGGCTCCAGCGCCAGGAACCGTACGACCCGCCTCGCCGCCACCAGCGCGCGGCTGATCTGGAAACCGCACTCGATGAAGAACGCCACCGGCACGATCAGCACGGCGACATAGCCGTACACCGACACCAACTCGCCCACGGAGATGTCCCCTTGGGCGGCCAGCCGGGCCGCGAGCCAGGTCACCAGGGCCAGGAACAGGGTCGGCAGGCCGACCCCGAGCGCCTGGATCCAGCTGCTCACCGCCCCGACCCGGTACCCCTGTTCCTGGAGGCGGCGCGAGTCACGGCGGAAGGCGTCGGCGAACAGCCCTTTGCCGCCCAGCCCGTTGAGGACACGCAGCCCGCCCGAGAGGTCGCCGATCCGGGCGGTCAGGATGCCCTGGCGCTCCCGGTACGACCCCTCCACTCCCTGGAGCCGGCCGAGCAGCGGTCCGATGAGCAAGGCGACGACGGGCACACCGAGCAGGATCACGGCGGCGAGCGTCGGCGACACCGACAGCAGCAGTCCGGCGACCACGGCGTAGGAGACGGCCGCACCGATGCCGGGCCCGACGAAGGTCAGCGACTGGGCGATCGTCGACACGTCGCCGACGCCGATCGTGACGACCTCCCCGGCCCCGACCTGCCGGGGCAGCGCCGCCCCCAGCCGTACGGCCTGCCCGATCACCACCTTGACCGTGCGGAAGTTGGCGTCCATCCGGATGCGGGTCATCGTGCGGTGCCGCATGATGCTCAGCCACGCGCTGAACGTCCCGACGGCGAGGATCGCGCCCGCCCAGCCCGCCAGTACGGCCTGGTCGCCCGGTTCGAGACCGTCGTCGACGGCCCGGGACAACAGATACGGCGTCAACGCCATCAGCGTCGTCCAGGTGCTGCCCAACAGCGCGCCGACCGCACACCGCCGCCACTGCTGCCGCACCAGCCACAGCAGATAGCGGGCGGGGCCCCGGGAGTCGGGCGTGCCGGGATCCTCGTACGCGTCGATCATTTCTCAGCCGTCCCCCGGTCCCGTCCTGTGCCTGATGTCCTGTACTGGTGGCTCACGAACTCATGCCAGGCTGTCCCGCCAGGCCCGGTGCAGATCCGCGAACCGGCCCGTACCGGCGATGAGTTCGGCCGGGGGTCCGTCCTCCACGACCCGTCCGTGCTCCATCACCAGCACCCGGTCGGCGATCTCCACGGTCGACAGCCGGTGCGCGATGACGACGGCGGTACGTCCGTTCAGCACCGTCGACATCGCGCGCTGTACGGCCCGTTCACCCGGGATGTCCAGCGAGCTGGTCGCCTCGTCGAGGATCAGCACCGCCGGATCGGCGAGCAACGCCCGCGCGAACGCGACCAGTTGGCGCTGCCCGGCGGAGATACGGCCGCCTCGTTTCCGTACGTCCGTGTCGTAGCCCTCCGGCAGCGCGCTGATGAAGTCATGGGCGCCGATGGCCTTCGCGGCCTGCTCGATCTCCTCGCGCTCGGCGTCCGGGCGCCCTATGGCGATGTTGTCGGCGACGCTCCCGGAGAACAGGAAGGCCTCCTGCGTCACCATCACGACCCCGCGCCGCAGCTCGGAGTTGGAGAGGTCGCGCAGATCGACGTCGTCGAGGAGGATCCGCCCCTCGGTGGGGTCGTAGAAGCGGGCGAGCAGCTTGGCCAGGGTGGACTTGCCCGCGCCGGTCGAGCCGACGACCGCGACGGTCTGCCCGGCCGGGAGGGTGAGGTCGAAGCGGGGCAGCACCTCGCCGCCGGTGCGGTACGCGAACCGGACGTCGTCGAAGACGACCTCGCGACCCGGGTGCTCGGACTCCCGTACCGGAAGTTGGAGCGGAGTCGACGGCTCCGGGACGGAGGGCGCCTGGGCGAGGAGCCCGGAGATCTTCTCCAGGGAGGCGGTGGCCGACTGGTACGAGTTGAGGAACATGCCGAGCCGGTCGATGGGGTCGTACAGCCGGCGCAGATACAGCACGGCGGCGGCCAGCACACCCAGTTCGAGGGAGCCGTCCGCGACGCGGTGGGCGCCCCACAACACCATCGCGGCGACAGCGGTGTTGGCGACGACCCGGGAGCCGACGACGTAACGGGCCATCTCCAGCAGCGCGTCGCCGTTCCTGCGCTCGTGCCGCTTGTTGAGGACCGCGAACTCGGCGTCGTTGGCGGCCTCGCGGCGGAACGCGCGCACCGGCCGGATGCCGTTCATCGTCTCGACGAACTTGACGATGACGGTGGCGATGGCGGTGGACCGCAGCCCGTAGACGCGGGCGGCCCGGCGGCGGTAGGAGCGGATGAGGAGCCAGAGGGGGACGAGGGACGCGACGGCGAGCCCGCCGAGGCCGAGGTCCAGCCAGAGCAGGGTCGCCGAGATGTAGGCGAACGACAGGGCGACGGTGACGAGTTCCTGGAGCCCGTCGTTCAGCAGCTCGCGCAGCGACTCGACATCCGCCGTGGAGCGGGAGATCAGCCGGCCCGAGGTGTAACGCTCGTGGAAGTCGAGGCTGAGGGCCTGCGCGTGCCGGAAGATCCGCCCGCGCAGATCGAGCAGCGCGTCCTGGCTGACCCGGGCGGCGGACCCGATGAACCAGTACTGGAGCCCGCCCGAGGCCAGCGCGCACAGCAGATAGCCGACGCCGACAGCGACCAGCGGCCCGTTGTCGTGGTCGCGGAAGGCCGGGACGGCACTGTCGATCGCGTACGCGACGAGCAGCGGGCCCGCCTGGACCGCCGCCTGCTGGAGCAGCAGAAGCACGGCGGTGAGGACGACCCGGCCCTTCATCGGGGCGAGGAGCGAGCGGAGCAGTCCTGCGGTGGCGCCCTTGGGGGTGGGGAGGTCGTCCTGGTCGAAGGGGTCGTCGGGGGCCGGGAGTTGGGAAGGAGCGGCGAGAGCGGCCTCGGGATGTGGCCCGGGGGGCTGTTCGTCGTCGGGGGTCGGCGCGGTCGTCGTGGGCGCCGTCATCGGGCGGCCTCCTCGAAGCTGTCGGTGCTGCTGTCGTCGTAGCCGTGGCCGGGGCCGGTCTCCTCGTCCGTGCCGGCCATCAGCCAGGCGTACTCGGCGTTCGTGCGCAGGAGTTCGTGGTGGGTGCCCACGGCGGCGATCCGGCCGCCGGAGAGCAGGGCGACGCGGTCGGCGAGCAGGACCGTGGACGGGCGGTGCGCCACGATCAGGGCGGTGGTGTCGGCGAGGACCCGGCGCAGCGCGGCCTCGACGGCGGCCTCCGTGTGGACGTCCAGCGCGGACAGGGGGTCGTCGAGGACCAGGAATCTGGGCTTGCCGACGACCGCCCGGGCCAGCGCGAGCCGCTGCCGCTGGCCGCCGGAGAGGCTGAGGCCCTGCTCGCCGACCTGGGTGTCGGTGCCCTGCGGAAGCGAGTGCGTGAAATCGGCCTGGGCGACGGAGAGCGCGTGCCGCAACTCGGCGTCGCCCGCCTCGTCCCCGGCCCCCATGAGGACGTTCTCGCCGACGCTCGCCGAGAAGAGGGTGGGTTCCTCGAAGGCGACGGCGACGAGGGCGCGCAGCGCTTCTCTGGGCAGGGCGGAGATGTCGTGCCCGTCGAGGGTGATCCGGCCCGAGGTCACCTCGTGGAGCCGGGGGACGAGTGCGGTCAGTGTGGTCTTGCCGCTGCCGGTCGTCCCGACGAGGGCCATGGACTCGCCGGGACGGATGTGGAGGTCGACGTGGTCGAGGACGGGAGGGGAGTCGACGGGGGCGTCGGGGTATCGGAAGGTGACGTCGTGAAAGCGGAGGCCGCGGCCGGCGTCGGCCGTGTCGGGCGCGCCCGGGCGCGGCGGTGTGGCTTCGCCGGTTCGTGGGTTGTCGGCTGCGGGTCCGGTGGGGGCTGGTCGCGCAGTTCCCCGCGCCCCTTCGGGGGCGCCCTGGTGCCCGTCGGTCGCAGGGGCACCGCCGCCGGGAACCACCTCCCCCTCGCCCTCGGTCTCCTCGTCCATCACCTCGAAGTAGCGTTCCGTGGCCGTTGCCGCGTCCTGGCTCATTGCGAGGAGGAAGCCGATGGAGTCCACGGGCCAGCGTAGGGCGAGGGCGGTGGAGAGGAAGGCGACCAAGGTGCCGGCCGACAGGTCGCCGTCGGCCACCTGCACGGTGCCCAGCACCAGCGCCGCTCCGATCGCCAGTTCGGGCAGCGTCACGATCGCCGCCCAGATCGACGACAGGAGGCGGGCCTTGTGCAGTTCGGTGCCGCGCAGGGTCCGTGCCAGGTCGCGGAAGGCCCGTGCCTGGCTGCGGTGCCGGCCGAAGCCCTTGATGATCCGGATGCCGAGCACGCTCTCCTCGACGACCGTCGTCAGGTCGCCCACCTGGTCCTGGGCGCGCCGGGCCACGAGGTGGTAGCGCCGTTCGAAGACGATGCACACGATCAGTACGGGGATGGCGGGCCCCAGGATCACCAGCCCGAGCGACCAGTCCTGAACCAGCATGATGATCACGCCGACCAGGATCGTCACCGCGTTGACCAGCAGGAACGTCAGAGGGAAGGCGAGGAACATGCGCAGCAGCATCAGGTCCGAGGTCGCCCGGGAGAGCAGCTGTCCGGACGGCCAGCGGTCGTGGAAGGCGACCGGCAGCCGTTGGAGCCGCTGGTACAGATCCGCCCGCATCGCCGCCTCGACCCCGGCCAGCGGCCGGGCCACCAGCCAGCGCCGCAGCCCGAACAGCAGCGCCTCACCGAGCCCGAGCAGCAGCAGCCACAGCGCGCCCGACCACACACCGCGCGAGTCGTGGTCGGCGATCGGTCCGTCCACCATCCACTTCAGGACGAGCGGGATCACCAGCCCCATGCACGACGCGAGGACTGCGACGAACGCGGCGCTGAACAGCCGTACACGCACCGGCCGTACATAGGGCCACAGGCGCAGCAGCGTACGTACGGCGGAACGGCCACGGTTGTTCGCGGTTCCGGGTTCCTTGGTGTTTGCACGTGTCGTGGGCATCAAGGGCGAGCCTACGGACCACCACTGACAGTGCCTACCGAGTTTTGACCCGGATCGGATCGGGCGCTGGTCCTACGACCTGCGTGTTCGAGAGGTCGCACGGTCGGTCGTAGGGTCGCATCAACCGATCGGCTGATGCCGGTCCGAGCGCGTCGGCCGATGTGCCGCCCCTGTCCGGGCCGAGACCCTGATGCCATGTCCGTCATCGAAGTGAGCGAACTGCGCAAGTCCTATGGTGGCCGGCCGGTCGTGGACGGTATCTCCTTCGCCGTCGAGGAGGGCGAGATCTTCGGGATCCTCGGCCCGAACGGCGCCGGCAAGACCACCACCGTCGAGTGCGTCGAGGGCCTGCGGGTGCCCGACGCGGGCCGGGTCCGGGTCACCGGCCTCGACCCGGTCACCGACCACGAGGCCACCAGCCGGGTCCTGGGCGCCCAGCTCCAGCAGAGCGAGCTGCAGGCCAAGCTGACCGTCCGCGAGGCCCTGGAGCTGTACGCGGCCTTCTACCCCCGTCCGGCCGACTGGCGCCCGCTGGCCGAGCGGCTGGGCCTGACCGACCGTCTCTCCGCCAGGTTCGGC
This sequence comes from Streptomyces sp. NPDC002680, assembly GCF_042889145.1. Lineage (NCBI taxonomy): Bacteria > Bacillati > Actinomycetota > Actinomycetes > Kitasatosporales > Streptomycetaceae > Streptomyces > Streptomyces sp. NPDC002680. Next base: position 546,367 of record NZ_JBIAQP010000002.1, read on the forward strand.
AAGCTCTCCGGTGGCCAGAAACAGCGCCTGTTCATCGCGCTCGCGCTCATCGGCGACCCCCGGATCGTCGTCCTCGACGAACTGACCACGGGCCTCGACCCCCGCGCCCGCCGGGACACCTGGCAGCTGATCGAGGACGTACGGGCGAGCGGGGTGACCGTCCTCCTGGTCACCCACTTCATGGAGGAGGCGCAGCGGCTGTGCGACCGGATCGCCGTGATCGACAAGGGGCGGATCGCCGCCCTGGACACCCCGGCCGGCCTGATCCGCCGCTCGGCGGGCGCCACGGTGATCAGCTTCACCCCGTCCGAGCCCCTGCCCGAGGACGCCCTGACCACGCTTCCGGCGCTCGCCTCGGTCGAGTACAAGGACGACCGGGTCACCCTCTCCGGCACCGACGAGACCGTCAACGCCGTCATCACCCTCCTCGCCCGCAGCCATGTCACCGCCCACCAGCTCCGTGTCACCGACGCCACGTTGGACGACGCGTTCCTCGACCTCACGAAGGAGGAAGCGGCATGAGCAGTACGTCCGTACTGAGGACCGAGGTCCGGCTCTTCCGGCGCGAGCCGGGCGCGCTGTTCTGGATCCTGCTGTTCCCGACCCTGCTGCTGGTGATCCTCGGCTCCGTCCCGTCCTTCCGCGACCCCGCTCCGTCCTTCGGCGGCCTGCGCCCGGTGGACGCCTACGTTCCGGTGGCCGTGCTGCTCGGCCTGATCGTGGGCGGTCTCCAGTCGATGCCGCAGACTCTCACCGGCTACCGCGAGCAGGGCATCCTGCGCCGTATGTCGACCACACCGGTCCGCCCCTCCGCCCTGCTGTCCGCGCAGATGACGGTCTACGGCGGTGCCGCCCTGGCATCGGCACTCACCGCCCTCGTCGTGGGCCGCCTGGCCTTCGGCGTACGACTGCCCGAGCAGCCCTTCGGTTACGTCCTCGCCCTGATCCTGGCCGTGTCGGCCGCCCTCGCCCTGGGCGCCCTCGTCTCCGCTCTCTCCCGCTCGACGAAGATCGCGGCGGCGATCGGCTCGGCCGTGTTCTTCCCGGCGATGTTCTGCGCGGGCGTGTGGGCGCCGGTGCAGACCATGCCGGACGTGCTGGCCAGGATCGTCGGCTGGACCCCGTTCGGCGCGGCGGCCGAGGCGCTGAACCAGGCGGCGGCGGGGGACTGGCCCGGCTGGGACCACCTGGGCGTGACGGCCGCCTGGACGGTGCTGCTGACGGCGGGCGCCGCGCGCTGGTTCCGGTGGGAGTAGGAGAGGGTCCGTGCAGACTGGGGGGATGAGCGCGGCGGACCAGCAGATCGAGCGCCGTTGGGACCAGCTCCACACCTGGGGTCCCTACGGGCTGCTCGTCGTCTCCACCGTCCTGTCGACCCTCGCGGGCGGGCTGATGGCGGGCCCTGCCGAGTGGTACGCGGCCGGGACGCTGGTGGTCGCCGCGGTGGTGCTCCAGCTGTGGCACGGGCCCCGCCAGGGCCGCCGGTCCCCGTCCCGGGGCGGGACCGTCTACTACGTCCTGCGCTGGATGATCGCCTTCGCCCTCACCTGGCTGAACCCGTTCTTCGCGTTCTACGCGTCCACCGGCTACTTCGACACCGACGAAGTGATCCCGGGCAGGCGCCGGCAACGGCTCGCCCTCTTCGCCACCGTCGTCGTGGTGGCGGGCGCGCAGGCCGGCGGGATGCCGTTCCACGACCCGGTCCAGTGGGTGCTGTTCGGCGTGATGGTGGTCGCGAACAACGCCCTGCTGATGGCGGTCGGCCATCTCAACCAGCAGGAGGAGCAGCGCTCCCGAGACCGCGCCGAGACGATCACCGAACTCGAACGCACCAACACGGCCTTGCAGCAGGCCCTCGACGAGAACGCCGCCCTGCACGCCCAACTCCTCGTCCAGGCAAGGGAGGCGGGCGTCGCGGACGAACGCCGGCGCCTGGCCGCCGAGATCCACGACACCATCGCCCAGGGCCTGACCGGGATCATCGCCCAGCTCCAGGTGGTGGCGAACACCCCCGACCGAACCCTGGCGGGCGAACACGTGGACCGCGCCGTGAAACTTGCCCGGCACAGCCTCGGCGAGGCCCGCCGCTCCGTACAGAACCTGGCTCCCGTGGCCCTGGAGAACGACGGACTCCCCGGGGCCCTGCGGAAGACGGTCGCCGACTGGGCCGAACGGACGGGCGTACGCGCCGAGTTCACGGTCACGGGAGCGTCGGAGCAACTCCACGCGGAACTCGCGGCAACGCTCCTGCGCATCGCCCAGGAAGCCCTGTCGAACGCCTCCCGCCACGCCCGCGCGACCCGGGTCGGCGTCACCCTCACCTACCTCGGCGACGAGGTGATCCTCGACATCCGCGACGACGGCGAGGGCTTCGACCCGCTCGCCGTCCGCGAACGCACCGGCACCGGCGGCTTCGGCCTCGACGGCATGCGCGCCCGCGCCGAACGCATCGCGGGCTCACTCACCTTGGAGTCGGAGCGGGGGCACGGCACCGCGGTCTCGGCACGCGTACCGTTGGTCACCCATGACAGCTGACGTGCCCATCTCCCTCCTGATCGTCGACGACCACCCGGTGGTACGGGACGGTCTGCGCGGCATGTTCGAGTCGGCGCCGGACTTCACCGTGCTGGCCGAGGCGTCGGACGGCGTGGAGGCGGTACGCCTGGCCGCCACCCTCGACCCGGACGTGATCCTGATGGACCTGCGCATGCCGGGCGGGGGAGGCGTGGACGCCATCCGCGCGCTGACCCGCGACGGCGCCCGGGCGAAGATCCTCGTCCTGACGACGTACGACACGGACTCCGACACCCTCCCCGCGATCGAGGCGGGCGCGACCGGCTACCTGCTCAAGGACGCCCCGAGGGACGAACTCTTCACGGCGGTACGGGCCGCCGCCCAGGGCCGCACGGTCCTCTCCCCGGCAGTGGCCTCCCGTCTGGTCTCGGCGGTCCGCACCCCGGGCAACGAGCCCCTCTCCGCACGCGAACGCGAGGTCCTGGCCCTGGTCGCCAAGGGCACGTCGAACCGGGAGATCGCCCGCGTCCTGTTCATCAGCGAGGCCACGGTGAAGACCCATCTCACCCACCTGTACGGCAAGTTGGGCGTGAAGGACCGCGCGGCGGCGGTGGCGACGGCGTACCAGCGAGGGATCCTCGGCTAGTTCGGCCCGACTCGGCTAACTGGGGTACGGCAGAAGCCCGTTCGCGATCGTCTCCCACGCACCCTTCAGCTCGGCGAGCAACTCGGGCCGGTCCGGGGCGAGATCGGCCTGCTCGCGCTGGTCGGCGGCCAGGTTGTAGAGGTGGTCGGTCTTGGTGGCGTCCTGGTAGTACTTCCAATTCCCGCGCCGGAGCGCCCGGTTGGCCCGCACCCGCCAGAACAGATCCCGCTCGGGCAGCTCCTCGTCCCGCAGCAGATACCCGGCGAGGCTGTGGCCGTCCAGCGGGTAGGCCGGATCGGGCCGGGCACCGCCCAGTTCCAGGAAGGTCGCCGTCCAGTCGGGGGAGAAGTTGGGTACGTGGCTGATCTGGCGTCCGTCGATCCCGGCGGGCCAGCGCACGATGGTCGGTACTCGGATACCGCCCTCCTGGAGCACGAACTTCTCGCCGCTCAGCGGCCACAGGTACGACCAGCGCTCACCGCCGTTGTCGCTGGCGAAGTACACCAGCGTGTGCTCCTCCTGCCCCGACCGGCGCAGGGCGGCGAGCACCTCACCGACGGCCGCGTCCAGGCTCTGCACCATCTCCGTGTACTTCTCGACGGAACCGCCGTCGTAGTGGTTCAGGGCCTTGCTGACCTCGGCCTGGGTCTTGGCGGCGCGGATCTTCGCGGCGATCTCGGCACCGGTCTCCGCGTCGCCCTCGGCGAGCCAGGGCCAGTGCGGAGTGGTGAAGTTGAGGTTGAGCAGCCAGGGCTTGTCACCGTGGTCCCGGCCGACGTACTCGACGGCCCGCTCGGTGAGGACCTCGGTGTAGTACCGCAGGTCCTGGTACTCGGCGTCGCCCTCGTACAGGTCGTGGTCGCCGAGCTGGCCGAGCTTGGAGAAGTACTCCAGCACACCCCCGTGATTGCCGAAGAACTCGTCCCACCCGGACTTGGTGGGGCTGTAGTCGGGCAGCCAGCCGCAGTGCCACTTGCCGATGAGCGCGGTCGAGTAGCCGGCCTTCTTCAACAGCGAGGCGAGGGTGGGGTGTTCGGGGTCGAGCCCCTGCGTCCTGTTGGCGATGGGCTCGGCGAGCCCGCCCGGAGTACGCCCCGGATAGCGCCCGGTGTAGAGGCTGAACCGGGTCGGCGAGCAGGTCGCGGACCCGGAGTAGGAGTCGGTGAACCGGACCCCCTGCCGGGCGAGCCGGTCCAGGTGGGGCGTCTTGATGTGCGGGGCGCCGTAGGAGGAGAGGTCGGCCCAGCCGAGGTCGTCGCCGAGGATGACGAGGAGGTTGGGACGGCGTCTGCCGTGCTGTCCGGCCGTACGGGCCCGGAACGGACGCTCGGTGGCAGCGGCAGAAGCCGTACCGGCGGAGGCAACGGCGGTGACGGCACCACCACCGACGAGACCACCGAACGTACGACGGGATATTTCGGGCATGCGGGAGTTCCTTAGGGCAGAGGGGGCCCGCAAAGGGGACACCTAAGGGAGGGAGGAGAGGAGCGGGGAGACCGTGGGCTCAGCGACAGATGGCGCTGGACTGCCGGCACAGGTCGACATGACGCCGTTCCACGAGCGCGATGTGCGCGCGGCGGTGACCGGCGGAGTTCCTCATGGTCTTGGACGGTGCCAGGGGGACGACAGGGGCGTCAAGAAGGTGTCCACGGACCGGAACCGGCACGGAATTCACGCGACAGGGCGGCACGGCTCTGGAACCCTGCGAGATCGACAGCGTGTTGCCCGCACTGGATTGGTGATCGATGACCTTCGCGTTGACCGGACCGCTCCTGGAAGGCTCGCTCGTACGCCTGGAGCCACTGGACCACCGGCATGCGGCGGACCTGGCCGCCGCGGCGGAGGAGAACCGCAGCTCGTACGGGTTCACCTGGGTGCCTCCGGCGGCCGAGGTCGGCGACTTCATCGACGCCCAGCACGCTCGGGCCGCCGCGGGCTTGCTGGCTCCGTACGCGCAGGTGGACCGGGCGTCGGGGCGCGCGGTGGGAGCCACCGCCTACTGGGAACCGCGGCTCTGGCCGGACGGCGACAGGCTGTGCGCGATCGAGGTCGGCTACACCTGGCTCGCGGCCTCGGCGCAGGGCACCGGGCTGAACACCGAGGCCAAGTACCTGCTGTTCCGGCACGCGTTCGAGACCTGGGACGTGGCCCGCGTCGACCTGAAGACGGACGCCCGCAACGCCCGCTCACGCGCCGCGATCGAGAAGACGGGCGCGCACTTCGAGGGCGTACTGCGGAGCTGGTCCCCCTCCTGGGTACCGGGCGAGGAGGGCAGGCTCCGCGACTCCGCGATGTTCTCGATCACGGCGGAGGAGTGGCCGGACCGCCGGGTGGGCCTGGAACGACGGCTGGCCCTCCGGGTCTAGCGTGGCGTTCATGACCGATCACGAGAAGCTCTTCGGGGTCAACGATGTCGAACTGTGCGTCGAGACCTTCGGAGACCCCGCGAACCCGGCGATCCTGCTCATCGACGGAGCGGCCGCCTCGATGCTGTGGTGGGAGACCGAGCTGTGCGAACGGATCGCGCACGGCGGTCGGTTCGTGATCCGTTACGACAACCGGGACACCGGACGGTCGACCAGCTACCCGCCGGGGCGGCCGGGCTACGCGTACACCGACCTGGCCCGGGACGCGCTCGGCGTCCTGGACGCCCTGGACGTCGAGCGCGCGCACATCGTCTGCCGGTCCATGTCCGGCGGAATCGGGCTCATGATCGGCGTGGACCATCCCGACCGGGTGGAGTCACTGACGTTCGTCTCCACGTCCACGGGCGAGGACGGCCTCCCGCCGCCGTCGGACCAGGTCACCGCTGGTGTCCCCGCCGGTCCGGACCCCGCCGATTCCGGCGCGGTGGTGGACTTCGTCGTCGCGTCGGCGAAGGCGTACTCGGGCGGCTCGCCCTACTTCGACGAGCGGGCCACGCGCGCGCTGGTCGAGCGGGACGTGGCCCGCACGCGCGACATCGCGGCCACCCTCGTCAACCACTACGCGATGTCCTTCGACGGATCGTCCCGCGACTTCGCCTCCCTCAGGGCGCCGACCCTGGTGGTGCACGGCGACCACGACCCGGTCTTCCCCCTCCCGCACGGACACGCCCTGCGCGACGCGGTTCCGGGCGCGACCCTGCTGATCCTGGAGGGCGCAGGACACGACCTCCCGAAGCCGCTGTGGGCCGTGTTCGTCCCGACCCTGCTCCAGCACACCGCAGGAGGTGTCAACGGGGGCCGGTCCCACCCACCCAGGGGTGCGGGGCTGTACTGATCTGCGGCTCCGCCGCGTGGGCGCGACCAGCCACAACGCACCCGCACCCGAAAACGCACCCCCTCACCCCACCACCCGCAACAACACCACAGCCCTCCCCGCCACCCTGATCTCCTCCCCCGCCAGATACCCCACCCCCGGCGCCTCCCCCTGCTCCTCCCTCGACGTGTCGACGACCACCTCGTACCGCCCCGCCCAAGGCGCCCCCGGCAGCGCGAAGTTCGTCGGGCGGTCACCCGCGTGCAGGATCGCCAGGAAGCTGTCGTCGACGATCGGGGCGCCCCGGGCGTCGCGGCCCGGGATGTCGCGGCCCGACAGATACATGCCCAGGGTCGCCGCCGGCGCGTACCAGTCCCGTTCCGTCATCTCCGTACCCCCGGCGGTGAACCAGGCCAGGTCCCGCAGCCCGTCCGCCGAATGGGCCCGGCCGGAGAAGAACGCCCGGCGGCGTAGTACGGGGTGCCGGTGGCGCAACTCGATGAGGCGGGCGGTCAGTTCGGTCAGCGCGCGCCAGCCCGGGTCCTCCAGCAGGCTCCAGTCCAGCCAACTGACCTCGTTGTCCTGGCAGTACGCGTTGTTGTTGCCCCCTTGAGTGCGGCCCAGCTCGTCCCCCGCGACCAGCATCGGAACGCCCGTCGACAGCAGCAATGTGGTCAACAGGTTCCTCAACTGGCGGCGCCGCAGCGCCAGTACCCGCTCGTCCTCCGTCTCTCCCTCCGCGCCGCAGTTCCAGGCGCGGTTGTCGTCCGTGCCGTCCCGATTGCCCTCGCCGTTGCCCTCGTTGTGCTTGCGCTCGTACGACACCAGGTCCCGCAGGGTGAAACCGTCGTGCGCCGTCACGAAGTTGACCGAGGCGTACGGCCTGCGACCGCCCCATGCGTACAGGTCGCTCGATCCCGACAGCCGGTAACCCAGATCCCGCACGTCCGGCAGCGCGCCCCGCCAGAAGTCCCGTACCGCGTTGCGATAGCGGTCGTTCCACTCCGTCCACAGGGGCGGGAACGCGCCCACCTGGTAGCCGCCCGAGCCGACGTCCCACGGTTCCGCGATCAGCTTCACCCGGCGCAGCACCGGGTCCTGCGCGATCACCGCCAGGAACGGGGACAGCATGTCGACGTCGTGCATCGAGCGGGCCAGGGCCGCAGCCAGGTCGAAGCGGAAGCCGTCCACCCCCATCTCCGTCACCCAGTACCGCAACGAGTCCGTGATCAGGCGCAGTACGTGCGGCTGGACCACGTGCAGCGTGTTTCCGCAGCCCGTGTAGTCCGTGTAGCGGCGTGCGTCGTTCTGGAGGCGGTAGTAGCCCCTGTTGTCGATGCCCCGCAGCGACAGGGTCGGGCCGCGCTCGTCCGCCTCCGCCGTGTGGTTGTAGACCACGTCGAGAATGACCTCGATGCCCGCCGCGTGCAGCGCGCGCACCATGCGCTTGAACTCGCCGACCTGCTGGCCCGCCGTACCCGTCGCCGCGTAGCCCGCGTGCGGGGCGAAGTAGCCGATCGAGTTGTAGCCCCAGTAGTTCTTCGTGCCCCGGCGGAGCAAGTGGTCCTCGTGCGCGAACTGGTGCACCGGGAGCAGCTCCACCGCCGTCACGCCAAGCCGCACGAGGTGCTCTATCGCTGCAGGGTGTGCGAGGCCCGCGTATGTGCCCCGCAGCTCCTCCGGGATGCCGGGGTGCAGCTTTGTGAAGCCCTTGACGTGGACCTCGTAGATCACCGAGTCCGCCCACGGGGTTTTCGGTCGGCGGTCGTCCTCCCACTCGTCGTCGGTGGTGTCGTCGTGGACGACGACGCCCTTCGGGACGTACGGCGCCGAGTCGCGGTCGTCGCGCACGGTGTCCGTGACCTGCTGCTGGGGCCAGTCGCGGACATGCCCGTACACCTCCGGCGGCAGGTCGAAGTCGCCGTCCACCGCACGCGCGTACGGGTCCAGGAGCAGCTTCGCGGGGTTCCAGCGGGCGCCGGTCCAGGGGTCCCAGCGGCCGTGCACGCGGTAGCCGTACCGCTGGCCCGGCATCACCCCGGGCACGAAGCCGTGCCAGATCTCGTGCGTCAGCTCGGTGAGGGGGACGCGGGTCTCCACCTCCCCGAAGCCCTCCGCACCCTCCTCCACCTCGCCGAACAGACACAGCTCCACCGACTCCGCCCCGCCCGCCCACAGCGCGAAGTTGGTGCCCGACACCCCGTCCGGGCCCGTGCGGAAACGCGCGCCCAATGGCATCGGGGTTCCCGGCCACACGGGCACGGCGGGCAGCGCGGCGCGCGGTGCGCCGTTCAGCACGGTGTCGGTGTCGGGCAATACGGCGGCGGGGTGCCTCTCCTCGACGGCGCGCTGATCCGCCACCGCCTTCTCCTCGGCTGCGCTGGACACCTCTCCGCCTCCTGCGGCTCGTGGAACGAGTGGAACGAAGCGGGTTACAGGGGCCACGGCGTCCCGGCCGAGGCGCCCTGTCGCGTCGTTCTCCCCCCTGTTCTGCCCAGAGCATGGCTCGCACTCACGTTTCCCCAGGGCGGGCCGCGTCGTTGGGTCCTGCGTGAGGCACGTAACTGGGCGCGCTCGGCGCGCGAGGGCCGGGCTGGCCGCCGTACTGACATGGGCAGGACTGCTGGCCGGAGCCGCCGGCTGCACTTCGGAGGGGGTGGGCGGGACGGACTCGATGTTCGGGAAACCCCGGGGACGGGAGGACGTGATCCGCGTCTCCCCGGACGACGGCAGCCGTGCCGTGCGCCCCGACAACCCCCTTCTCGTACGGGTGCCCAGCGGGCGCCTGGAATCGGTGAAGGTCGTGAAGGCGCAGGACGCGCAGGAGTCGGAGGTGGCCGGGCGGATCTCCGACGACGGACTGTCCTGGCGGCCCGACGACGCGCGGCTCGCGCTGGCCGCCAGGTACACGGTCGACGTCGTGGCCCTCGATGCCCACGGACGCCGTTCGGCCCGGCACACGACCTTCACCACGTACGTGCCCGATGAGCGGTTCATCGGATACGTCACCCCGGAGAACCGCGCCACCGTCGGCACCGGAATGATCGTGTCCCTGGAGTTCAACCGGGAGCTCAGGAACCGCGCCGCCGTCGAACGCGCCGTCCGCGTCACCGCCGAACCCGCCGTCGAGATCCGCCCCCACTGGTTCGGCGCCGACCGCCTCGACTTCCGCCCCGAGGAGTACTGGGCCCCGGGCACCGAGGTCACCGTCGAACTGGGGCTGCGGGACGTCGAGGGGTCGCCCGGGGTGTACGGGATCCAGCACAAGACGTTCACTTTCACCGTCGGCCGCGGCCAGGTCTCCCTGGTCGACGCCGCCGCGCACACCATGCAGGTACGGCGCGACGGCGAGCTGCTCGCCACGGTGCCGATCACGGCGGGGGCGCCCAGGACCACCACGTACAACGGGAAGATGGTGGTCACCGAGATGCTGGAGCTGACCCGGATGAACGGCGCCACGGTCGGCTTCACGAAGAAGGACGGCAAGGGGGAGTACGACATCCCCGACGTCCCGCACGCGATGCGCCTGACCACCTCGGGCACCTTCCTGCACGGCAACTACTGGGCGCCGGACGCCTTCGGCAACACCAACGTCAGCCACGGCTGCGTCGGGCTGCGGGATGTGAAGGGCGGCAGTTCGGACAGTCCGGCGGGCTGGTTCTTCGACCGGAGCCTTGTCGGTGACGTTGTCGAGGTCGTCCACAGCAATGACAAGAAGGTCGCTCCCGACAACGGGCTCGGCGGATGGAACATGGGCTGGAGGGAGTGGAAAGCGGGCGGCGCCGTGAAGTAGCGGTCACTGAATCGACGTAAACAGTCGGGTCCGACAATCTGATGATGTTGGGACGGAACAGTGACCTTTCAGGGCCGCCGGGGGGTGTGACCTTGTGGTTAATATGCGCCGGGGTGCGCGGGACGCGCCGGGGAAGTGGGCCTGACCAGGCCACGGGAGGGGAGAAAGCTTGAACGCGCGACCAATATCGGGGGTAGCGGGGGCACTGTTGGCCGGAGTTCTGCTCGTCGCCGTCACCGCGTGCAGCGGGGGCGGCGACTCGGGCTCCGGGGCCGACGACGCCAAGCCGAAGGGCACGGACTCCACCGCGACGCAGTCCCAGCAGTCGCAGGCGGTCGTCACCATCGCGCCCAAGAACGGCGCCAAGTCCGTGGACACCAAGGGCGCCCTCAGCGTCAGCGCCGCCAAGGGCAGGCTGACCGAGGTCAAGGTCGAGGACGCCAAGGGCAACCCGGTCGCGGGCGCCCTGACCGCCAATGACACCAAGTGGGCGCCCTCGACGCATCTCACCGCGTCGACCACGTACAAGGTGCACGTGGTGGCGAAGGACGCCGAGGGCCGTACGGCGGCGGAGGAGTCCTCCTTCACCACCCTCACCCCGAAGAACACGTTCATCGGTACGTTCACGCCCGAGGACGGCTCCAAGGTCGGCGTGGGCATGCCGTTCTCGATCCGCTTCACCCGGGGCATCACGTCCCCCGAGGACGTCGAGAAGGCGATCACCGTCAAGACCGAGCCGGCCGTCGACGTCGAGGGCCACTGGTTCGGCAACGACCGCCTCGACTTCCGCCCGGAGAAATACTGGAAGCCGGGTACGAAGGTCACGGTCTCCCTCGCTCTCGACGGCGTCGAGGGCCGGCCCGGCGTCTACGGCAAGCAGGCCAAGCAGGTCTCCTTCACCATCGGCCGCAGCCAGGTCTCGACGGTCGACGTCAAGACCAAGACGATGGTCGTACGCCGGGACGGCAAGGTCATCAAGACCATCCCGGTCACCACCGGCGCGCCCGGCTACGACACCTGGAACGGCCAGATGGTCATCACCGAGCGCCTCGAAGTGACCCGGATGAACGGCGAGACGGTCGGCTACGGCGGCGAGTACGACATCAAGGACGTCCCGCACGCCCAGCGTCTGACCACCTCCGGCACCTTCATCCACGGCAACTACTGGGCGCCGGGCGCCTTCGGCAACTACAACGCCAGCCACGGCTGCATCGGCCTGCGGGACGTGCGCGGCGGCTACGACGGCAAGATCGCGGCGGCCTGGTTCTTCAACCGGTCGATGATCGGCGACGTGGTGATCGTGAAGAACTCCAACGACCGCATCGTCGACCCGGACAACGGGCTCAACGCCTGGAACATGTCCTGGGAGAAGTGGAAGGCGTAAGCCTGTTGTACGTCTTCGACGGGCCCGGTGTGACTGACAGCACCGGGCCCGTACGCGTTAGTCCCCGTTAACCTGCCTCCATGACTGTGCATCTCGAAGTCGCCGAAGGTGTGGGCACGCTCCGGCTGGACCGTCCGCCCATGAACGCGCTGGACGTCGCCACCCAGGACCGCCTCAAGGAACTCGCGGAGGAGGCCACCCGTCGGGACGACGTACGGGCGGTCGTCGTGTACGGCGGGGAGAAGGTGTTCGCGGCCGGTGCGGACATCAAGGAGATGCAGGCCATGGACCACGCGGCGATGGTCGCCCGGGCCAGGGACCTGCAGGACTCCTTCAGCGCCGTCGCCCGTATCCCCAAGCCGGTCGTCGCCGCCGTCACGGGCTACGCGCTGGGCGGCGGCTGCGAGTTGGCGCTCTGCGCCGACTACCGCATCGCCGGTGACAACGCGAAGCTCGGCCAGCCGGAGATCCTGCTCGGCGTGATCCCCGGCGCGGGTGGTACACAGCGGCTGTCCCGGCTGATCGGCCCGTCCAGGGCCAAGGACCTGATCTTCACCGGCCGGATGGTCAAGGCCGACGAGGCACTGTCACTCGGTCTGGTGGACCGGGTCGTACCGGCCGCCGATGTGTACACCGAGGCGCACGCCTGGGCGGCGAAGCTCGCGCAGGGCCCGGCGATCGCGCTGCGCGCGGCGAAGGAGTCGATCGACGCGGGTCTTGAGACGGACCTGGAGACGGGGCTCGCGATCGAGCGGAACTGGTTCGCGGGCCTGTTCGCGACGGAGGACCGGGAGATCGGCATGCGGAGCTTCGTCAAGGAAGGTCCCGGTAAGGCGAAGTTCCGGTAAAGCGCTTGCAGTTGACGCGATGTCTGATTCCAGGTCCCTCGATAGGGCGGTTTATGGGAGCCTTAAACCAACCTTAAGCCTGTCTTGTCGAGGGGGCCTGTCGCTTGCCCGAAAGTGAGCTTCCGTCGCAGGTGGGAGGGGTTTTACGCTCCAACGAAATGCCTCTGGAATATGCCAGAGGATCAAATCGGAACGACTTATTCCGGGGAGCGTATTCCTCGGGAACGGCCCCGGCGACCGGTTCGGGCGGCCATGATGGGGGCATGGCGGGGCTGGAGGGCATGGAACAGCCGCGGGGACACGGCCGTGCGACGGCAGCGCGGTGGTCGCCTGCGGTCGAGGACGAACGGGCGCTCAAGGCGCTCGAGTTGTTCGGGAACCCGACGGAGCACGAGGTCCAGCTGCCGTCCCGCCCCGAGTCCGCCGCGACCGCGCGCCGCCTCGCCCAGGTCGTCGTCCTGCGCCACTGGGGGCTCACCCCCAAGATGACCGAGGACGCGGTCCTGCTCGTCTCCGAACTCGTCGGCAACGCCGTACGCCACACCGGCGCGCGAGTCTTCGGCCTGCGGATGCGCCGGCGCCGGGGATGGATCCGGGTGGAGGTCCGGGACCCCTCGCGGGGGCTGCCGTGTCTGATGCCGGTCCAGGAGATGGACATCAGCGGGCGGGGGCTGATGCTGGTGGACAAGCTCTCCGACCGGTGGGGGGTCGACCTGCTGCCGCGCGGCAAGACGACGTGGTTCGAGATGCGGGTCGCCGACAGGTAGGCGTCAAGGGCTCAGCAGTTGTGCGGGCGGGCCGCCGATCGGGCTAATCGCCCGTTTTCCTCCCCAACGCCCCTTAAATGGTGCGGGTGACCACGACCGACCGTCGGGCGGTGCTGCGTGCGGGCGCCGGGATCGTTGCCTCGGGGGTGCTGACCACCGGGTGCGCGACCGGCGGTGCCGCCGCTCCTCCCGCCGCCCCCGCATCCCGTACGTCCACCCCCGCCCCCGCATCCCGCACGCCGACTCCCCATACCCCCGCCCCGGCTCCCGCCCCCCTCCTCCGCTACCCCGCCCAGATCCTCCACGGCCCCCGCGACCGACCCCGGGTCGCCCTCACCTTCCACGGCAACGGCGACCCCGCCACCGCGCACGCCCTGCTCTCCGCCGCCGAGAAACACGGCTCGCGGGTCACCGTGTTCGCCGTCGGGACCTGGCTCGACGCCCAGCCCGGGCTCGCCCGCCGCGTCCTCGACGGCGGTCATGAACTCGGCAACCACACGCTCCGGCACCTCGACATCAACGCCATGCCGGAGGCGGACGCCGATGCCGAGATCAGGGGGTGCGCCGAGCGGCTGAAGGCGCTCACCGGATCCATCGGCACCTGGTTCCGGCCGTCGCGAGCCGCCCTCGCCTCCCCGCTCGTCGAACGGCTCGCCCGCCGGGCCGGCTACCCGCACGTCCTCTCCTACGACGTCGACTCCCTCGACTTCACCTCGCCGGGCGCCCCCGCCGTCGTACGCAATGTCATGGCCGACGTCCGCGCCGGATCGATCGTGAGCCTGCACTTCGGGTACGCGGACACGGTCGCCGCGCTGCCCGGTCTCCTGCACGAACTCGACCGCCGCGGCCTGCGCGCGGTGACCACCACGGAGCTGCTGAGCTGATGCCCCCCACCACGAACACCGTCGCCCGCGTACTTGTCGCGGGAACCGCCCTCACCGTCCTCGCCGGACTCACCGCCTGCGGCACCGAGACCCGGGAGCAGCCGAACCGGACCCTCGGCGCGGTCAAGCCGGTGAAACCAGCCGCGCCCGCCAAACCGGTCGTCCGAGGCCTCCCCGGGATGCCGCCCGTCCTGCACCCGCGTGACGTCTACGCCGCCGACCGGCCGAACAAACTCTCCCCGGTCGTACGGGACTTCCCGTCCCGCGTGTACGTGCCGAACACCGAGTCCGACACCGTCTCCGTGATCGACCCGAAGACGTACGAGATCGTCGAGACGATCCACGTCGGACGGCAGCCCCAGCACGTCGTGCCCTCCTGGGACCTGAAGACCCTCTGGGTCAACAACAACCGCGGCCACACCCTCACACCCATCGACCCGAAGACCGGAAAGGCGGGCAAGCCGGTCGACGTGCACGACCCGTACAACCTCTACTTCACGCCCAACGGCAAGTACGCCGTCGTCATGGCCTCCCTCGACCGCGAGCTGGTCTTCCGCGACCCGCACACCATGAAGACCGTCAAGACCGAGCCCGTCAGCTGCTACGGCGTCAACCACGCCGACTTCTCCCTCGACGGCCGGTACTTCATCGTGTCCTGCGAGTTCAGCGGCGAGCTGCTCAAGGTCGACACGGAGAAGATGGAGGTCGTGGCGCAGCAGAAGCTGCCCTACGAGGGCGCGATGCCGCAGGACGTCAAGATCTCGCCGGACGGCAAGCGGTTCTACATCGCCGACATGATGGCCGACGGCATGTGGGTCCTGGACGGCGACAAGTTCACCCGCCCCACCCTCCTCCCGACCGGCAAGGGCACCCACGGCCTGTACGTCAGCCGCGACTCCCGCGAGATGTACGTGTCGAACCGGGGCGAGGGCTCGGTGTCCGTCTTCGACTTCACCCAGAACAAGCTCACCAAGAAGTGGCACCTGCCGGACGGCGGCAGCCCCGACATGGGAGGTGTCTCCGCCGACGGTAAGGTCCTCTGGCTGTCCGGCCGTTACGACGCCGAGGTGTACGCCATCGACACCCGCACCGGCAAGCAGCTGGCCCGCATCAAGGTGGGCAGCGGCCCGCACGGCCTCGCCGTCTACCCCCAGCCCGGCCGCTATTCCCTGGGCCACACGGGCATCTTCCGCTGATCGGTGCCCTGCCACTGATCCGGGCCCTGCCACTTGTCCAACGCCCCGCAGGACGCGCCCCATAGGGGCGCGGGGAACTGCGCGACCAGCCCCCACCGGACCCGCAGCCAAAGAACAACCCACCAGCGAAGCTAATCGTGGGCGAGCAGCAACGCCTCCCCACCCACAGGCACAAACCCCGCCCCCAGGAACGCCCGCACACTGCGGGCGTTCCCCGGAGCCATCTGCGCCCACACAACCTCCCCACCACTCAGCTGCCGCGCGGCCCGCACAAGAGCCCGCCCCACCCCCCGATGCCGTACCCCCTCCGCCACCTCCACCGCGGCCTCCAGCCGCCCCCCGACCCCACGCCCCAGAATGAGCACCCCACCGTCGGCAGCCCACACCCGGACGTCGTCCCGGTGCCGGTGCGCCCGGGCGACCCGGTGATGACCGGGATCGTCGATCTCGGTCAGAGCCAACGACGGCTCACCCGGCAGCGGGGAAGCCATCGCCAGCATGTCGATCGTCTCGTTCGTGCGGCCCGTACGGTCCATGAGGGCGGCCAGGAAGCGCGGGTTCATCGGCGCGGAGAGCGCGTCGCTGTCTACGCCGGCCAGGGTCCGGCGTACCCACTCGGGGTCCTCGTCCGTGAAGACGACCGCGTGCGCGGTGAAGGCGAGGACACCGGCGTCGCGGTGGCAGGCCTGGGGCACGATGGTCGTACGGCCGTCCGGCGGCGGGAAGACGCCCCGCGCCACGCCGTCGAGAATGTCCCTCAGCGTTTCCCCCACAGTGCCCCTCCCGGCCTCTTGAGTCTCCACCCACTGGAAGGCCCAGACTCGCCAACATGATCGACGACGGCACCGGACATCTCACCATCGGCGAACTGGCCCGGGCCACCGGACTGACCGTACGGACCATCCGTTACTGGTCCGACGTGGGCGCCCTGCCGCCCGTGACCAGGTCGTCCGGCGGCTACCGGCTGTACGACGCCGGCTCCGTGGCCCGCCTCGAACTGATCCGCACCCTGCGCGAACTGGGCCTCGGCCTGGACCACGTACGCGCGGTGCTGGCCGGGGAGACGACGGTCGCGGAGGTGGCCGCCGCGCATGTGGCGGCGCTGGACGCGCAGATCCGGACGCTGAAGGTGACCCGTGCGGTGCTGTCGTCCGTGGCGAGACGCGGTTCGACCGCGGAGGAGATGACGCTCATGAACAAGCTGGCGCGGCTGTCGGCCGCCGAACGCAAGCGGATCATGGAGGAGTTCGTGGAGGAACTGTTCCACGGGCTCGACTCGGTGGATCCGGCGATCCGGGACCGGATGCGGGCCACGGCGGTGGACCTGCCGGAGGACCCGACCCCCGAGCAGGTGGACGCCTGGGTGGAACTGGCGGAGCTGGTCCAGGACCCGGAGTTCCGGGCGCAGATGCGGCAGGTCGTCGAGTTCAACGCGGCGGAGCAGGGCGGTGGCGGTGGTGCCGCCGCCGGGCGGTCCACCTGGTTCCCCATGCGGCTGGTGCAGCTGGCGGGGGAGGCCCGGGAGCGGGGAATCGCCCCCGAGGCACCGGAGGCGGAGGCGATCCTGCGGGAGGTGCTGGGGGACGGCGACCCGGCCGTCGTACTCGAACGCATGGAGTCCGCATCCAACGAACGGCTCGCCCGGTACCGGGAGTTGCTGACCACGGTGAAGGGCGCGGGACCCGCCGCCGCACACCGGGAGGAGTTCGCCTGGGTGGTCGCGGCGCTGCGCGCCCGCGTGGCCAGCTAATCTGACCCCGTCAGCAGTACGTACAGAAGGGGCGGGTCCCGGTGGCGGACATCGAGGAAGCACGCAAGCAGTTCGAGCGGATCGACACGAACGGTGACGGGTTCATCACGGCCGCCGAGTTCAAGTCCGCCCTGGCGCAGGAGGGTGACTGGAACGTCACCGAGTCCGTGGCCGAGGTCATCATCGCCTCCCGCGACCTCGACGGCGACAAGCTCCTGTCGTTCGACGAGTTCTGGACGTACCTGAACAAGTAAGCGTGTGGTGGTACGTGGTTGGGCGCCTGCCGGATTCTCGGTGGGCGCCCTTTCGCGTTCCCCCATGCCCTTCCGGGGGCGGGGTCATGGTGGATCGATGGATTCGCTCGTCCAATACGTGAATCCGTCATGGGGCTTCTTGTCTTCCGGTGTGCTGTCATGTCCGAAAAGCGGCGATGTGCCAAATCGGCCACGCTGTGCGCCAGTTGGCGTAGACGCTGCCCATGCCAGGCCTTTGCATGGAACCGTCGGAGGGCTCGTGGTCCTGCCGGAGCACAGGAGGACAGCCATGATGTCGCCGGACCCCTTCAGCTACTGGATCGTGCTGCTCGACATCGAGGACTTCAGCCTGCGCCCGGAGAACGCCCAGGCCACCCTGCACGAAGAGCTGTACGAGGTGGTCGGGTTCGCGCTCGGCCGGGCTGGACTCGGTCTCGCCGACTGCCCGGTCCAGGACCGCGGCGACGGCATGCTGATCCTGGTCCCCATCGGCACCAGCCCGACCAGGCTGCTGCGCGAACTCCAGCGCGGACTGGAGGACGCACTGCTGGCCCACCGGGCGAAGTACAACGAGAGCCACCGGATGCGGCTGCGGGTCGGCCTCAATCAAGGGCTCGTGATCCGGCAGGGCGAGCGCTGGACCGGTACGGCCATCAACGACCTGGCCCGGCTGGTCGACGCGGGCCCGGTCAAACGGGTGCTCGCCGAGGCGCGGCGGGCCCAGCTGGTGCTCGTGCTGTCGGAGAGCGTCCACACGGCGGTCGTGCTGGGCCGCTACCCGGGCATCGACCCGGCGGCCTATCTGCCGGCCGACTTCGTCACCAAGCACGGCGAACCGCGCCGCGGCTGGGTCACCGTACCCGGCTACGCGGCGCCACCAGGACTTCCCGCGGATCCGGGGGAGCCGCCCGGCGGAGCAACAGGGGGAGCTTCCGCTCAGGGCGGCACAGCGGGAAGAGCCGGCGGCGGAACCGACTCGGGGAGCCCGGTTCCGCCGCCCACGCTCAAGGCCGTCGGTCGTGACGACGTGGCGGGCGATCTGGATGCCCGGCATCCGATCCGTCGACGGCCCGCCGATGTACCCGCGGCCGAAGCGGTGGAGCCAAGGGCGGAACCGGTTGCCGGGCCCGGGGACGACCGACCCGGCGGGCAGGCCGCGTACGACGTCTTCGTGTCGTACGCGGACCCCGAGAGCGGCGCCGCGGAACGGCTGGCCTCGCGCCTTCAGGAGGCCAGCGCGTCGGTGTTCCTGGTGCGGTGGGTCGCGCCGGGGCTGGTCCCGCTGCTGGAGGCCGAACGGGCGCTGGCCGGGGCCGTGCTGGGGGTGCTCCTGTTCGGGCGTACGACGATGGACGACGTCCGGATCGCCGAGGAGTACGCGACGCTCCTCCAGCACGCACATCTGAACGGCCTGCGTTTCGTACCGGCGCCGGTCGACGACATCGCGCTCCCTGCGTTCGCCGCCATCCGGCAACCGGTGGACCTGCGCGAGCCCGGCTCCGCGCGGTACGACGCCGAGGTCGGGCGACTGGTGCGGATCGTGCGCGGGCGGCCCCCCGCGCCGGGCGTCTGACGCCTCTTGCGTCGCACCGGGGCGCACATCCGGGGACATCCGGGCACCTGCTGTCCCATGGCAGTCCCCTGGCTCACACGGATGGGTGCCGATTATCTGAAATCAGGGTGGAACGGGGTGTTCCGCCCCTATTTTGGTCGCTCCGCAGCGGACGACCCGGTTCTGCCGCAACCGGGAGATCCGACGACCGGCCGAGGAGGTCCGAGCGGTTGAACGTGTTCCTCTCCTACGCGGCCGACGACGCCGACTGGGCCAGGATGCTGGCCGAACAACTTGCCGAGCACGGGCTGTCGACGTTGCACGACCAGTGGAGCATCGAGCCGGGCAAAGTCGTGCTCCACGAGCAGGAGGCGGCCCTGCGCGCCTCCACTCACGGAATCGCCGTGATCAGCCCGGCGTCCATGCGCGACGCACTCGCCAGGGACGAGTACGCCGTGCTGGCCACCGAGGCAGCCTCGCGCGGTCTGCACTTCGTCCCTGTGCTGCTCGGGCACGTGCGCAGGCCCCCGTTCGCCGCCCACCGGGTCTGGCGGGACTTCAGCGACGTCACCGGCCAGGAGTTCGCGTCCATGGCGGCCGAACTCGCGGACGTCATCACGGGCCGCCCCCGCCCGACGGACGCCGTCCCCTCCCCGGACAACCTCGACGCCGCGAATCCCAGCCCGCCCCGGCCCCTCACACCCCCGGCGGACCCCGCCTTCGTCGTCTGCCATGCCCCCGCCGACGCCGAGTACGGCGCTCGGCTGGCCGGGCATCTGCGCTCGGCCGGGCTGCCGGTGTGGTCGACGGACGATCTCCGGCCCGGCGACGCCCAGTTCTGGACGATCAGACAGCAGCTCCGGTACGCCGTGGCAGTCGTCGTCGTGATGACTCCCCGGTCGCAGGACTCCGACGACGTCACCCGCATGATCCTGGAGGGCCAGGTGCACGGGCGGCCCTTCGTGCCCGTACTCCTCGACGGTGACGTCAACTTCCACCTGGCCGCCACCTGGCACCTGGACGCCCGCGACCACACCCTGCCCGACGCGGCGCAACTCGACCTGTTGCACCGGCTGTACGACGACGTACGGCACAGACGCCCGGTCCGGCTCCCCGAAGCGACGCACCGCGGGCCCGGCGGCCGTCGGGTGCCGGTGGTCTCCCTGACACAGTCGGCCGCTCTCGAACAGCTGCGCGCCCATCTCGCCGAGGGCGAGTACGCGCACGCCGACCTGCTGACCACCCGGCTCGTACTGGAGACGGCCGGCCGGCTCACCGAGGGCTGGCTGAGCCACCGCCGGGCCGCCGAGGTCCCGCTGGACCTGCTGGCCGGCATCGACTCACTGTGGGCCGGCTGTTCCGACGGCCGCCAGGGTTTCGGCAGACAACTCGCACTCGTCCCCGACCCGGGCCGACGGGGCGGCCTGTACTTCCTCGACCTGGGCGCGGCCCTGGGCTGGCGCGACTCGTCGGAGGAACTCGCACCCCGGCTCTACCGCGACTTCGTACGACGGTCCGCGCCGGGCCCGGAACAGCCCGGTCGGCTGGTGCGGCCCGGGTTCTTTCCCACCCTCCGGGATCCCGGGCACGAGAACATCCCCGACTGGTACGACCGTTGGAGCACGACCGTGCTGGCGATCCACGCACGGCTGCGTGAGTGGAAGGCCACCTCATGATGGAAATCCTGATCGTCCTCGTCCTCGTACTCCTGCTGGCAGCGGCCCTGTGGGCCGGCTGGGCGGGGTGCGTCCTGGTGCCCGCCGATCATGTGGGCATCGTCACCCGCCGGTTCGGCCCCTCGTATCCCGATCCCGCGTTCAAGGAGATCAACCCCGGCACCGCGAAAGGCGTACAGGCTCGCACGCTGCTCCCGGGCGGCCTCCACTGGCTCACACCGATGCTGCACCGCGTGGAATACGTGCCCCGCGTACACGTTCCGGCGGGGATGATCGGCCTGGTCAGGGCAAGGGAGGGACGCGACCTGACCGACGGCCGCACCCTGGGCCGGCACATCGAGTGCGACAACTTCCGGGACGGCGAGGCATTCCTTCTCGGCGGCGGCGAACAGGGTGTCCAGGTGACGACGCTGGCAGGTGGCCAGTCGTACTACATCAACACCCGGCTGTTCGAGGTCGAGACGCGTCCGCGCACCGAGGTGCCGTTGGGCACGGTGGGTCTGGTGCGGGCCAGGGAGGGGGCCGTCCGGCCGCCGGAGCGGCGGTTCGGCCGCCATGTCGAGTGCAACAGCTTCCAGGACGGCCAGGCTTTCCTGTCCGGCGGCGGCGAACAGGGCAAGCAGCTCGCCATCCTGGGTGGCGGGACCTCCTACGCCATCAACCCGGAGCTGTTCGAGGTCATCACGGTCGACACCGTGGGCTCCTCGCGAGAGGGGCTGACCGCGGCCCATCTCCGGGAGGTCGCCATCAGCGAGGGCTACACCGGAGTGGTCGTCACCCTTGACGGGGCCGAACCCCCGCAGGACGCGGAGTCCGGCACGGTGGCCCCGCGGGTGGCGGGACACAGCAGCTTCCGCCGGCCCTGGGCCTTCCTGGCGAACGGGGGGCAGCGCGGCATCCAGGAGGAGACCCTGGGCCAGGGCACGACGTACGCGCTCAACCCGTGGTTCGTCCGCGTGATGCTCATCCCGACCCGGGTGCTGATCCTCACCTGGCAGAACAAGCAGGGCGCAGAGACCGACAACTACGACGCGGACCTCGGGCCGATCGTCGTCAACGTCCAGGGTTTCGACCTGGCGGTGACGCTCTCGCAGAACCTGCAGATCCCGCCGCGCGTGGCACCCAGGCTGGTCAGCCAGTTCGGCAACGACAGCGACTCCGACCTGGGCGGCCTCGTGAACGACCGGGCCCCCATGAAGCGGTTCGTGCGGGACGTCCTCGGACTGACCGTCGCCGGGTACTTCGCCCAGATCGCCATGACCAGCTCGGTGCTGGACTTCCTCGCCAGTTACCAGGACGTCCGCAAGGAACTCACCGACCGGGTCATGCACGCGCTGGAGAAGTGGGAACTCGGCATGCTGGGCGGCACTCTCGGCAGCTTCACCCCCACGGACCCCGTCCTCCTCGAACGCCTCAAGGAGAAGTTCTACGAGGAGATGCGCGGCGAAAACCTCGGAGTGAGCCTGGAGAACGCCAAGTTGGAGGACCTGATCGACGAGTACCGGGTGCGGCAGGAAGCCCGGCGGGTCGCCCTCGAACTCAAGGAGGAGGTGGCTCTGCTGGGCCCGGACAACGTGGCGATGATCCGCATCGTCCGGGAGTTCGCCAAGTTCGACGTTCCCGAGTACATCGGCGGCGGCGACATCAGCGCCCTCGTCCAGGCCCTGCCGATGGCCGCGATGCAGGACATGCTCTCCCGGCTGCGCGACCTGCGCACGGGTCAGGGGGTCGCGGCCGCCCCGCGCAGGGAGGAACTGACGGAGAGCGGGACGGAGATGATCGACGGGGACGACGAGGAGGAGGAAGAGTACGACGAGGTCTGAGCGGACGTCACAGGTGCACGTGAAATCCCTCGTGCAGGGCGGAACTTCCGGCGCCCCGGTCGGTCACCCCCCGAACGCCTGCCCCTTCAGCTGATCGACCGACCGGATCAGCAACGACTGACGCCCCGTCACGATCCAGCCCCGGCCCCGCCATTGCTCCAGCACCCGGCTCACCGTACGGCGTGAGCTGAGCACCAGCCCCGCCAGGTCGTCCTGGGAGAGGGGCAGGGTGATGCGTACGCCGGTGCCGTCCGGGTCGGGATGCCCGCAGCGTTCGGCCAGGTCGAGGAGGAGGGCGGCGAGACGCACCGGGACCGGTTCGGTGATGCCGGTGCGCTGGACGTCGGCCTCGCGCAGCCGCCCGGACAAGGTCTGCTCCAGCGCCGCCGACACTCCCGCGCTGGCCCGGGCCAGCGCCTGGAAACGGGCGGCCGGCAGCTGCAGCAGGTCGACCGTCGTCGCCGTGAGCAGCGAGGCCGAGCGGCGCCTGCGCTCCAACCCCGCCTGCTCACCGAGGAGTTCACCGGGACCGCGCAGGGCGAGCAGGGCGCGGTAGCCGGCGTGGGACTGGGCGACGACCTTGACCCAGCCGCGCAGCAGCACGACCAGATGGTCGGAGTCCTCGCCCTGTGCCAGGAACTGCTCGTCGGCGGGCAGCGACACCCGGCTCGCCACCCGGAGCAGCGCGTCCCGCTCGGCGGGCGCCAGCGCCGCCCAGAAGGTGGCCGGACGGCGACCACCGTTCACGATGTGCCCGTCTCGGCCATGGGACGCCCCCGGTCCAGGTGTGCGGCTGTGCCGAGGATATGTCGGCCGTCACCCGTCAGTCGATGAGCCCGTCAGCCGGTGAGCCCTTCGGTCGACGAACCCGTCGGTGGACGGACCCGTCACTTGAAGTCCGCCCACTCCTGAAGCGCCTTCTTGGTCGCGAAGTCGCCGACGTTCGTGTCGACCGGGTCGTCGGTGTACTGGTGGAAGAGCCACTTCGCCTGGATACGGGGCTCACCGGCCGTCACGTAGTCGGCGATCCACAGTCCGTCGCCCGCGTAGGAGGTCGTGTCGACGTTCAGCCAGTAGTTCCGGTTGCAGTAGAGGACGACCCGGCAGTCCGGCCGCAGCTCCTTCACCTTGCGGATGAAGGTGTCCTTCTCCGCGTTCGACGCGTGGGTGCCGTCGCCCGTCGTCTCCCAGTCGACGGCGAGGATGTCGGCGTTCCCCCGCTCCGGGGCCTGGCTGACGAAGTACTCCGCCTGGGCGGTCAGGTTGCCGGGCCAGAGGAAGTGGTAGAAGCCGACCACGCAGCCGGCGTCGCGGGCCCGCTTCGTCTGGGCGGTCAGCTTCGGGTTGACGTACGTACGGCCCTCCGTCGCCTTGATGAAGACGAAGGAGAGACCGTCCGTGTCGTAGGCGTCGGACTGGTACGCGCTCACGTCGATGCCGCGCAGCATGCGGTGCTCCCTGAAGTGCGGGTGGGGGGACAGGAGTTGATGTGCTCCCCACCTTTGCACAAGTGATTCCACGGGCACATGCGATTGGCCTGCACGGGTTCTTCTGACGGGTTCTTCCAGGGGCGCATCACGAGGACTTGCACGGTTTGACCGGGCCCTTGATGAACTTGTCGCTGTAGAAGGTCGGCTGCGTCGTGCCGGACCCCTTCGGGGCGGGCTCGGGCTCGTGCACCGTGAGCAGATACGTGTCCGAGTGCGTCATGACGTACCTGTAGTCCCAGTCGCCGTCACCGGTCTTCTCCGGCTTCAGCACCTCTCCCCGGTCCTGCCCGCAGATCTTGTCCCAGGGGAAGTTCTCGACGACCGCGGTGAAGCCGGCCGCCCGGATCTTGGCCGTCATCTCCTTGAAGTGCGCCGCGTCCCCGTTGCTCCACATGCTGAGCTCCTTGAGGTAGATGGTCAGCGTGCCGTTCGCGTTCTTCTTCACCGCGTAGCCGGCCGGGACCGCGTCGGTCTTCTTCCCGGTCCCGGTTCCCGTCCCCGTGTCCTTCTCGGTCCCCTGTTCGGTCCCGTTCTCGGCCTTCTTCCCGCTCTCCGTCCCGCTGTCCGACCCGCCCGGCAGTGCCACCGTCACGCCCGCCGCGACCGCTGCCGCCGCCAGCCCCATCGCCAGCCGCTGCCCCACCCGGCGCCCGCGCCCGTCGGTACGCTGTCCCGCCAACGTCCGCAAACCGCGCATCAGATGTTCCTCCCGCTGAACCTGTCGGCCCTCGGGGAAGTCCCGTTCGGCCGGCACGGCCAGCAGCCGGCGCAGCTCTCGCACGTCTCCGTCCTGCTCATGGTCCCTGCTCACCACGGTCCCTCTCCCTTCCCACTGCTCGGCCGGACCGCCTCGTGGCGGTCACCTGTCTGCTGCCGCCGCGCAGCCGCGGGTTCCAGGTCCTGCCCAAGATTTTTCAGCGCCAGCTTCTCCAGCCGGCGGCGCGCCCGCGACAGCCGGGAACGGACGGTGCCCACCGGTATCCCCAGCGCCTCGGCGGTCGCGGCGTAGTCAAGACCCGCCCACACGCACAGCGCCAGCACCTCGCGGTCCGGCCGCGACAACTGGTCAAGTGCCTTGCGCACCGCGGCTATCCGCTGCTGGTCCTCCAGCCGGCCGACCACCTCGTCGGCGAAGTCCGGCAACAGGCCGGGCGGAGGCATGCGTTCCATGAGGGCCCGGTGCCGCCGGGCCGTCCGTCTGCGGTGGTGCACCACGTTGGTGGCGATCCCCAGCAGCCACGGCAGCAGACTGCCGCCGTCCGGCTCGACCTTCTCCCGCATCCGCCAGGTTTCGAGGAACGTCAGCGAGACGCAGTCCTCGGCGACCGACCAGTCCCCGGTCAGGCGGAAACAGTGGTTGTACACAGCCCGCCCGTGCTCCTGGAAGAGCACGCGGAAGGAGTTCTCGTCGCCCGCGCGTATGCGGGCCCGGAAGGGTGGTTCCATAACTGGCTCTGCCATCCGGTGACCGACGGGTTCCATGTGATGTCGATCACTCAACAGCAATTCCAAACCCACTCCAAACCCACTCCAATCCCGCGGGAGGGGTTCTGACCCTAGTGCACCGGTGGCACGGATGATGGACAAATGATGGGTTCGATGACGCGACAATGATGGATTACCGCTCTTCAGAAACGCCCCGCGGCCCACCTACCGTTACTCCTGGGCCGACCGACCCCCACCAGCACTGGAGACCTCACGAACATGCCACCTCAGCGAGCACTGGGTGTTGCCGTCGTCGGCACCGGCAAGATGGGCGCGGACCACGTACGCAGGCTCCACGACGTCATCAGCGGCGCACGCGTGACAGCCGTCGTCGACATCGAGGCGGAGCGCGCCAAGACGCTCGCGGACGCCATCGAGGGCTGCACCGCGTACACCGAACCGGCGGCGGCCATGGCCGCGCGGGACGTGGACGCCGTACTCATCGCCTCCCCGGGACCCGCCCACGAGGCCGCCCTGCTCGAAGCGCTCGGCCGTGATCTGCCCGTCCTGTGCGAGAAGCCGCTCACCCCCGACGCGGCCTCCGCCCTGCGCGTCCTGGAGGCCGAGCAGCGGCTCGGACACCGGCGCGTCCAGGTCGGCTTCATGCGGCGGTACGACGCCGAGTACATGAGGCTGAAGCGGCTCCTCGACAGCGGGGAACTGGGCAGGACCCTGATGCTGCACCACCGGCACCGGAATCTGTCCATGCCGCCGTGGTTCACCAACGAGATGCTCATCAACGACTCGGTGGTGCACGAGATGGACGTGACGCGCTGGCTCCTCGATCAGGAGATCACCGCGGTCACCGTGCACAAGCCGGCCCCGACGGCACATGCCCCGGCCGGGATGAACGACCCCCAATTCGTCCTCTTCGAGACCGAGTTGGGCGCCCTGGTCGACGTCGAGATCTTCGGCCACTGCGGCTACGGCTACCAGGTGCACGCCGAAGCGGTCTGCGAGCGGGGCACCGTACGCATCGGCGACGAGCCCGGGCCGCGCGTGAGCGCCGACGGCCGCTGGGGCGGACGTATCACGCCGGACTACGTCGAGCGCTTCGAGGACGCCTACGACCGCGAGGTCCAGGCCTGGGTGGACGCCACCCGGAGCGGCGGGATCACCGGCCCCAGCGTCTGGGACGGCTACGCCGCCGCGGCCGTCTGCGAGGCGGGCGTGCTCTCCCAGCGGGACGAGCGGAAGGGGCACCGCGTCGAGGTCGAGCTGATCGAGCGACCGGCCCTCTACCGGTAGACGGCACACGGCAGTTGGGGCGGCACCCGACGGGTACCGCAGGTACCGCCCCCAACTGCCGCTCCCTCAGCCGACGTTCGGCAGGACCGTACGCGGCCGGACCGGGAATCCGGCCGCCCGGTAGCAGTCGTCGATGAGCCGCATCGTGGTCAGCGCGTCGTCCGCGTCGAGCGCCGGCCGTACCCCGTGCCTCAACCGGGCGGCGAACGCCTCCAGTTGGTAGGTGTACGAGGACCGGCGGCCGAGTTCCTCCGTGCGCTCACCGGCGGCCGTACGGACGACGACCCGGTCGTCCAGATGGGGCTGTACGAAGTTCACCGCCGTGGCCTCACCGAGCGAACCCACGACACGGCAGCTCATCTGCCAGCTGTCGTGGGCCATGTGACAGCGGGCGCTGCCCGTCGCGCCGTCCGGGAACTCCAGATCGGCGTCCAGCCACTCGTCGACCCCCGAGGCCCCCGCCTTCGCACCGCCGCGCGCGCCGACCAGCCGGGGCGCCCCGCCCGCCCAGGGCGCGAGGACGCGCTGGGCGTGCAGGCTGTAGCAGCCGAGGTCCATCAGCGCGCCGCCCGCCAGTGGGAGCGACCACCGTACGTCGCTGTCCGGCGGCGCGGGCATGGCGACCACGGTCTCGACATGCCGGAGCTCGCCCAACTCCCCACTGCCCAGCAGTTCGTGCAGACGCCGGGTGACCGGGTGGAACAGATAGTGGAAGCCCTCCATGAACACCGTGCCCGCCTTGGCGACGGCGTCGCGGACCTCGGCCGCCTCCGCCGCGTTGCTCGCCGACGGCTTCTCGGTCAGGACGTGCTTGCCGGCCCGCAGCGCGGCCAGGTTCCACGGCCCGTGCAGGCTGTTGGCGAGGGGGTTGTAGACGACCTCGACCTCCGGGTCGGCGATCAGGTCGGCGTAGGAGCCGACCACCCGCTCCACGCCGTGCGCGGCGGCGAAGGCCTCGGCCCGGCCACGGTCGCGGGCGGCCACCGCGACGAGCCGGTGACCGGTCGCACGCGCCGGCCCGACGATCGACAGCTCGGCGATCCGGGCCGCGCCCAGGACCCCGATGCGCAGGGGTTCGTCCGTCACGACTCGCGCACCTCGTCCAGTCGTACGGGCCGCTGCTCACGCGGCGACAGGGCGCACGCCTCGACGGCGTCCGCGACCGTGCGGGGGAAGGTCCGACTCCCCGCCGCCACCCCGATGCCGTCCTGCATCCCGTGCGGTTCCAGACGTACGTCGTAACCGCGGTTGTCGTGGCGGGAGTTGGCGACGACGGCGATGCCGCCGTCGACGAGGGCGGGCAGGGCGGACGCCGTGTGGACATCGCCCGCCGCACAGTCGACACGCCCGTGGGCGTCGACGGCCCGTACGGCGCTGTAGCGTGCCCGCTCCGGATCGGACAGCTCCGGCCGTACGAAGTGCGCGCCCGTGTCCGCGGCGAGCTTCTCGCCGACGTCGCTCCGGCGGCCGGTGAAGACGACGGTCGCGCCTTCCCGTACGGCCGCCCGCACGACGCCCTGGCTGCCGTTGTCGCCGAGGACGACCATGTCTTCGAGCGGCGGGATCTCAAGCAGTCCCATGAACAGTGGTGTCCCTTTCAGCTTCGGCGGCGTTCTGCGGCCGCCCGCAGTTCCTGGCGCAGTCGCCCGGGGTCCCAGTCCTCGGCGACGGCCTGCCGGACGGTGTCCGCCTGGGAGGGCGGCGCGAGACCCTTGACCGGCGGGTCGAGATCGAGATCGGTGGGGAACGCGTACCCCTCGGCGGTGGCCGCGACCACGCGGCGCAGCCAGTCATCCGAGACGCCCTCGGCCTTGCGGCGCAGCAGCACCGGGAACAGCGCGTTCACCATCGCCTCGCGGTCCACCGTCTCCATGGCCCGCCCGAAGGCGGAGGAGATCTGCAGCAGGTTCGCCATACGCCGGATGCCGGCCGAGCGGTTGTGCCCGGCGGCGTGGAAGAGCGCCGGGTTGAAGAAGACGGCGTCGCCCTTCTCCAGCGGGAGCTGGACGCGGTGGGCGTCGAAGTACGCGACGAACTCCGGCAGCCGCCAGGCGAGATAGCCGGGCTCGAACTTCTGCGAGTGCGGGAGATAGAGCGTCGGGCCGGACTCCACGGGCATGTCGCAGTGGGCCACAGCGCCCTGCAGCGTGAGCACCGGGGAGAGCCGGTGGACGTGGGCGGGATAGGCCGCCGCCTGCTCCTGGGAGAGGAACCCGAGATGGTAGTCACGGTGGACGCTCTGCGCCGCGCCGCCCGGGTTCACCACGTTGACCTGCGAGGTCACCTGGTAGGCCGGGCCGAGCCAGGCCTCGGCGACCAGCTCCAGGATGTCGTTGGCGTAGTAGTCGGCGAACACCTCCGGCGCCCGTACGGCCACCTTGTCCAGGGCGTTCCACACCCGGTCGTTCGCGCCCGGCCTGGCGAAGTGGTCACCACGGGCCGTGCCGCTCGCGCGCTCCTCCTCGATCAGCGCACGAAAGGCCCCGGACGCCGCGTCCACGACGGCCGCGTCCGGGAAGGCACCCTTGAGGACCACGATGCCGGGCCCGTCGAGCAGCGCCCGCACCAGTTCGCTCTGTACGTCGCGACGCCCCTCGGCGGTGACCGCGAGGCCGCGGAGCCGATCACTGTCGTACAGCGGGACGTTCTGTTCGACGCGCTCGGCCGAGGGATGGTCGGCGGGGTCGGTGGTCTGCTCCACGAGTGAGCGGAACACATCGAGATCGCAGTCGGCCTCGGTCAGCCAAGTCCGCGCTCCCACGGCTGGGGGAGACATCAGGGTCCTTTCGCAGTCCGTGCGTTTCTGCCAGTCTTGAGAACCCGAACCCATCATTCAATGCTTCTCATCGCATCAAAAGTCCATCATCGGTTTTCATCATCGCTCCTTGGGACCAGTCATGCGACACCGCTACCCGATCAGGGAAATCGCCAGGCAGGCCGGGCTGAGCACGGCCACGGTCGACCGCGTCCTCAACCAGCGGGGCAACGTGACGGAGAGCACCGTCAGGGAGGTGCATGAAGCCATCAACGACCTGGACCGCCAGCAGAGCCAGGTCCGGCTCGGCGGCCGCACCTTCATGATCGACATCGTGATGCAGACCCCGGAGCGGTTCTCCACCGCCGTACGGGAGGCGCTCGAAGCCGAACTGCCCTCCCTGCACCCCGCGCACGTCCGCTCACGCTTCCACTTCCGCGAGACCTGCTCTCCCGCCGAACTGGTCGGAACCCTGGAGAAGATCGCGAAGCGCGGTACACAGGGCGTGATCCTCAAGGCCCCCGACGAGCCGGAGATCGCGGCGGCGGTCGGCCGGCTGGTCGCGGCCGGCATCCCCGTCGTCACCCTGGTGACCGACCTGCCCCACAGCGCCCGCCTGGCGTACGTCGGCATCGACAACCGCGCGGCCGGCGCCACCGCCGCCTACCTCCTGGGCCAGTGGCTGGGCAGCCGGCCCGGCAACGTGCTCACCACCATCAGCCGGGGCTCCTTCCGGGGCGAGGAGGAACGCGAGATGGGCTTCCGCAGCGCGATGCGCCTCGCCGACCCCCGACGGTCCCTGGTGGAGGTCACCGACAGCGACGGCCTCGACGCCACCCAGCACGATCTGGTCCTGGAGGCGCTCAAGCGGGACGAGGACATCATCGCCGTCTACTCCGCGGGCGGCGGCAACCTCGCCACCCTCGACGCCTTCGACGCGCTCGGCCGGGAGTGCGCGGTGTTCATCGCCCACGACCTCGACCACGACAACACCCGTCTGCTGCGCGAGCGCCGTCTCTCCGCGGTTCTCCACCACGACCTGCGCCAGGACATGCGCCGCGCCTGCCAGGTCGTCATGCGCGCCCACAAGGCACTCCCGGACGACGGCCCGTCACTGCCCTCGGCGATCCAGGTGGTCACACCGTTCAACCTGCCACCGGGGGTTCCGGCGGTGCCGAGGGTGGGGGACACCGGGCGTGAAAGTCTCTACAGTGCATGATCGTCGGGCAGTGCGGGCAAAGCGCCACGGATGACCGAGGGGGCTGTGTGAGGGTCGAACTTCCGCCGGAGCGGCTGAACTTCGTCAACCGGGACGAGGAGCAGGACCGTGCCCTGCGTGCCGTGACGGGGTGGCGGAGCCGTTCCCGTCCGCCCGTCCTGGGGCTGCGCGCGCCGACCGGCCTGGGCAAGACGGAGCTGGCCGTCCGGATCGCCCGCAATCTGTGCGACCGCTTCTCCTTCACCGATGTGCTGTCCGTCGACCTCGACGACTTCCGGGTGGGCGGCGCTGTGGACCCCGGTGATGTGCTCTCCCGGCTGCTGACGTCCCTCGACGTGGCGTCGGACAGGGTGGAGCACCAGTTCGCGGCCCGCTGCGCGCAGTACCGGCGCAGGACCTCCGACGCGAAACTGATCCTCCTGCTGGACAACGTGCGCTACGCCTCGGATGTCGTCCCCCTGCTTCCGGCGTCGGGCGACAGCGTGGTGATCGTCACGAGTCACGGCCCGCTCCACGAGTTCGAGGCCGGCGCCGTGGTGGATCTGCCGCTGCTGCCACTGGACGAGCGGGCGGCCACAGAACTGCTGGAGCTGATCGTCCAGGACCGTCGGCTGGCCGCCGACCCGGAGGCCGTACGGGCGGTGGTCCGGCTGTGCGACGGCCTTCCCGCGGCGCTGCACGTGGCGGGACAGCTGGTGCGCGCACAGCGGATGCGTCCGCTCTCCCGTCTGCTCGCCGAATTCCAGGCGGAGTTGGACGAGAAGGGGGTCTCCGAAGTGGAACACCTCTGGGACACGGCCTACGCCGAACTGTCCCGTCCGGCCGCCCTGCTCTACCGGCTGCTTCCGCACCATCCCGGTGAGACGTTCACGCTCCACTCCGCCACCGCGCTGTCGGGACTCGGAGCGGAGGACTGCCAGGACGCCCTGGAGGAACTGAACCGGGCCGGATTACTGGACCTGCGCCTGCTGTCGCTGACGGAGGCCGGCCAGATGAGGCTCCTGGGACCGCTGCGCGCACACGCGCTGCGCCGGTCCCGCCGGGAGACGACGGACGATGAGGTGGCCGAGGCGCAGACGAGGCTGCTGCGCTGGTTCGTACGACAGGCTCAGCTGGCCGATCGGTTCGCCGCGGGCCGTCGGCTGACCGTGGTGGATCTTCTCGATCCTGTTCCCGGTGTGCCGGACGCTCCGCTGGAGGATCCGAAGGCGACAGAGGACGAGCGGGTCCGGGCCCAACGCGCCGAACGCGCGGCCCACTGGCTGGACGAGGAACGCCATGTGCTGTTCGCGTGCTCGCGCCTGGCCCACGCCCGGGGCATGGACACCGAGGTCGTGGCCCTGTCGGAGCCCATGTGGACGCACGCCCTGGACCATCCCCACCAGTCCGAGGCGATGAAGGTCTTCCGGCGCGCGGTCGACTCGGCGGTCCGACACGCGGGGAACGCGTCATGGCTGGTGCGCACACGATGCCAACTGGCCAGGCAGCTGTGGGAGTCGGAGGAACTGGACGAGGCTCAGGTCCAGATCGACCGCGCGATGGCCGCCGTCGATCTGCTGGGGCACTCGGACCAGGAGCGCAAGCTCGCCGCGTCGGCCGTCGAGCACCGAGGCATGCTCAAGGGCGCACGGGGAGACTGGAGTGCCGCCCTGGCCGACTTCGCGGGCTCCCGGGACATGCACCGGGCGATCGGCAACACCTACGGCGTCCTGCTCCAGACCTACCGGATGGGTGAGGCGAGCGCGAAGGCGGACGACCTGGAGACGGCACGCGATCTGCTGTCCGAGGCGCACGCCGGGTTCGTGGCGCAGGAGCGGGAGAGGCTGATCGGACGTTCGGCGTTCCTCCTCGCCGGTGTCCTGCACCGCCTCGGCCGGACCGGCGAGGCCCGTGAACTGTACGAGGGGGCACTCGGGCGGGCCGACCGGCGGCGCGCGGGCTTCGATCTGGCCCGCGTGCACGACGCGCTCGCCGAACTGGACACAGCCGAGGGGCACTTGTCGGCGGCCGAGGCCCACCGCACGACGGCCCGGACTCTCCGGCGGCGCGACGGTCTGGTCTAGATCACCTGGGTCGCTTCGCTGTCGGTGGCCGGCCGCAGGGTGACGCGGAAGGCCCGTTCTCCGACGAGGCAGTCCAGCACGATGCCGCTGTCCGGGACGGGCTTGGCGGAGACCAGCCGGGCGTGTACGGCCGACAGCGCGACGGCCGGGTCGATCCGTACGACCCGGCCTCCTTCGGAGCACGGCTCGACCTGGACGGCGTACGTCCGCTCATGACCGCGGAATCCGAGCAGGCACCCACCGGACGGCAGCAGCGCCGCGGCGGAACGGCAGCCAGGGTAGGAGGACAGGGCGTGCCGGATCCAGCCGTCGGCGGTCCAGGCCAGGTCCACGGGGGCCGCGGACGCCGGGAGCGGGCGGCGGTACAACAGGCCTGCGGAACGGGCGAGTTGTTCACCGGCGGCACCGTGCTCGACGGCCAGGTGGTGGCCCGGCGGCCCGGTGCCGGCCGGGTGCCGGGTGATACGGGTGCCGGTCGCGGTGGTCGCGACGTGGACGTCGAAGGCTGTGGGTATCCGCACGGCGGGTGCGGGCAGCGGCAGCAGCCGGGGGGTGACGTGATGCGGGGGTGGCGCGAGACCGAGCAGGATGTACATCTCGGTTCGCAGCAGGTCCATGGCATCGCCGGGAGGCGCGAACGCGGCCTGGGCGGCGGCGTGCCCGAGACCCGGCCGGTACGCCCGCAGGGCGTCGGTGATGTTCTCGGCGCGTCCCAACTGCGGTATTCGGGCGATGAGTTCGCCCATGGGGCTGTCGCGGATCAGTTCGCCGCCGCCTCGGTGGACACTCACGACGGGGCGGTCCTCGGCGGCGCAGTAGTACAGGGCGGAGGATCCGTGGTCGGTCACCAGGGCATCGGCGGCGATCAGGACGGAGGCCCACTCCTCGTGCGGGTCCGGCAGGATCATGCCCGCGTCGAGGGCGGGGGCGAGGCGTTCGGTCAGTTCGTACGTCCCGAGCAGGCTGCGCTCGTTGGGGTGGACCACGAGCGCCAACTGGTATTCGTCGTGGGGTAGTTGGGCCGCGAGCCGGGCGGGCAGCCCGGGGTGTCGCCGGATGAGGGACTCCTTCCCCCAGGTGGAGACGAGGACGATCAGTGTGCGGGCTCCGGTGCCCAACGCCGCGCGGTAGCGGTCACGCAGGGATGTCGAAGCGAGGACACGCTCCAGGGTGAGATCGCCGATCACCTTCGCGTGCCGGGCGGCCCGCGGATCCGTGGCGGCGAGCTTGGCGACCTGATCGGGATGGGCCAGGGCGTGCAGCGCGAGCGGTGCGTCCTCGTGCTCGGCCTGCCGCAGATACGTCGGGTCCAGTCCGGACGCCGAGTCGGCCGAACCCTCGCCGGGGATCGACTTGTTGAAGCCCGCGCCGTGCGGCAGGAGGACACGCGGGCCGCGCAGCAGCCTCAGGTCGCCCTTCGGGCTCGCGGCCACGACCAGGTCGTACGTCCTACCGCACGCTTCGGTCCACGGCACCGTGCGGCCGCCGAGGGCGTCGATCGCGGCGAGAGCGTCGACACCGAAGTCGGACCCCGGAACGAGGGTGAACAGGCGGGTGATCCGGTCGTCACCGGAGAAAACGGGAAGAACATCGAGCAGCCGATAGAGAGCCACCGCCGACCGAGCCGCGAACAGAACAGTCCGCCCGTCGCCCGTCGCCCGTCGCCCGTCGCCCGTCGCCCGTCGCCCGTCGCCCGTCGCCCGTCGCCCGTCGCCCGTCGCCCGTCGCCCGTCGCCCGTCGCCACG
>NZ_JBIAQP010000002.1:580795-699846 GCF_042889145.1 Streptomyces sp. NPDC002680
CCGAAAGTGTCCAGCATATCGGGAACTGGTGTGCGGGAACAGGTGTTTCCGCAGGTCGGGGCGGTTTCCTCCGCGTCGTCGGGCGACATGGCCTGATCCTATCGCTCGCCGTTCGAAGGCCCCCGAGAGTGATCCACACCGCACATTCGGCAAGGATGGGGTGACATGCCGGGGCTGATCGCGAGGATGACGCCATGAGTGACTGGGGAATCGCACTGATCGCCGCGGGATCGGCGATCGCGGGCAGTGTCGTCACCGGCTGGTACGCCCGCGGCGCGGGGATCCAGCAGGCGGCGGCCGCACGTCACGCGGGCGACCGCCAGGCGGAGGCGCTCCTCGAATCGGTACGCATGACGCTCCGCGCCGAGACGAGTCACCGCGAGTTCACCCTCCGCCGCCAGACCTACGCGGAGTTCCTCGGCGCCGCGGAGGCCAGGATCCTCACCGAACGGAACGGGCGGGGCCAGGCTGACGACGACGTTCTGCTGCAACGAGCCCTGGGCGGGGTGCTCCTGGAAGGTCCGCCGGAGGCCGCCGAGGCGGCTCAGCACCTCGTCGACTGTCTCCGGAGCCACGAGAGACCGGACGAACTGCAACGCGCGAAGCTGGCCTTCGTCTCCGTGGCGCAGCGGGCAGGCGGCGCCGAGAGCGTCAGCACTCGACATCCGTTGTGAGGTAGCCGTCCAGCTCGGTGAGGTAGGTGTCCTTGACGGCGTCGGGCAGCCAGGCGATCTCGAACGCGTTGCGCTGCAGTTGGACCAGCTCTGCCGGGGTGAGCGGAGTGGTGGCCTGCACCGCGAGAAGATTCTCGGTGACGTAGCCATTCATGTAGGCCGGGTCGTCGGAGCTGATGGTGACGCGTAGTCCGCCGTCGAGCATCTTGCGGACGACGGCCAGCCCGTCGGAGCCGCGCACGTAGCTGTTGGAGATCGGGCAGACGGTCAGGCCCAGGCCGCGCGCCTTGATCTCGTTCTGGAGGTCCTCGCTCTCCAGACAGTTCACGCCGTGGTCGATCCGGTCCACCCCGATGACGTCCAGGCACTGGCGGATGTTGTCGACGGAGTTCTCCTGGTCCACGTCGCAGTGCATCGTCAGCTGGTAGCCCTCCGCTCGTGCCCGTGCGAAGACGGCGGCGAACTTGGCCGGCGGGTTGCCCCGCTCGTCCGAGTCCAGCCCGACCCCGATGATCCACTCCTGGTAGGGAAGGGACTCCATCAGCGTGGCCATGGCGTACTCGGCGGAGAAGTCCCGCATGAAGCACATGACGAGCTGTGCCCGCACGTCGAGCAGCCGGCGCGCGTCCATCAGCGCCCGGCGAAGCCCGCGGATCACCGTGCCGAAGGTGATGCCGCGGGAGGTGTGCGCCTGCGGGTCGAAGAAGATCTCCGCGTAGCGGATGTTCTGTTCCTGCGCCTTGTTCAGGTACGCCCACGCCAGGTCGTAGAAGTCGGCCTCGGTCAGCAGGACCGACATGCCCTCGTAGTAGCAGGCGAGGAACGACGGCAGGTCGTGGAACGCGTAGCCGGCCCGCATCTCGTCCGCGTCGGCGTACGGCAACGTGACGTTGTTCCGGGCGGCGAGGGCGAACTTCAGCTCCGGTTCCAGCGTGCCCTCGATGTGCACATGCAACTCGCACTTGGGCAGATGCGAGATGAACTCAGTCAGGTCTGTCACGAGTTCTCCGTCGAATCGGGGAGGCCACGCCCCCGGGAAGGGGAACGAGTTGCCTCGGTCGGAGTCATGTGCCCGGGCGGATGTCGGGCGCGAAGCGGGCCAGGGCAACCGTCTCGATGGCCGCGATGATGTTGTAGGCAAGTGCGGATACGGCGGTGAGGACTGCGACCGAGGCCCATAGGTGGTCGTAGTCGAAGGTGGAGGAGTCCTTGAGCATGGCGTAGCCGAGGCCTTGTCCGGTGGAGAGCCATTCGGCGAGCATCGCGCCGATCAGGGCTCCGGGGACGCCGACGCGGGCGCTGGCGAAGAAGGCGGGGACCGCGCTGGGCAGCATGACCTTGCGGGCGATGGTCCAGCCTCCGGCGCCGTACGCGCGGCACAGGTCGGCCGCCTGGCGGGAGGCGGAGCGCAGGCCGAAGGTCATGGTGACCAGAGCGGGAAAGAAGACGATCAGGCCGCTGATGACGGTGGTGGCCATCAGGCCGCGGCCGAAGACGAGGGTGATGAGTGGGGTCATCGCCACCAAGGGCACGGACCGCACGACGACCGCCATCGGCAGTAGCGCCTGCTCGACGCTCCGCAGCAGGACGAAGACGACCGCCACCCCCACCGCCGCCACGAGCCCGGCGACGAAGCCGAACCCGGCATCGAGCAGCGTGCGGCCCAGACCGGAGGAGACCAAGGAGCGGTGGGCGTTCGCGTCCGCGCCCGTGAACAGGTAGTGGAAGATGTCGATCGGTGACTTGGCCACCAGCGGGTCCAGGTCGTAGACCTGCAGGAAGACGATCCACAGGACGATGACGGCCGTCATCGTCACGACCACGTTCATCAGCGGACGCAGCACGCCCGCCGTGAAGCGCAACGCGGGTGCCGTCCGCGTCTCCGTCGCGGTGCTCATGCGTGTCCGCCTTCCACTGTCGTCGTGCGCGACCACGGCAGGGCGTAGCGGGAGATGAGCCCGACCACGCCGTACGCGATGCCCGCCACCGCTCCCGAGACCAGGGCGATGCCCCAGGTGCGGGGCACGTCGAGCTGCTGCTGGGCGATGGTCATGGCGATGCCGAGGCCGCTGTCGACGCGGCCGAGGTACTCGCCGATGATCGCGCCGAGCAGCGCCGCCGGACCGGCGATCTTGAGCGCGGCCAGCGTGCTGGGCAGCGCGGCGATCAGACGGACCCGCAGCATCTGCTGCCAGCGCCCGCCGCCGTAGGCGCGTACCAGGTCCAGCGAGGCCGGATCGGCCGAGCGCAGCCCGAGCAGCGCGCCGATGAGGGTGGTGAAGAAGACCGACAGCCCGGCCATCGCCGACATCGGCTTGTCCCCGTCCAGGACGAGGGACAGGATCGGGCCGATCGCCACGATCGGCAGGCAGTAGGAGGCCACCGCGATCTGAGTGACCACCCGCTCCAGTACGGGCACCAGCAGCACCAGCACCGCCAGGCCCAGGGCAAGCGCGTTGCCGACCAGATACCCGGTCAGGGCCTCGCCCACGGTCTGCGTGACATGCGGACTGTAGAAGGTCCAGCCGTCGTCGAACACGCTCGCCACCACCGCCCAGGGGGTGGGTACGCCGTCCCCCGGGCCGAAGACCGTGGTGGACAGCAGCGACCACGCCCCGAT
Organism: Streptomyces sp. NPDC002680; assembly: GCF_042889145.1. Classification (NCBI taxonomy): domain Bacteria; kingdom Bacillati; phylum Actinomycetota; class Actinomycetes; order Kitasatosporales; family Streptomycetaceae; genus Streptomyces; species Streptomyces sp. NPDC002680. Next base: position 584,090 of record NZ_JBIAQP010000002.1, read on the forward strand.
CAGAGCCGCGATGCCGACGGCCCCGCCGGTCCAGGCGGAGCGCCCGGCGCTCATGACGCCTCCGCCGCGGGCTCGGTGTCGTCGGCGGGGGCGTCGGTGCGGCCGAACAGGAGTTCCGACAACTGGTCGGCGTATGCGTGGAACTCGGCCGAGCGCATCATCTCCGGGGTACGCGGCCGGGGCAGGTCGATGGTGACGACCTCCACGATCCGGCCGGGCCGGGGGGACATCACGGCGACGGTGTCGCTGAGCAGGACGGCCTCGTTGATGGAGTGGGTGACGAGCAGGGTGGTCACCGCGCGGGCCTGCCAGATGCGCTGGAGTTCGAGGTTGAGCCGCTGGCGGGTCATGTCGTCCAGGGCGCCGAACGGCTCGTCCAGCAGCAGCACCTTGGGGTCGACGACCAGCGAACGGGCGATGGCGACGCGCTGCCGCATGCCGCCGGAGAGCTGGGCGGGGCGGGCCTTCTCGAAGCCTTCGAGGCCGACCAGCTTGATGAGGTCGGAGATCGCCGCCGGGTCGGGCTTGATTCCGCTGATCTCCAGCGGCAGCCGTATGTTGGCGGCGACCGAGCGCCACGGCAGCAGCGCGGCGTCCTGGAAGGCTATGCCCAGGTGGTGCCGCTTGCGAGCCGCCTCCGGGTCCTCGCCGTGCACGAGCGCCGTACCGGAGGTCGGGCTGTCGAGCCCGGCGAGGATCCGCAGAACGGTCGACTTGCCGCAGCCCGACGGCCCGAGCAGCGCGAGGAACTGGCCCTCGGCCGTGTCCAGGTCGACGCCGGCCAGTGCGGGTACGTGGCGTCGGCCGAGCTTGAACTCCTTGCTCAGCCCGCGCAGGGACAGTCCGGTACCGGCACCGGAGGGTGCGTCGTCGGATGCTTCGGGAACAGCGGCGGCGGTACTCATCAGTTGGCGACCTCGGTCTGCGGTGTGCGGGTACGGGTGCGGGTACGGGTACGGGTACGGGAAGCCGGTACCGGTGGGCCGACGGAGCCGCACCGGTACCGCCGGAGCCTCAGACGAGGCTGGTGTCCTCCTTGTAGACCTCTTCGAGGATCGAGAGGTCGAAGAGCTTGTCGGCGGTGATGTCGAGGCCGCCGTACTTCAGTGTCTTGAGGTTCTCCTCGATCAGCTCCGGCGTGACCGTGAACAGGCCGTTCTTCTGGGTGTCGGCGCTCACGAGCAGCTTGTTCTGGTCCGCGGACTCAAGGGTCTGCTCCTCGGTCGTCAGTCCGAGTCCCTTGCCGTACGTCTCGGCCGCGAGCTTCGCGCCGAGCGCCGGGTCGGCGATGCTCGCCTTCCAGCCCTTGATCTCCGCGCGCAGGAACGCCTTGAGCAGGTCGCGCTGCTTGTCGATGGTGTCCTGGCGGACACAGTAGGTCTCCGAGACCAGCGGGTAGCCGGTGTCGGCGAGCAGCATCGTCGAGACCTTGAAACCCTTCAGTCGCAGCGTGTTCGGCTCGTTGGTCACGAAGGAGAACCAGCCGTCCACGGTGCCCTGGGTCAGGGGCAGCGGGTCGAACTGCACCGGCACCTTCGTGATCTTCGACTCGTCCAGCCCGGTGGCCTTGACGTACGCCGCCCACACGGACTCGTTGCCCGCCTGGACGCCTATCTTCTTGCCGTACATGTCCTCCGGCTTGGCGATCGGGTCCTTGGCCATCGACATGATGCAGAACGGGTTCCTCTGGAACTGCGCGCCGATGATCTTCAGCGGTGCACCCTTGGAGACGGCGGCGCCGGTGATGTCGGGGGCGCTGATCGCGACGAGCGCCTTCTTGGTCACGACGTCCGTCTCCATCGGCGTCGCGGACGGGCCGCCGCCGATCAGGGTGACCTTCGAGAAGCCCTCGTCCGTGTAGTAGCCCTTGCTGTCCGCGATGTAGCTGCCCGCGAACTCGACGTTCTTGATCCAGGACAGCCGCAGCGTCAGCTCACCGAAACCCTTGGAACCGGACGACGAGGACGCGCTGGAGGACGACGAGTCGGAGTCGCCGCATGCGGCGAGCAGCGGGCCGCCGAGCATCACGGCACCGCCGAGTTGCAGTCCCCGCTTGAGGAAGAGACGGCGGTCGGCGGCGGCGAACGCTCTGCCGTCGTTGCTCGAACTTCTGGTCATTGCACGCGTTCCTTTCACTGGCCGGGTGGGTACCGGCTCATGGCGGACATGAAGAACCTGGATGGGGCGGAACCCGGATGGGGCGAAGCCCGTACGTTCGCCCTCGGCAGGTAACGGAACTGCCGGGGCGAAGCGTTCGGTGTGCATCTGGCCGGGCTGCCGGCCGGCGGCGGACGCCTTGGCCATGACGTGGGTCATGAAGCCGTCGAGGGTCTTCACAGCAGGCCCCTACGCGCTGAAGAAGTGGCTCAGGCCCAGGTCCCGCAGTCCGCGCCGGTAGGCGATGGAGCTCCGGTCGGCCGGCACGCTGACGCCCACCCGGTAGGACACCAGGGGCACGTCGAGCAGGCGTACGGCGGCCGGGGCAGGCCTGGGCAGAGCAGTGGTCATGCGAAGGTCCTTCTATGAAACGCTGCCGGAACGGCCCAGCAGGCACCATGAGGCGCAGACGCCAGGACGACGGCGTCTGGAGAAGTACGTGGGGAAAGCGCGTGGCGACGAGCCGGTCCAGGGAGAGCGACACCGCGGAACCACAGACCGGGCAGGGCGATCGGCCCGGCCAACGGTGCGTGGGTCAGGCGTGAGAGCCCTCGGACGCCGAATGTGAACCGTGCGCCACGCGTCCACGCGTCCAGGCCGACTGGTGGACACGGCACCGGAGGTCCATGCAGCACTCGCTGACAAGGCTCATCGCGTTTCCCTCCGTGCTCAGCGCCGACTTCCTCCTGCCGGACGACCAAGGCGAGAGTGACCCACGGAGATTGCCCAGCCATTCCGTGTTTGTTACTTATGGATTCCATGCCTGGATTTGCCCGAGGGCGCTGGGGCGAGCTCTCCCTCGGAACCCGGCAGCGACGCCAGGGCCTACGCCCTCAGCACTCGATGATGTTCACCGCGAGGCCGCCGCGCGCGGTCTCCTTGTACTTCACGCTCATGTCCGCCCCCGTCTCCTTCATCGTCTTGATGACCTTGTCCAGGGACACCTTGTGCGACCCGTCCCCCCGCATCGCCATCCGCGCCGCCGTGACCGCCTTCACCGCGGCCATGCCGTTCCGCTCGATGCACGGGATCTGGACCAGGCCGCCGACCGGATCGCAGGTCAGGCCGAGGTTGTGCTCCATGCCGATCTCGGCCGCGTTCTCGACCTGCTCCGGGGAGCCGCCGAGCACCTCCGCCAGCGCGCCCGCCGCCATCGAGCAGGCCGAGCCGACCTCGCCCTGGCAGCCGACCTCCGCGCCGGAGATGGACGCGTTCTCCTTGAACAGCATGCCGATCGCGCCGGCGGCCAGCATGAAGCGGACCACGCCGTCCTCGTCGGCGCCCGGCACGAAGTTGATGTAGTAGTGCAGGACCGCCGGGATGATCCCCGCCGCCCCGTTCGTCGGGGCCGTCACGACCCGGCCGCCCGCCGCGTTCTCCTCGTTCACCGCCATCGCGTACAGCGTGATCCACTCCATCGCGCGGGCCAACGGCTCGCCCTCCGCCCGGAGTTGACGCGCCGACATGGCCGCGCGGCGGCGCACCCGGAGCCCGCCCGGCAGGATGCCCTCGCGGGACATACCGCGTGACACGCAGGCCTGCATCACGCGCCAGATGTCCAGCAGCCCGGAGCGGATCTCGTCCTCGGTGCGCCAGGCCCGCTCGTTCTCCAGCATCAGCGCGGAGATCGACAGCCCCGTCTCCTTCGCCAGGCGCAGCAGCTCGTCGCCCGTACGGAAGGGGTACTTCAGCGGGGTGTCGTCGAGCTTGATCCTGTCCGCGCCTATCGCGTCCTCGTCGACGACGAAGCCGCCGCCCACTGAGTAGTACGTCTTCGAGAGCAGCTCGGTCCCCGAGGCGTCGTACGCCCACAGGGTCATGCCGTTCGCGTGGTAGGGGAGTGTCTTACGGCGGTGCAGGACCAGGTCGTCGTCGAAGGAGAAGGCGATCTCGTGGTCGTCGAGGAGCCTGAGCCGGCCCGACTCCTTGATCTGCTCGACCCGGACGTCCGCGCCCTCCACGTCCACCGTGCGCGGCGAGGCGCCCTCCAGGCCGAGCAGCACCGCCTTGGGCGTGCCGTGGCCGTGGCCGGTCGCGCCGAGCGAGCCGTACAGCTCCGCCCGGACCGACGCCACCGCCCCGAGGACCTCCTCGTTGCGCAGCCGGCGGGCGAACAGCCGGGCCGCGCGCATGGGGCCGACCGTGTGGGAGCTGGACGGGCCGATACCGATCGAGAACAGGTCGAAGACCGAAACGGCCACGGTGACTCCTCAGAGAGGGCGGGGGCACACGTCGTCGGGTGCCCCCGCCAGGAAGAACTACTTGTTCAGGCCGGGGTACAGCGGGTGCTTGTCGGCCAGCGCCTTCACACGGGCCTTCAGAGCTTCTGCGTCGGCCTCCCCGAAGGGAGCGGGCGCCTTCAGGGTCTCGGCGATGACGTCCGCGACCTCCGCGAAGTCCTCGGCCGTGAAGCCGCGGGTCGCGAGGGCCGGGGTACCGATCCGCAGCCCCGACGTCACCATCGGCGGACGCGGGTCGTTCGGGATCGCGTTCCGGTTGACGGTGATGCCGACCTCGTGGAGCCGGTCCTCCGCCTGCTTGCCGTCCAACTCCGAGTTGCGCAGGTCGACGAGGACCAGGTGGACGTCCGTACCGCCGGAGAGGACGGACACGCCGTGCTCCGTGACGTCCGCACGCACGAGGCGCTCGGCGAGCAGCTGCGCGCCCTCCACCGTACGCCGCTGGCGCTCCTTGAAGTCGTCCGAAGCGGCGACCTTGAAGGACACCGCCTTCGCCGCGATCACGTGCTCCAGGGGGCCGCCCTGGAAGCCCGGGAAGACGGACGAGTTCAGCTTCTTCGCGAACTCCTGCTTGGCCAGGATGATCCCGCCGCGCGGGCCGCCCAGCGTCTTGTGGGTCGTCGAGGTGACGACGTCCGCGTACGGCACCGGGTTCGGGTGCAGCCCCGCCGCGACCAGCCCGGCGAAGTGCGCCATGTCGACCCAGAGGTACGCGCCCACCTCGTCCGCGATCCGGCGGAACTCCGCGAAGTCCAGCTGCCTCGGGTACGCCGACCAGCCCGCGATGATCACCTTCGGCCGGTGCTCCTTGGCGAGCTGCTCCAGCTCGGCCATGTCGACAAGGCCGGCCTCGTCCACGTGGTACGCGACCACATTGAACTGCTTGCCGGAGAAGTTCAGCCGCATCCCGTGGGTGAGGTGGCCGCCGTGCGCCAGGTCCAGGCCGAGGATGGTGTCGCCGGGCTGGGCCAGCGCGAACAGCGCGGCCTGGTTGGCGGAGGCGCCCGAGTGCGGCTGGACGTTGGCGTACTCGGCGCCGAACAGCTCCTTGACCCGGTCGATCGCGATCTGCTCGGCGACGTCGACGTGCTCGCAGCCGCCGTAGTAGCGGCGACCCGGGTAGCCCTCGGCGTACTTGTTGGTGAGGACCGAGCCCTGGGCCTCCATGACCGCGACCGGAGCGAAGTTCTCCGAGGCGATCATCTCCAGGGTGGACTGCTGACGGTTCAGCTCGGCGTCGACGGCGGCGGCGACCTCCGGGTCCAGCTCGTGCAGGGGAGTGTTCAGAAGCGACATGGGGTCAGTACGTCCTTACGTCCTTGGCCGGGGATATCGGCTCGGGGATCTCAGCTGCCGGAGAACGCGGTGTACTCGTCCGCGGAGAGCAGGTCGCCCGGCTCCTCCGCGACGCGCACCTTGAAGAGCCAACCGCCTTCGAACGGGGCGGAGTTCACCAGCGACGGGTCGTTGGAGACGTCCTCGTTGACCTCGGTGACCTCACCGGAGACCGGGGAGTACAGGTCGCTGACGGACTTGGTCGACTCCAGCTCACCGCAGGTCTCGCCCGCGGCCACCGTGGCACCTACCTCGGGAAGCTGGACGTACACGACATCGCCGAGCGCGTTGGCCGCGTGCTCGGTGATACCGACCGTCGAGACGCCGTCCTCGGCGCCCGACAGCCACTCGTGCTCCTTGCTGTAGCGCAGCTGCTGGGGGTTGCTCATGGCCTGAATTCTCCTGTACGCGGGGGACTGGTCATGCATGGGGTACTACAGGGACTGCCCGTGAGCAGCCATGACACGCGTTGCTCATGACGGGGTGCCGGGGCGAGAGCTACTTCTGACGCTTGTAGAACGGCAGCGCCACGACCTCGTACGGCTCGTGGCTGCCCCGGATGTCCACGCCCACGCCCGCCGTGCCCGGCGCCGCGTGCGTGGAGTCGACGTACGCCATCGCGATCGGCCTGCCGAGCGTGGGGGAGGGGGCGCCCGAGGTGACCTCGCCGATCACCCGGCCGTCGGCGACGACCGCGTACCCCGCGCGCGGGACGCGACGCCCCTCGGCGACCAGGCCGACCAGGACCCGCGGCGGCTCGTACGAGGCACGCTCGGCGGCCTCGCGCAGGGCCGCGCGGCCCACGAAGTCGCCCGCCTTGTCGAACTTGACGACCCGGCCGAGCCCGGCGTCGAAGGGGGTGAGGGAGGTGGTCAGTTCGTGCCCGTACAGCGGCATGCCCGCCTCCAGGCGCAGGGTGTCCCGGCAGGACAGGCCGCAGGGGACCAGCCCGGCGGGCGTACCCGCGTCGGTCAGCGCCTGCCACACCTTCTCCGCGTCGCCCGGCGCCACGAACAGCTCGAAGCCGTCCTCGCCGGTGTATCCGGTGCGCGCGATGAGGGCGGGGACACCGGCGACCGTGCCGGGCAGGCCCGCGTAGTACTTCAGGCCGTCGAGATCGGCGTCGGTGAGGGAGGCGAGGATGCCGGGGGACTCCGGGCCCTGTACGGCGATCAGCGCGTAGGCGTCCCGGTCGTCGCGGACCACCGCGTCGAAGCTGTCGGACCGCTCCAGCAGAGCATCGAGCACGATCTGCGCGTTGCCGGCGTTGGCCACGACCAGGTATTCGGTGTCCGCCAGCCGGTAGACGATCAGGTCGTCGAGGATGCCGCCGTCGGCCCGGCAGATCATCGTGTAGCGGGCGCGGCCCACGGCTACGGACCCGATGTTGCCGACCAGCGCGTAGTCGAGGAGGGCGGCGGCCTCCGGCCCGGTCACGGTGATCTCGCCCATGTGCGAGAGATCGAAGAGACCGGCCCGGGTACGCACCGCGACATGCTCGTCGCGCTCGGAGCCGTACCGCAGGGGCATGTCCCAGCCGGCGAAGTCGGTCATCGTCGCGCCGAGCGAACGATGCAGGGCATCGAGCGCGGTCAGACGCAGGACAGGGCTACTGCTCATCGGTTGTGCTCCCAGGGCATGACGGCGAGGTCGTTCCTCCCCATCTGTCATCGGAACCTGAGAGGTTCGCCATGAAGAACATGGCTTGCACCGTGGGTGGAGCCGCTGGTCACAGGACCGGCGGCCCGCTTTTCAGATGTGCCTCGCCCGCGCGGTACGGGGCCTGAGAGATTCAAGGGAGGGACTTGCTCCTTCGGCGCCCGGCCACCCGTAGGTGTCCGGAACTCTCCCGCGCGGATTCAAGCGGCCGGTATGCAGTTGGCGGGCACATCATCGCACGCATTGCCTCGGCACGGCAGGGGGACCCTTCACAGAGGGGGCACAGTCGTGCCACAGGCACACATACGGCCCTGTAGCAGGCCTGTTGCAGTAATCGGACCCAAACGAGAGACACCGCGTATTACCTTCTCTTTACACTCGACGGGGACGGTACTTCCCGACCCCATGGGAGGACGATCACGGTGAACAGGACCACGGCGTACGCGACGACCTCAGCCCTCGCACTGACCGACGCGCTGCCCACGCAGCCCGCCGCCCCCGCCCGGGAGGCGTGCGCCCCGCGCCCGGCACCCGTGATCCGCGATCTGCGGGAGCGCTCGGGCCACAGCCCGCACGGCCTCACCTTCGGCGCCCGCGACCTCGTCGTGGTCACCGGCCTGCCCGGCAGCGGCAAGTCCACGCTGATGCGCCGGGCGGTGCGCGGCCCCGGCATCGACTCCCAGAACACCCGCGACCGCTGGGACGCCCGTACGCCCTCCTTCCTCCCCTACGCGGTCTACCGCCCCCTCGTCCGTCTCGCCCACTACGCCGGACTGCGCCGCGCCCTGCGCTCCGGCGCCGGGGTCGTCGTGCACGACTGCGGTACGCAGGCCTGGGTGCGCGGCTGGCTGGCCCGTGAGGCCCGCCGTCGGGGCGGCACCCTCCACCTGCTCCTCCTCGACGTCACCCCGGACGAGGCCCTGGAGGGCCAGCGCGAACGCGGCCGGGGCGTCTCGCGGTACGCGTTCCTGCGCCACCGCCAGGCCGCCTCGCGGCTGCTGCGCTCGGTGGAGAAGGGGAACCTGCCGGAGGGCTGCGGCTCGGCGGTGCTGATCGACCGGGACGCGGCGGACACCCTGCGCAGGATCGACTTCGCGGACTGATGTCCGTACCCGCCGGGGCCGGTTAGGGTTTTGCCCATTAAGGGACTCAAGGCAGCGGTTCACAGCAGGCGGTAGGCAGCAGATGGACATCCCGGCGGACTTCCCCCCGGACTTTCCCGGGGGTTTCCCCGCACAGGCGCACCCCCATTCGCACGGCGGGTGGCCCGGCAACGAGCTGGAGGAGGTGCTCTCGGCCTCCCTCGGCGTCCCCGGCGCGGGCGCTCGCATCGTCGAGGTCCTCGGCCGGAGCTTCGTCTGGGTCCCCCTCCCGTCCGGCGGCGGCCCCTACTCCGGCCCCCTCGACCTGCCCACGATGGACATCGGCGGTCAGGCGTACGTGCCGGTCTTCAGCTCGGAGGAGCAGTTCCGGCAGGTCGTCGGCGGCCACCTGGCGTACACCGTGGCCCCCGCCGTCGAGTTCGCCCGGGGTCTCCCGCCCCAGGTCGGCATCGCCATGAACCCGGACGGCGTGGTCGGCGTTCCCCTGCCCCCGCCGGCCGTGGCCGAACTCTGCCGCTCCGGCCGCACCGTTCTCGACGGCGCGGGCGGCGGCCGGGTCCGCCTCTACGAGCCGAACTGGCAGGAGGATCCGGTCGACTTCCTCACCGCCGCGGCGACGGAGTTCGCCGGCACGGGCGTGGTCCGAACGGCCCGCCGCTGCCTGGCGACCATCGAAACCTCCGCCCCCGTCATGTTCATCGGCGTGGAACTCTCCCCCTGGGACCCGGTGGCCCGCACAATCCCCATGGACGCGGTAGGAAGAGCCCTGGGCCAAGTGGGCTCCCCCTGGCCGGTGAACCTGGTCTTCCTGGACGCGGCCCAGGACCCGGTGACGGACTGGCTCAGGGACCGAGTCCGTCCCTTCTATCAGCACGGCTACTGACAAACAGGCCTAGGGGCACCCCCTAGGGGCGCGGGGAACTGCGCGATCAGCCACAACGCACCCGCACTCCGCCGACAACACCAGGCCCCGAGCTCTCAACGGCCCAACCAGCGGAGCGCATAAGCTAAGAAACGCACAACCCGGTAGGGGAAACGAAGGGGCGGTAATGGTGAGCGCGTCGGGCACGGCCGCGGCCGGTCAGGTCGAGCACATGCTGCGCCAAGTCACGCCCGGGCGCTATGACGCCTACGAGGCGCTCCTGCGCGCCCTCGCGACCCCGTCCTCCGGCCAGATCTGGATGCTGCTCTGGCACGGCCAGGCCGGCTCCCCGGACGCCCAGTACGGAAACATGCAGGTCGAGGGGTACGGCTACGCCCCCTGCGTGACCTCCGCCCAGGAGCTGTCGGTCAGCGGCTGGAACAGGTCGTACGAGGTGGTCGACGGCCTCGACGTGGCCCGCACCCTCTACCCGGACCAGTACGGCCTCTGGCTCAACCCGCACTCCCCGGGCGGTGGCGTCGGCATCCCCTGGCTCGATCTGCGCCGCATCGCGACGGGCCTGGAACGCCAGCCCGCGGGGCCTCTGCGGCTGGCCGAACCCGGCATCGAGATCCCGCAGTTCTACGCCCTCCTCTCGCAGAACGCCCACCGCACCCCGGCCGTCCGCTCTCTGCGCCGCGCCTGGGTGCAGCCGGCGCTCGGGGCGCCGTATCTGGCCATCGGCCTCGATGTGTACGACACCTCGCCACCGGCCGTGGACTCGGTGCGCGCGATGATGCAGCAGTCGATCGGGGCGGTCCCGGACGGGCTGCCGGTGTCGACGGTCGCGATGTCGGACGAGCAGGACCCGGTCGTGATGTGGCTGCGCGCGAACGCCCGCCCGTTCTACGACCGCGAGGCCCACGCGATCGCCGCGCCGCCCCAGGCTCCGGCCGCGGGGTACGGGTATCCGCCCGCGCGCGGTCGTTACTGAGGGGACCATCACGCGGACGGCCGAATCCGCGCGCCACGGTCTTCGCGCGTAGATAGCGACGGATCGTCGCGATAGTGTCCGTATGTCCCTTCTGTCTCAACTGCCCCGCGTCCGACGGGCGTTACCCGCTGTTCGGATAACGGAATCCCCAGGACAGCATCACGGTTGCGCATACTTTCGCCGACAGACCTTCCGTGTGATCGCCGAATCGCTGAAGACTCGCCTGTCAGACGATGGGGGCATCGGTCCGAGTGGCCGACAACGCATGGTTAAGTCGACTAATCAGCACAGATTGTCAAGCAGGACCAGCCGGTACCCGGCGAGCAAGTGAATCAAGCCGCGGACACGCGGCAGGCGTAGGCCGGTCACCACCGGCGAGAGGGGTCGGGTCACTGTGACCGCACCGATCGAGACCACCGCAGCGGAAGCCGAGGCGCAGCCGGAGGCTGTGCTCGCCGGTGCCGGTAAGGGGCAGATCGAGGGCCGTTCCCTGGGACAGATCGCCTGGTCCCGGTTCAAGCGGGACAAGGTGGCGGTCGCCGGCGGTGTCATCGTCATCCTGCTGGTGCTGATCGCGATCCTCTCCCGGCCCATCCAGGCACTGTTCGGCCTCGACCCCAACGCCTTCAACCAGGACCTGATCGACCCCAACACCTCCCTCCCCAAGGGCGCCTGGGGTGGCATGAGCTGGGACCACCCGCTCGGTGTCGAGCCGAAGTTCGGGCGCGACATCGCCACCCGCATCCTGGAGGGCTCCTGGGTGTCGCTGGTCGTCGCGTTCGGCGCCACGATCCTGTCCAACGTGATCGGCACGGTCCTCGGAGTCGTCGCCGGCTACTACGGCGGCCGGGTCGACACGGTCATCAGCCGGCTGATGGACACCTTCCTCGCCTTCCCCCTGCTGCTCTTCGCCATCGCCATCTCCGCCACGCTCCAGGGCGGCGCGTTCGGCCTCGAAGGGCTCCCGCTCCACATCAGCGTGCTGATCTTCGTCATCGGCTTCTTCAACTGGCCCTACCTGGGACGCATCGTCCGCGGCCAGACGCTGGCCCTGCGTGAGCGCGAGTTCGTGGACGCCTCCCGGGGCATGGGCGCCAAGGGGCCGTACATCCTCTTCCGGGAGCTGCTGCCGAACCTGGTCGGCCCGATCATCGTCTACTCGACGCTGCTCATCCCGACCAACATCCTCTTCGAGGCCTCCCTGAGCTTCCTCGGGGTCGGCATCCAGCCCCCGCAGGCTTCCTGGGGCGGAATGCTCAACCAGGCGGTCGACTTCTACCAGGTCGACCCGCAGTTCATGATCGTGCCCGGTCTTGCCATCTTCGTGACCGTCCTGGCGTTCAACCTGCTCGGCGACGGTCTCCGGGACGCTCTCGACCCACGCAGCCGCTGATGCGGCCGCGGCGGGAGTTCAGCAAGTTTCCAACAATGGAGGAGAAGCAGACCATCATGCGAAGGTCAGCGCTGGCCGCGGTTGCGGCGATCGGAACTGTGAGCCTGCTGCTCGCAGGCTGCAGCAAAGCCGAAGACGATTCGACGGACAGCACCAAGTCGGCTGGGGCCAACGCAGCGACCAAGGATGTCGTCAACGCGTCCACCCAGAAGGGGGGCACGGTCACCTACGAGTACTCGGACGTCCCGGACTCCTTCGACCCCGGCAACACGTACTACGCGTACATGTACAACTTCAGCCGGCTGTACGCCCGCCCGCTGATGACCTTCAAGCCCGCCGCGGGCGACAAGGGCAACGAGCTGGTCCCGGACCTCGCCGCGAGCGCGGGCGTACCGAGCGACGGTGGCAAGACCTGGACGTACAAGCTCCGCTCGGGGCTGAAGTACCAGGACGGCACCGCGATCACCTCGAAGGACGTCAAGTACGCCGTCGAGCGCTCCAACTTCGCGCGTGACGTGCTCTCCCTCGGCCCGAACTACTTCCAGCAGTTCCTGGACGGCGGCGACAAGTACAAGGGCCCGTACAAGGACAAGAGCGCCGAGGGCCTGGCGTCGATCCAGACGCCGGACGACACCACGATCGTCTTCAAGCTCAACCGCGCCTTCCAGGAGTTCGACTACCTCGTCGCGACTCCGCAGACGGCGCCGGTGCCCCAGGCCAAGGACAAGGGCATCGACTACGTCAAGAGCATCGTGTCCTCGGGCTCGTACCAGTTCGCGAGCTACGACGAGGGCAAGCAGGTCACCCTCGTCCGCAACAAGAACTGGGACGCCGCGACCGACCCGCTGCGCAAGCAGTACCCGGACAAGATCGTGGTCAACCTGAAGGTCAACGCGGAGACCATCGACCAGGACGTCCAGGCCGGCAACGCGATCGACCTGGGTGGTACGGGTGTCCAGGCCGCGACGCAGGCCGAGGTCGTCAGCAACGCCGACAAGAAGGCCAACACCGACAACACCTACGGTGGCCGTCTCGTCTACATGGCGATCAACACCAAGCTGAAGCCGTTCGACAACGTCGAGTGCCGCAAGGCCGTGCAGTACGCGATCGACAAGGTCTCGGTGCAGACCGCCGAGGGCGGCCCGATCCGCGGTGACATCGCCACGACCGTCCTCCCGCCGGACATCCCGGGCTACGAGAAGGCGGACGTCTACGCCACCGACGGCAACAAGGGCGACGTGGCCAAGGCCAAGGAGCACCTGCAGGCCTGCGGTCAGACCACGATCAACACCAGCATCACCGCGCGCAGCGACCGTCCGGCGGAGATCGACGCGGCCACCGCGATCATCAACTCGCTGAAGGCCGCCGGCATCAACGCCACGATGAAGCAGTTCCCGTCGGGCAAGTACTTCACCGACTACGCGGGTGTCCCGAAGTGGGACGCGGACAACAACGTCGGTCTGATGATGATGCAGTGGGGTTCCGACTGGCCGTCCGGCTACGGTTTCCTGCAGCAGATCCTGCACGGTGACGCCATCGGCGCCTCGGGCAACACCAACCTCTCGCAGTTCGACAACAAGGACGTCAACGAGCTGCTGGAGAAGGCGATCGGCACGGAGGACAAGGCCGCGCGTGACGCCATGTACACCGAGGTCGACAAGAAGACGATGGACGAGGCCGCTCTCGTCCCGCTGACCTACTTCAAGGTCCTGCTGTACCGCCCGGCCAACTTCACCAACCTGGTGTCCACGGCGGCCTTCAGCGGTCAGTACGACTACCTCAACATCGGCACGACCAAGAAGTAGCCCCGGAAGGCAGGTGAAGGCATTGGTGCCCGCGGGCTTCGCAGCCCGCGGGCACCAGGCCGACCCCCGTGATCTCGTACATCCTCCGTCGGACGTTCGCGGCAGTGATCCTGCTGCTGGTCGTCACCGCGGTGACCTTCGCCATCTTCTTCCTGCTGCCACGGCTCGCCGGCCAGACCGCCGACCAGCTGGCCCAGCAGTACATCGGGAAGAGCCCGTCGGCGGCGGACATCGCTGCGGTCAAGAGCAACCTCGGTCTGGACGACCCCCTTTATCTCCAGTACTGGCACTTCATCAAGGGGATCGTGACCGGTGCCACCTATGACCTGGGGCCCACCACGACACAGTGCAACGCGCCGTGCTTCGGCTACTCCTTCAAGACCCATGTCGAGGTCTGGCCGCAGCTCACCTCCCGCCTTCCGGTGACGATCTCGCTCGCCGCCGGCGCGGCGGTGATCTGGCTGGTGTCCGGTGTGGCGATCGGTGTCATCTCCGCGCTGAAGCCCGGCTCCTTCTTCGACCGGTCCTTCATGGGCGTCGCCCTCGCCGGTGTCTCGCTGCCCATGTTCTTCACGGGCAACCTGGCACTGCTGCTCTTCACCTATCAGTGGCCGATCTTCGGTAGGACGTACGTTCCCTTCACCGAGAATCCGGCCCAGTGGGCGAACACGCTGTTCCCGGCGTGGTGTTCGCTCGCCCTGCTCTACTCCGCCATCTACGCGCGGCTCACCCGCTCGGGGATGCTGGAGACGATGAACGAGGACTTCATCCGTACGGCCCGCGCCAAGGGCCTGCGGGAGCGCAAGGTGGTCGTCCGGCACGGTCTGCGGGCCGCGCTGACGCCGATCATCACCGTGTTCGGCATGGACCTCGGCCTGCTGCTCGGCGGCGCGCTGATCACCGAGACGGTGTTCTCGCTGCACGGTGTCGGCGAGTACGCGGTGCAGGGCATCAAGGACAACGACCTGCCGCCGATCCTCGGCGTCACCCTGCTCGCCGCTCTCTTCGTCGTTGTCGCAAATCTTCTGGTGGACCTGCTCTACGCGGCCGCCGACCCGCGGGTGAGGCTCTCGTGACCGAACTGTCCAAGACCGGCGCCGCGGTGGGCGAACCCTCGCCCTCGAACGCGCCCAGCGCCTTCCTCGAAGTCCGCGACCTCAAGGTGCACTTCCCGACCGACGACGGCCTGGTCAAGTCCGTCGACGGACTCAGCTTCCAACTGGAGAAGGGCAAGACCCTCTCCATCGTGGGCGAGTCCGGCTCAGGCAAGTCCGTCACCTCGCTCGCGATCATGGGCCTGCACCGGCTCGGCGCACGTGGCAAGAACGTCCAGATGTCCGGCGAGATCTGGCTCGACGGCAAGGAACTCGTCGGCGCCGACCCGGACGAGGTGCGCAAGCTGCGGGGCCACGAGATGGCGATGATCTTCCAGGATCCGCTGTCCGCGATGCACCCGTACTACAGGATCGGCAGCCAGATCGTGGAGGCGTACCGCGTCCACCACGACGTCAGCAAGAAGGTCGCCCGCACCCGGGCGATCGAGATGCTCGACCGGGTCGGCATCCCCGAGCCCGGCAAGCGCGTCGACAGCTACCCGCACGAGTTCTCCGGCGGTATGCGCCAGCGCGCGATGATCGCGATGGCGCTGGTCAACAACCCCGAGCTGCTCATCGCGGACGAGCCGACGACCGCCCTCGACGTGACCGTCCAGGCGCAGATCCTCGACCTGATCCGCGATCTGCAGAAGGAGTTCGGCTCCGCGGTCGTCCTCATCACCCATGACCTCGGCGTGGTCGCCGAGATCGCCGACGAGGTCCTGGTGATGTACGGCGGCCGGTGCGTGGAGCGCGGCCCGGTCGACGAGATCTTCGAGCAGCCGCAGCACCCGTACACCTGGGGTCTGCTCGGTTCCATGCCGCGCATCGACCGCGAGACCTCCGACCGGCTCATCCCCGTCAAGGGCCAGCCGCCGAGCCTCATCAACGTCCCCTCGGGCTGCGCCTTCCACCCCCGCTGCCCGTACGCGGACATACCCAAGGGCGACGTCACCCGTACCGTGCGCCCGGAGCTGCAGCAGGTCGAGGGCGGGCACTTCTCCGCCTGCCACCTCTCGCAGGAGGACCGTACGCGGATCTGGACCGAAGAGATTGCGCCAAAGCTGTGAGTGATACCGAGAAACTGGAGCAGGGGTCGGCGAAAGCGGCCGATGAGCGCGAGGTGCTGCTCAAGGTCGAGGGCCTGGTGAAGCACTTCCCCATCAAGAAGGGGATCCTCCAGCGCCAGGTCGCCGCGGTGAAGGCCGTCGACGGCATCGACTTCGAGGTGCGCAAGGGCGAGACCCTCGGCGTCGTCGGCGAGTCGGGCTGCGGCAAGTCGACCATGGGCCGGGTCATCACCCGGCTCCAGGAACCGACCGCCGGCTCGATCCACTTCGAGGGTCAGGACATCACACGGCTGAACGCGGCCGGGATGCGTCCGCTGCGGCGGGACATCCAGATGATCTTCCAGGACCCGTACGGCTCGCTGAACCCGCGCCACACCATCGGCTCGATCGTCTCGGCGCCCTTCCGGCTCCAGGGCGTGGAGCCCGAGGGCGGGGTGAAGAAGGAGGTCCAGCGCCTCCTCGCGCTGGTGGGTCTGAGCCCCGAGCACTTCAACCGCTACCCGCACGAGTTCTCCGGCGGCCAGCGCCAGCGCATCGGCATCGCCCGTGCGCTCGCCCTCAAGCCGAAGCTGGTCGTGGCCGACGAGCCGGTCTCCGCGCTGGACGTGTCGATCCAGGCCCAGGTCGTGAACCTGATGGACGACCTCCAGCAGGAACTCGGCCTGACGTACGTGATCATCGCGCACGACCTGTCCGTCGTACGCCATGTCTCGGACCGGATCGCGGTGATGTACCTCGGCAAGATCGTCGAACTCGCCGACAAGACCTCCCTGTACGAGGCGCCGATGCACCCGTACACCAAGGCCCTGATGTCGGCGGTACCGGTCCCCGACCCCAAGCGCCGGGGCGCCAAGAGCGACCGCATCCTCCTCAAGGGCGACGTCCCGTCCCCGATCTCCCCTCCCAGCGGCTGCCGCTTCCACACCCGCTGCTGGAAGGCAACGGAGATCTGCAAGACGACGGAACCCCCCCTCCTGGAACTGAAGCCCGGCCAGCAGGTCGCCTGCCACCACCCCGAGAACGCCGAGGACCAGGCCCCCCAGGACACGGTGCTGCTGACGGCGGCCAGGGAAGCGGTCGAGCTGGTGACTCCGGCCGCGGAGTCCAACCCAGGGGCGCGGGGAACTGCGCGACCAGCCCCCACGGACCCGCAGCCGAAGGACGAACCGGAAGACGCCCCTCAGGAGTCAACAGACAAGTAGGGCATGACGAGTTGGCAAAGTCATGCACATGTTCGAACGGGAGAGCGCAGAGTCGTACGTGTAGGTCCTATCCGACCGTTACACGCTCGAAAGGGACGACTCATGCCGCTCTCCCGTTCGGCACGTTTAGGGGCCGTCGCCACCGCGGCGGCCTCCTTCCTCGTCATCGCCGCCTCCTCCGCCCCGACCCCCGGCGCCGACGGCGTCGGCGACTCCTACTTCCCCCAACTCGGCAACGGCGGCTACGACGCCCGCCACTACGCCCTCGACCTCGCGTACGACCCGGACACCGACCGCCTCGACGGCCGTACGACCATCACCGCCCGCGCCACCCAGAACCTCTCGTCCTTCGACCTGGACCTCCAGAAACTCGACGTCACGAAGGTCGAAGTGAACGGCAGACGCGCCCAGTTCACGCGTGAGGGCGACGAGATCCGCGTCACGCCCCGCGGCTCCCTGTCCAAGGGCCGGGAGTTCAAGGTCGCCGTCACCTACGGCGGGGTGCCCGAACCGCTCGGCGGGCCCATCGTGTTCGGCTCCCAGTACGGCTGGATGAAGACCACCGACGGCGTCTTCGTCGCCTGCGAACCCAACGCCGCCTCCACCTGGTTCCCGTCCAGCGACCACCCCTCCGACAAGGCCGCCTTCGACATCCGGATCAAGGCGCCGAAGGGGCTCACCGCCGTCTCCAACGGCCGACTGGTGTCGACGTACGACAAGGGCGGCTCGACGTACACCCACTGGCGCGAGAAGAAGCAGATGGCGACCTACCTCGCCACCGCCACCATCGGGAAGTTCGACGTGCGGACGGGGGTCACGCCCGGCGGGACGCCGATCTACGTGGCCATCGACCCGGTGCTCGCCAACAGCAACAACGTCGACGTGTACGCGGTGACCGCCGAGGCCACCGACTACTGGTCGAAGGTCTTCGGGCCGTATCCGTTCGAGGAGACCGGGGCGATCGTCGACGACATGCCGGCGGCCGGGTTCTCGCTGGAGACGCAGACCAAGCCGGTCTACTCGGCCGTGCGCAACGAGACGACCATCGTGCACGAGCTGGCCCACCAGTGGTTCGGCGACTCCGTGTCGACGGAGCGCTGGAAGGACATCTGGCTCAACGAGGGCTTCGCGACCTACTCCCAGTGGCTGTGGGCCGAGTACAAGGGCACCCGCTCGGCGCACGACTCCTTCCTCGCCGGGTACAACGCCCGCCCCGCCGAAAACCCCTTCTGGCAGACCGTCGTCGGCGACCCGCAGCGCGACACCATGTTCGCCTCGGCCGTCTACCAGCGCGGCGCGATGACCCTCCAGGTGCTCCGCGAGCGCATCGGTGACGCGGCCTTCTTCAAGCTCCTGCCGACCTGGACCAAGCTCCACCGCTACGGCAACGCGAACACCGACGACTTCGTCCGGCTCGCGGAGAAGATCAGCGGGCAGCAGCTCGACGACCTCTTCCAGACCTGGCTGTTCGCGACAGGCAAGCCCACCCTGTAGACCGTCCCCGGCGACAATACCGGGGTGATCCAGCAGCTCTTCAGCTCCTCCGTCCAGCACGCCCTCGACCTCGTCGGCATCTTCGTCTTCGCGATCTCGGGCGCCCTGCTCGCCGTGCGCAAGAACTTCGACGTCTTCGGGATCGCCGTACTCGCCGAGGTCACCGCGCTGGGCGGCGGGCTGCTGCGGGATGTCGTCATCGGGGCCGTGCCGCCGGCCGCGTTCACGGATCTCGGGTACTTCCTGACCCCGCTGCTCGCCGCCCTGCTCGTCTTCTTCCTCCACCCGGAGGTGGAACGCATCCAGGTCGGCGTCAACGTGTTCGACGCGGCGGGGCTCGGGCTGTTCTGTGTCACGGGCACGGTGAAGGCGTACGACTACGGCCTGGGCCTCACCGCCTCCGCCGCCCTCGGTCTCGCGACCGCCGTGGGCGGCGGAGTGCTGCGTGACGTCCTCGCCAACGAGGTTCCCTCGCTGCTGCGTTGGGACCGGGACCTGTACGCGGTCCCGGCGATCGTCGGTTCCGCGCTGACCGTGCTGTGCATCCGCTACGACGCGCTCACCTCGCTCACCAGCGGGCTTGCGGTCGTCACGGCTTTCGTACTGCGGCTGCTCGCGATGCGGTTCCACTGGCGAGCGCCGCGCGCGTGGAACCGGCGGTCGACGGCGCGTGAGGACGAGTAGTCCGTCCGGAAGACGTCGAGCCGGTCGTGTTCGACGTACTGCCGGTGGTCTTGTGGCCGCCCGCGTCGAACTGCTGGGTCAGCCAGCGGAACACCGTGGTGATCTGGGGCCGCCACAGCGCCATGTTGTGGCCGCCCGCGCTGCGCGGCAGATAGACGACATCCACCGTCGTCGGTGACTTCGCCACCCGCTGGAGGGCCATGCCGGCCTCGTAGCCGTCGCCGGACTCGCCGGAGACATAGAGCGAGATCGGGGGCGCGACGCGGTCGTGCTTGAGGATCAGATACGGGTTGTTCGCGGCCCGCAGCTGCGGGGTCTGCGCGGCCAGGGACAGGGGCTCGCCGATCGGGTCGTTGTAACCGGACATCGACACCCCGGCCCGGTAGCGGTCGGGGTGCGCGACCGCGAGCTTCGCCGCGCAGTGCGCCCCGGCCGAGTACCCGGCCACCGCCCAGCCGCCCGGTCCGCTTTCGGCGCGGAAGTTGTCCGTGACCATTTTCGGTACGTCGACACTGAGCCAGGTGTCCGCGTTGACCCGGCCCGGGATGTTGGCGCAGCCGGTGTCCGCGTCGGCGATGAGAGTCGTCCGCGGCGAGACGAGGATGAAGGGCGTGACCTGTCCGCTCTTCATCAGCGGCAGCAGTTGCTGCGGCGCGTGCA
Organism: Streptomyces sp. NPDC002680; assembly: GCF_042889145.1. Lineage (NCBI taxonomy): Bacteria > Bacillati > Actinomycetota > Actinomycetes > Kitasatosporales > Streptomycetaceae > Streptomyces > Streptomyces sp. NPDC002680. The sequence goes on from NZ_JBIAQP010000002.1 coordinate 603,842, forward strand.
GGGAGCCGAACCAGGACTTCGCCGAGCCCGGGTAGCCCGGCAGCAGTTCGACGACCGGGAACCTGCGGTGCCGGTAGGCGGCCTCGTGGTACTGCGGGGGCAGCCAGACGTAGACCTCGGCGTCGACGCCCGAGACCTGGCCCTTGAGGTCGGTGACCTGGACGCCGCCGGCCGCGTGCATGCCGGGCCCGTTGGCCTCGCGGAACGTCTGCTTCACCTTCGGCAGCTCGCGCAGCGCGATACCGCCGGTGCCGTCGGCGCCGAGATCGGCGGCTGCCTGGACGTGGTCGCCCGTGCCGAGGAGGTCGCCCCAGTTGTCGTACAGGTTGTTGGAGTTGTTCACCAGCAGGAAGACCAGCGTGACCGCCGTGGCCTGGGCGAACAGCACCATCAGCAGCCGGGCGGTGCCGCGTACCAGCGCGGGCCCGCGCACCCGGGACCAGAGGGCGAGAGGCAGCAGTACGGCGACGGCGGCGAGGGCGATCGTCGTGATGAGGAACGGCGTACCGGTGAGGCTCATGTCTGGGAGGAGGGTGATCGGGCGGGCGGGGTCACGTCCTCGCGCAAACCCTTACCCAAGACATTCCGGACACTTACCAAGCGCAGGCGGTGAGGAGTTCGGCGGCAAAAGCTACCGCTTAGTATTTCTCTGTTGTACCGTTCACGCATGCCAGAAGCAGCTTCCGCCCAGGCCGCGCGGGCCACCATCGGCGACAGCGAGTTCGACCGCGACACCGCTGTCACCCGCCGCGAGACCGGCGTCTACGACATCGACCTCAACGTCGGCTGGACCATCCAGAACGCCCTCAACGGCGGCTATCTGCTGGCCGTGCTGGGCCGCGCCCTCTCGGACGCCCTCCCGCACGCCGACCCCTTCACCATCTCGGCGCACTATCTGACCGCGTCCCGTCCCGGTCCGGCCGTCGTCCGCACGGACGTGGTCCGCACCGGCCGCAGACTGTCGACCGGCCAGGCCTCGCTCCTCCAGTACGACGACGAGGGCCAGGAGGTCGAGCGGATCCGTGTCCTCGCCTCCTACGGCGACCTGGACGCCCTTCCCGACGACGTCCGGACGACCGCCGAGCCGCCCGCGATACCGCCCATGGACCAGTGCTTCGGCCCGCAGGACGCGCCCGACCGGGTCGCCGGCCGCTCCGCCATCGCCGACCGGCTGTTCCTCAAGCTCGACCCGTCCACCCTCGGCTGGGCGGTCGGCGCACCCTCGGGCAAGGGCGAGATGCGGTCCTGGTTCGGCCTCGCCGACGGCCGCGACGCGGACCCGCTCTCGCTGCTCCTCGCCGTCGACGCGCTGCCGCCGACGGCGTTCGAGATCGGCCTCTCCGGCTGGGTCCCGACGGTCGAACTGACCGTGCACGTACGCTGCCGCCCCGCCCCGGGCCCACTGCGGATCGCGATAACGACCCGCAACCTGGCCGGCGGCTTCCTGGAGGAGGACGCGGAGATCTGGGACAGCACGGACCGACTGGTCGCCCAGTCACGACAGTTGGCCAGCGTGCGGCTCGGGTGAGGTGCGTATGGCCCGGGTGAGGTGTTTGGCTCGGGCCAGGTGTACGGCTCGGGTGAGGCGTGCGGGTGGGTGACCGGCGCCTGCTTGTCGGCGCCGGTCGGGCGGCGCGGGCGGGTGGCCCCGGCCCGGTGGTGTCGGCCGGTTGTCGTCTCGGGTCCGCAACCGCGTAGGCCGTGGTGCCGACGACCGTGAGGGTCAGGGCCGTCCAGTGGATGGCTGGCGCCCGCTTGTCGGCGCCGGTTGGGTGGCCCAGTGCTGTGGCCCGGTACCGCCTCGGGCCCGCGACGGCAGTACGCCGCGGTGCTGGCGATCCGTGAGGGCGAGGGCTGTCCAGGGGTGGACCGGCGGCCGCTGTCGGCGCCGGGGCTGTGGCCCGGTTCGGTCAGTGTCTCGGGCCCGTGATCGCGTAGGCCGTGGTGCCGGCGACCGTGAGGGCCACGGCCGTCCAGGTCGCCGTTGCCGTGCCGGAGGGCAGCAGCATCCAGGTCGCCACCCGTATCGGCGTGTTCGTCGGGGGTGGGGCGACGAACGCGAGCGAGAGCCAGGCGAACGGTAGCGTCCAGGCGTACTGGGCGCCCGAGAGCGCCGCGCCCAGGGCTGCCAGGCCCATCAGGCCCGCGGTGTCCCGGACGACGAACGCGGGCGTGGCCGTCTCCCCGCCCATCGCCTGCACGGCCAGCAGCGCCGCTGCGACGACCGCACCGGCGAGCAGTACGTGCGCCGCTCTGCGGGGCACCCAGCGGATCGCGGCCGTCCGGTCCAGGGCGAGGTCCTGGCCGCCGAGCCCGATCGAGGCCGCCATCGCACCCGTGGCCAGGACGAGCACGATCGGCCGGGGATCACCGGACCCCTCGCCCCCGTCCCGGGCGAGCGCCCACACCGCCACCGTGCTGATCAGCACGGCGGTCAGCGACGCGGGCACCTGCCGTGAACGCGCGTACAGCGTCAGCCATCTCACCGGCAGCCGTGCTGTCGTCACCCCTCTCAACGGGACGCACCGCCGGACAGCACCTCGAACGCGTCGGCCTTGCAGGACAGCGCGGCGGCGCGCATCGCGTTGATCCGCGCGAGCTGTTCGGCCCGTGGCATCGCCATGAGCTTCTTCCACACCGGGCGGCTCTCGACGAGCGGGTCGCCCGAGAAGGAGTCGGTGCCGTCGAGCCGCTTGAGGTCCCCGAGGACCCAGCCCGCCGCGACGGTCTGCGCGATGTCGTCTCCCCCTACGCTGCTCCAGCCGACGGGGGAGCACCCCGGCACCATGCCCTTGGCGACCAGGGCCCGGGTCAGCTCCTCGCCCTTCGCGGCGGTGACGAGGTCGTCGTCGAAGTCGAGCAGGACGGTCGTACGGGACCACTTCGGGGTGGAGCCGTGCGGCAGTACGGCCGTGTTCTCCCGTACCGAGACCGGCGCTTCGGCGCCCAGGGCTGTGCGCAGCAGGCGCAGTGCCTCCTTGCCGGGGCCCGCCAGGTCGGCGAGCCGGTCCTGGTGTGCCTTGGTCACGCACACCGGGCCGTCGCACACCGACTCGGCGGCCGCCTTGTCGACTATGTACATCCGGCGCGGGTCGGAGGGCAGGACGAGCAGGGCGATCGCCGCGCTCGCGAGGACGGGCGTCAGGGCGGTCAGCCGGGCGCGCGGGGTGACGGCGACCAGCAGCGCGAAGCCGGTCGCGGCCATGCCGAGCAGCCAGACGGTCTGCCCGAGGTGCACGGAGGCGGAGAGCGTGACGATCACGCTGCGTACCTCCTCCACCTCCGGTGACAGCAGCGAGATCCGGTTCGGCTCCGTGATCGTGAACCCGTCCGCCGTGGGCTTGTCCGTCCGGCCCAGCGACATGTGCATGAGGGCCGTGAACACGAAGGCGGTCATGGCCAGCGCGGGCGGGGTGAGCACGGACGGCACGGCCCGCCCGGCGCCCATGCCGAGCACTGCACCGGCGACGAGGAAGCCTGCCCCGATCAGCGAGATCGGCAGCCAGCCGAGGTGCGTGTACTCGGTGTGCGCGAGCACCTGGACCCCGCCCACGAGGACGAGGAGCGCGAAGGCCGAGGCCAGCGTGAGCGCCGTCGTGCCCGCCAGCAGGGCCGCGCGGTACCGGGCGGGCCGCGGCGTGCTCGTCAGCAGCTCGGACATCTTCGAGCGGTGGTCGCGCAGGCCTTGCAGTGCCCCGAGGCCGACGGCGATCGGCCACAGGTAGAACAGCAGGGAGCGCGTCCACATGGCCAGGGACGTCCACTGGGCCGTCCACGCCGTGGTGCCCCGCCACCACGTGCCGTCCAGCAGATACAGGAACGCCAGCGCGGTCGTCAGGACCACGAGACCGGCCCAGGGGGCGACGGAACGCCTCAACTCGATACGCAGCACACGGGTGTTCACCAAGTGCCCCTTACCTGTTCGGGGTTGAGGAGCAGCGCCGAGTAGCCGCGCTCCAGTGGGCTGTCGCCCGGGTGCTCCGGGCCGCCCATCGAGGCCAGTTCGTCCGGCGGGCCCTGGAAGACCAGCCGGCCCTCGGCGAAGACCACCACGTCGGTGCAGGCGGCGGCGACGTCCTCCACCAGGTGCGTCGAGACGAGCACGCAGGTGTCCGTGCCCAACTCCTGGAGCAGCTCCCGGAATCGCAGCCGCTGCGCCGGGTCCAGACCGACCGTCGGCTCGTCGAGGAGCAGGATCGTCGGGTCGTTGACGATGGCCTGGGCGATACCGACCCGCCGGACCATGCCGCCCGACAGCGCCTTCATCCGCTCGTCGGCACGGTCCGCGAGGCCCACGCGCTCCACGGCACGCTGCACCGCCCCGGGGATCTCCGCCTTCGGCACCTCCTTCAGCCACGCCATGTACTCGACGAACTCGCGCACGGTGAAGCGCTTGTAGTAGCCGAACTCCTGCGGCAGATAGCCGATCCGACGGCGCAGCGCACGGTGTTCACCCATGCCGGCCACACCGCCCACGGACTCGCCGAGCAGCTCCAGGGTGCCCTCGGTGGGGCGCAGCACGGTGGCCAGCGTCCGGATGAGGGTGGTCTTGCCCGCCCCGTTGGGACCGAGCAGACCGTGGACACCGGTGCCCAGCGACAGATCGAGGCCGTCGACGGCCATCCGTTTCCTGCCGACCCTGACCCTCAGCCCGGTCGCCAGAATTTCCCAGGCGTAGGTGGTCGGCGCGATGTCGGCCGCGCTCACGGCGGAGGTCATGGTCGGTCCTGCCTTTCTGATGGTCATCGATGCGCTCCCAGCACGGAGTACGCGCCCCTGCGGGCGATCACGACCCCGATGCCGAGGACGAGGAGCAGCCCCCACACGGGCAGCCCGTCCGCCCGCAGGACGAGGGCCGTACGGCCGGCGGCCAGGGTCGGTGCCACGACCACGGCGGCCCATACGGCGGCCAGCGCGACGGCGGCCCGGGTCACCCCGACGACACCGCCGAGCGCCAGGGTCGTCGCCGTGAACGCCAGACAGGGCAGCAGCCACTGGGCCACCATCACCCCCGTCACCCACCCGCCCACCAGCAGCGCGGGCACGACCACACCGAGCACGGACGCGGTGCGCCGCAGCACCAGTTGGAGCCCGGCCCTGGGCACCGAGGCGGTCAGTTCGTACGCCGGGTCGAGCCCGCGCGACCAGGACGCCGCGACGCCGAGCACGGGCAGAACGGGCGCGAGCAGCAGCACAAGCGAGACGTCACCGGAGCCGGAGCCGGAGCCGGAGCCGGAGCCGGAACCCGAGCCGGAGTCCGCGAGGTCGAGCAGCAGGGCCACCAGCGTCACGGCCACGACCATGGCCAGCCACGGCACCATCGTGGGCGTCATCCACCGCGACAGCCGCCCCGACCAGCGCCGCCCGCGCGGCATCGGGGCGGTGGCCGCCAACTGCGGTTCGAGGCCGGACCACACGCTGCCGACCAGCGCCGCCACTGCGGGCACCCCGGCGCCGACGGCGGCGGAGAGCCGGTCCCGGCACTCCCGGCACATCTCCAAGTGGGCCTCCACGGCCCACACTTCGTCGGCGGCGAGGCCGGTGCCGCCGCGTGCGTACCCCTCGATGATCCGCGCCGACGCGTGTTCCACACTTTCCCCACTCATGCCAGCGCCCTCCGCATCGCGATCCGGGCCCGGCGGGCACGGGTCTTGACCGTGCCCTCGGGCAGCCCGAGCAGGACCGCGGTCTCCCGGACGGACAGCCCGTCGAGCACCATGGCCTGCAGTACCTGTCTCAACTCCGGCGCGAGGCACCGCAGTGCGTCCCCGACATCACCGCCGACGGTCTCGGCGAGCGCCAACTCCTCGGCGGCGGGCGCCACTTCGGGCCCGGAGGCGGCCGGTGGCGGCTCCGCGTGGTGGGCCCTGCGCCGGAACGCGTCGACCAGGCGCCGCGCCGCGATCGTCCACAGCCAGCCGACGGCCGTCCCACCGACCGCGGCCCCCGCGAACGCACCCGCCGCGCGCCACACCGCCAGATACGTCTCCTGCATGACCTCGGCGACGATCTGCTCGTCCGCACACCGCCGACGCAGCCGCACCGCGAGCCACGGCGACGTACGCCGGTACAACTCCTCGAACGCGCCCCGGTCGCCCTTGGCCACCAGCCGCACGAGACGCTCCTCGTCCACCTGATGCAGCGCTGCTGCCCTGACTGATCTCACACCGGCTAGACGCCCGAGCGGGCCCACGGGTTTTCCTCTGGACGTGACCCCCGTCACGCAGGGGGTGGCGCTCTCATGCTTCTGTCACGGCCCTGTACCAGCGGGTAGTTGGCCGTTGAGGAGAAAGGCCAGGTCAGAGCCGTTCTTATAGGGGCGCTTTGCCTGACGCACAGGCAGGGAACAGGGCGGGCCCAAGGAAGCGCTAGGTGCCGTTGATTCGATGCCCGCCTCGAAACTCCCTCATCTTTCCTGGAGTTGTTTCTCATGAAGCGTGTGCGTCTCGTCCCCGCCGTTGCCCTGCTGGCGCTGTCCCCGCTGGTCCTCACCGCCTGCGGTTCGGGTGACTCGTCGACCTCGACCAGCGGCAACTCCGGCACGTCCAGCCAGAGTTGCCAGGCACCCTCGGGCGCCCCGTCCGGCGCCCCATCGGGTGCCCCCAGCGGCGCCCCGACCGACGGCGCGTCAGGAGCCCCATCGGGCGCGCCGACCGGCGCGGCCCCGTCCGGCGCCCCCTCGGGCATGCCGTCGGGCGGCCCCGGCGGTGGCGGTGGCGGCCAGGGCGGCGGCGGTGGCTGCGGCGGCGGCCCGGGCGGCGGTCAGGGTGGCCAGGGCCAGCAGGCCCAGCAGCAGGGCTGACACGCCGTAGGGGATACGGGTACGACATGAGGCGGCGCGCTCGAATCGACGGGCGCGCCGCGTCCTGCTTTTAGGGGCGCGGGGAACTGCGCGACCAGCCCCCACCGGCCCGCAGCCGAAGCACCAAACTCCGCCCCGAACAGTTCACCCCAGCCAGTGCCGACGCCCGATGGCAATCAACCGCATCCGCCGCGTGGCAACCTGGGCCACCTGGTCGCGCTGCGCTGCCGGCGCGTCCAGGGTCTCCAGGAACTGCGACGCCGTCATCAGCATCTGGTCGACGTACAGCCCCGCCAGCATCAGCAGATCCTCCTCCGTCCAGCCCGCCGACTCGGGCTGTTCCGCGAGCGCGTCCCGTACCTCCTCGGCGAACCGGGCCAGCTGGCCGTGGATGGCCTCGCGGACCGGCTGGACCCCGCCGTGCCGCTCGCGCGCGATGAAGCGGACGTGCGCGGGCTGTGCCCGCACATGACCGGCGATCAGGTCGACCGCGCGGACTATGCGGTCCTCGCTGTCGCCCGACCCGGACACCGTCGTGGCGATCATCGGGTGCAGGCTGCCGAGCGCCTCCTCGACGAGGGCGACGCCCAGGTCGGCCGTGGAGCGGAAGTGGCGGTAGAAGGCGGTCGGGGCGACTCCGACGGCACGCGTGACCTCGCGCAGGCCGAGGCTGCTCAGGCTCTGGTCCTCCAACAGGGCGAGCGCCGCGTCCAGGAGCGCCTGCCGGGTCTTCTGCTTCTGGGCCTGTCGGATGCCGAGAGTGTGACTCATGCCATGCAGTTAACAACTGTTCTCTGTAATTGAAAAGCCGGGCGGCGCGCTAGACTCAAGAGTCAGTGAACAAGTGTAACTACAACCGTTCACTGAACTGTAACGAACGAAAGGGATCTCCTCCCATGTTCTTCCTCGTGGCCGTCCTTCTGCTGCTGGGCATGATGCTGGGCACCGTCGCCCACGTCCCGGTCTCGTTCACCGTCCTGGCCGCCGCCGGCATCGCCGTCTGGCTCGGCATCTTCGCGCTCCGTGAGCGCCTCGCCCGTCGGAGCTGATCACCATGCAACTCACCGCGTCGGCCACCGGCCGTACCGAGCGCACCGGCCCCCGCGACGCCGACGGCATGGCCGTCGCGTCCTTCGTCGTCGGACTGCTGGGCCTGCTGGTCCTCAACATCTTCCTGGGCCCCGTGGCCATCGTCCTGGCCGCCGTCGCCCTCTGGCGCGGTACCAAGCGGCGCGGCCGGGCCCTCCTCGGCCTCGGTCTCGGCATCGCCGACCTGGTCGTGCTCGTCACCCTCATGCAGCTCGACCACACCGTCTCGTGGAGCTTCTGACCGGGGTCCACCCGTTTCTCCGTCGGCACGGCGCCGTAGAATCACGACACCATGGCATACCTCGACCACGCCGCGACCACCCCGATGCTTCCGGAGGCGGTCGAGGCAATGACCGCGACGCTCGGCGTCACCGGTAACGCCTCCGCTCTCCACGCGGCCGGCCGCAGAGCGAGGCGTACGGTCGAGGAGGCCCGCGAGACGCTCGCCGAGTCGCTCGGCGCCCGGCCCAGCGAGGTCGTGTTCACCTCCGGCGGCACCGAGGCCGACAACCTCGCCGTCAAGGGCCTGTACTGGGCCCGCCGCGACGCCGACCCGGCCCGTACGCGCGTCCTCGCCAGCCCCGTCGAGCACCACGCCGTCCTCGACGCCGTGCACTGGCTCGGCGAGCACGAGGGCGCCGACGTCGAGTACCTCCCCGTCGACGCGTACGGCCGCGTCCACCCCGACGCCCTGCGCGAGGCCGTCGCCCGCAACCCCGACGACGTCGCCCTGGCCACCGTGATGTGGGCCAACAACGAGATCGGCACGATCATGCCGGTCCGTGAACTCGCCGACGTGGCAGCCGAGTTCGGCGTCCCCCTGCACGCCGACGCCGTGCAGGCCTTCGGCCAGGTGCCTCTCTCCTTCGCCGACTCCGGGCTCGCCGCGATGACCGTCTCGGGCCACAAGGTCGGCGGCCCGTACGGCATCGGCGCGCTGCTGCTCGGCCGTGAGTACAGCCCCGTACCCGTGCTGCACGGCGGTGGTCAGGAGCGGCACGTACGCTCCGGGACCCTCGATGTGCCCGCTGTCGCCTCCTTCGCGGTGGCCGGGCGGATCGCCGCCGAGCAGCAGGAGTGGTTCGCGCACGAGATCGGGGCGCTGCGGGACTCGCTGGTCGCGGAGGTGCGGCGGGTGGTGCCGGACGCGATTCTGGGCGGCGATCCGGCGGACCGGCTGCCCGCCAACGCGCACTTCACGTTTCCCGGCTGTGAGGGTGACTCGTTGTTGCTGCTGCTGGACGCGCAGGGGATCGAGTGCTCCACCGGCTCCGCCTGTACGGCAGGGGTGGCGCAGCCCAGCCATGTCCTGCTGGCCACGGGTACGGATCCCGACCTGGCTCGGGGGACGCTTCGGTTCTCCTTCGGCCATACCTCCACGCAGGCGGACGTGGAGGCGGTGGCGAAGGTGATTGGGCCTGCGGTGGAGCGGGCCCGGGCTGCCGGTTTGAGCTGAGCGCTCCGCTGGGCAGGCGGTTCCTTTGTCCGCGGGCCGGTGGGGGCTTGTCGCGCAGTTCCCCGCGCCCCTTTGGGGCGCGGCTCAGCTCAGGTTCGGTATCGGGTTCACCAGGGCCGCGCCAGGCGCCAGTTGGCTTGCCGCTGCTTCGCTGCTGCCCGGCCAGATTGCCGGGCAGTGGGTGTTCGGTGCCGGGGGTGTCAGGGTCGTCAGGTAGGTGTCGGTTGCCTCGCGCATGCATGGGCTGCGCCAGTACGTGATGTGGCCGACACCGTCGTACGTCAGGAGCCTTGCCTCGCGGCCCATCTGGCGGGCCGCGTTCGCCGCCCAGGCGTGCGGGGTGGCCACGTCGTAGCGGCTGTTGGTCAGCAGGATCGGTGGGGTGCCGTTCACCCGGAGCGGGTGCTGCGGGTTGGCCACCCGGTCCGTCCAGTTCTGGCAGCTCGTCATGTAGGACCAGCCGAGCGACGCCACCCGGGTGAGGGGCGCGATCCGGGCCAGCTCCGCCTTGTACCGGGCCGTCGTCTCGTACGAGGGAACGTCCAGGTCGAAGTCCTGGCACAGGACCGGGTCGTAGGTGAACGCCACCGGGGTGCCGGCCGCCGCCGTGACCGTCTCCGTGTCTGCGGTCGCCGTTGCCGGGGCCTCGGCCACCACGGTCATCTTCGAGAGGATGAAGGCGAACGTGGCCCAGTCGTCCGGGTCGTACATGTAGCTGTAGGCGGAGCTCAGGAGTGTCGAGGCGGGGAAGGGCCGGTTCGAGAGGGTGTAGATCAGGCGGCCCTCCTCGGCCGCCGCGTAGTACGCCGCGAAGAGGGCGCGCACGTCCTGGCCGTACAGATCGCAACTCGGCGTGCGCTCGCACCAGTCGGCGAACTCGCCGAACGAGGCCTCCAGGGTCTCCGTACGGGTCTTGAGGATGCCCCACGCGCCCAGGCTGTGGTCCATGTTCGAGTCCAGCACCATCGCGCGGACCCGGTGCGGGAACAGTTCGGCGTACTGCTGGCCGATCAGCGTGCCGTACGAGCCGCCCCAGTAGCTGATCCGCCGCTCGCCGAGAGCCGCGCGGATCGCGTCCATGTCCCGGGCGACGCTCTGGGTGTCCATGTGGTCGGCGAGCGGTCCCGACACCTCGCGGCAGTTGTCGGCGAGGGCGCGGTTGGCCTCGCGGAGGGTCTGGAACGAGGCCTCGTCCGTCGGGCTCAGCGCGGCCCGCCGGGCGTCCACCCTCTCCTTGTCGCAGCGCATCAACGCGCTGGCGCCGATACCGCGCGGGTCGAAGCCCACGAAGTCGAAACGGGCGGCCAGTTCGGGGGAGAAGGAGAACGGCGCGCTCAGGCCGAGGTTCACCCCGGACTGGCCGGGGCCGCCCGGGTTGAGCAGCAGCGGGCCGAGCCGCCGGTCGGGGTCGGTGGCCCGGTGCCGGACGAGGGCCAGGTCGACGGTCGTGCCGTCCGGGTGCTGCCAGTTCACCGGGACCGCGAGGGTCCCGCACTCGAACTCGCCCTCGCCGTACGGGGATTCGCAGGATTGCCAGGCTATGGAGCCTGCCGGAGAGGCAGGGACGGCCGCGGTGGCCGTGCCGGTCAGTAACTGGCCGAGGAGCGCGGAGGCCGCCACGGCGACGGCCGCGAGCCTGCGTCTGGATGTGTATGTGGGGGCTGACATGGATCACAGCATGACCTCAACTGCCCCACAGCCCAAGGAAACTGACGGATCGTCAGGAAGTTCGTCACCGGACTCGATCGAGTGTCGACACTCGGACTGATTCCTAGGGATCTCGTTCGATATCTGCGCTAACTGTCGACAGTGTGGTGCTTGTTGGTCTACCTTCCGCAGCAGGCTGCCGCCGGCACTTCCACTGCCGGCGGCAACCGTCCCAGGGGAGGCGGGAAGGTGCTAGCTGTCCATCACCATGAGGGCCGCCATCATGCCCTCGTCCTCGTGCTGAAGGAGGTGACAGTGGAGCATGTACATGTAGGTGTCGTCGGTGAAGTCCGTGAACTTCATCGCGATCTTGATGGAGCCACCGCCGACCACCTCGTAGGTGTCGAACCAGCCGAGGTCGACGCCGGTGGGTTCCTCGCCGTTGATCTCGATCAGCTGGAACGGCACGTCGTGCAGATGGAACGAGTGTTCCAGCTGGGTGGAGTTGGTGATCGTCCAGATCTCCTCGGCGTCGAGCGTGGTCATGATCGTGGCCATCGAGTCCATGGTGGTGCCCGCGGAGCCGTTGATGGTCATCAGCTGGCCGCTCTGCCCGAGGGTGATCGTGCGGGCGGCGAAGTCGGTCGTGTCGTACCGGGTGATCGTGTTGAGGGTGGTCGGCAGGTCGTCCGGGGTGTCGGAGGCGTCCGGCGTGACGGTCAGGAAGTCGTACGTGCCGCTGCCGCCCCGGATCCAGCCGGTGGTGACCACCGTCTGGAGCGTGACCGCCGCTTCGAGGTCGAGGACGAACTCGGCGCGGGCGCCCGCCACCAGCCGGATCGAGGCCACCTCGGTGGCCTCGGTGAGATAGCCCTGGTCGGTGGCGACCTGGGTCAGGGTGCCGCCGTCGCCGCGCTGGATGGTCAGGATGTCGGAGGGGGAGGCGTTCAGGACGCGGAAGCGGGTGCGCTTCTTGGTGGCGGTGAAGCCGAGGGTCGTCGCGTCCACGTTGGTGCCGTTGCACAGCAGCGGGTAGCTGTTGCCGGAGGTGAGGTAGCCGGTGATGTTGTATTTGATGTCACCGCTGGTGTCGACCGCCAGGCACTGCAGGATGAGCGGGATGTCGTCGACGCCGTACTCGCTCGGCAGCGCGGCCGAGGCGTCCGAGCTGTCCTCGACGATGATCATCCCGGCCAGGCCGTGGACGACCTGCTCGGCCGTGGTGCCCAGGGCGTGCGGGTGGTACCAGAGGGTCTTGGCCTCGTCCTTGATCTCGAAGGTCGGCGACCAGGTCTCGCCGTCGGCGAAGGCGTTCTGCGGGCCGCCGTCCATCTTGGGCGGGATGTGGGCACCGTGGAAGTGGACGCTGGTGTCGTCGCCCAGGTTGTTGGTGATGTTCAGCAGGACCGTGCTGCCGTTGGTCCACTTCATGGTCGGGCCGAGGAGCGACCCGTTGTAGCCGGCCGTCGTACTCGTGACGCCGCTGAGCACCTCGGCCGTGCCGGTCTGTGCGGTCAGGGTGAACGTCGTGGTGCCGTCGGCGGTGGTGCCCTCCAGCAGGTCCGGGATGTTCAGGGTGGTGTCGGCCGCGGAGGCCTTGAAGGTGTTGCCGTCGGTCAGCAGGGCGAAGGTTCCCGTCGCCGCGCCGACGGCCGCGAACCCGACCCCGGCCATGCCGCCGAGGAACTTCCGCCTGTGCAGGCCCTTGCGGTGTCGTTCGCCCTTGTCGCCGACCCGGTCGCGCTTCGCGTGGGCACCCTTGCGCTGCTGTTCCGTCGAGTCGACGGGCTCGTTTGTGTGGCTCATGGCAGCGGAGCCTTGGCCTAAGGACTGTGTAAAGACTGAGGCGAACCTAGGAGGTCCCGCACCAATCTGTGGAACCTGAAATCACCGGGCGGATCATCAACTCCATGAGAGGTGAGGCGAGTTGGCGTCCCGCTGGTCAGGATCGGCGGGCGGGACACTTCGGGCGGCCTGCTCTCATCAAAGGCTCATGATCCGAGGTGTGTGATGTGTGTCACGCTGATTGCCGGGTGAGCGCAGTGGTCGCCCGGGCGACGAGCCCCATGTACTTCTCCCAGTCCCAGCCCTTCCCCGGGTCGGTGTGGTCCGTCCCCGGCACCTCCACGTGCCCGATGATGTGCTCCCGGTCGACGGGTATGCCGTACCGCGCGCAGACCCTCGCCGTCAGCCGCGCCGAGGCCGCGTACATCGCGTCCGTGAAGTCCTCGGGCTTCTCCACGAAGCCCTCGTGCTCGATGCCGACGCTCCGCTCGTTGAACTCCCGGTTGCCCGCGTGGAACGCCACGTCCAGCTCGCGGATCATCTGGGTGACGTGCCCGTCCTTGCGCACGATGTAGTGCGCCGCGGCCCCGTGTGCCGGGTCCTGGAAGACCTTCACCGCGCTGTCGAAGCTGCCCTGGGTGACATGGATGATCACCCGGTCCACGGCGTAGTCGTCGGGCCGGTCCGCCATCCGCCAGTTCGCCGAGGAGGCCGCCACCCAGCGCGCCCCCGCGTAGTCGACCTCGCCCTCCTTGCGCGGCTTCGTCACACCGGGCACCCGCCACCACATCCGCCCCAGCTCGTCCCGTGCGAGCACGCCCGTGGCGACGGCGGCCACCGCCCCGCCGATGAGCAGGGCCCGCCGCCCGATCCGCCGGTCGCCGTCCTTCGCGGCGGCTCTCCGGTGACCCTCGCTGCGCGACTGGCGGGGCACGTCCTGCGGAAGGCCGCGGCCGGTCTCCCGGCGAGCCTGTGTTTCCTCCATGTGATCGCAACGGATACTCGCGCGCCCCGGTTCCCCGCGCCCCTTACCCTGGAAGGGTTATGACTCACACCTCGCAGCAGCCCCTCCGCGTACTGGCCGCCATGTCCGGCGGCGTGGACTCCGCCGTAGCCGCCGCCCGGGCGGCGGAATCCGGCCATGACGTCACCGGCGTCCATCTCGCCCTGTCCGCGAACCCGCAATCGTTCCGCACGGGCGCGCGTGGCTGTTGCACCATCGAGGACTCCCGCGACGCCCGCCGCGCGGCCGACGTCATCGGCATCCCCTTCTACGTCTGGGACCTCGCCGAGCGCTTCCGCGAGGACGTGGTGGACGACTTCGTCGCCGAGTACGAGGCGGGCCGCACCCCGAACCCCTGCCTGCGCTGCAACGAGAAGATCAAGTTCGCCGCGCTCCTCGACAAGGCCCTCGCCCTCGGCTTCGACGCGGTCTGCACCGGCCACTACGCGCAGGTCGTCACGCTGGCCGACGGCACCCGCGAACTGCACCGCGCCTCGGACATGGCCAAGGACCAGTCGTACGTCCTCGGCGTCCTCGACGACCGTCAGCTCGCCCACGCGATGTTCCCCCTCGGCGACACCCTCACCACCAAGGACGAGATCCGCGCGGAGGCCGAGCGGCGCGGTCTCGCGGTCGCCAAGAAGCCCGACTCGCACGACATCTGCTTCATCGCCGACGGCGACACCCAGGGCTTCCTCGCGAACCGGCTGGGCAAGGCCGAGGGCGACATCGTCGACGAGTCCGGCGCGGTCGTCGGCTCCCACGAGGGGGCGTACGGCTTCACCATCGGCCAGCGCAAGGGCCTGCGCATCGGCACCCCGGCCGCCGACGGCAAGCCGCGCTACGTCCTCGACATCTCCCCGGTCGACAACACGGTCACGGTCGGCCCGGCCGCCTCCCTCGACGTCGACGCCCTCACGGCGATCAGGCCCCGCTGGTGCGGAGCGGCACCCACCGGCCCCGGCACCTACACCGCCCAGCTGCGTGCCCACGGCGGCGAGACCGAGGTGACCGCCGAGCTGGTCGACGGCACCCTGGAGGTGACGTTCACCGAGCCGGTGCGCGGGGTGGCGCCGGGCCAGGCGATCGTCCTGTACGACGGCACACGCGTCGTCGGCTCGGCGACGATCGCCACGACGACCAGGGCGACGGCGGGCGTGTCCTGAGCCGACGTACGACCGGCGCCCTCATCCCCAGTGCAGGGGATGGGACAGCGTCACCCCGTGCGTGGCGAAGTCGATGGTCACGCGGTCGCGGTCGGCGATCGTGAAGCCGTGGTGGAAGCTGCTGCGGTCCGCGCCGAGGTAGACGTAGTGCACCCGGCCGGGGTGCAGCAGCGACGCGTTGGCGAAGAGCCCGGCCGTCATGTCCCGCAGCCCGTAGTGCAGGGCCTTCACCCCCGTGGTGAACGGCCCCTGCCAGGCGGCCTCCCCGTCCCGCTCGACGGTCACCTGCCCGGTGACCTGCTGCGGCGGAGTGCCCAGGAAGAGATACGGCGCGATGCCCGCGTCGCACAGCTTCGCGTACGACAGATGCCCCGCGTGCCGCTTGAACCGCCCGATGTCGGTGAGGTCGTTGCCGAAGGTGTACCCCGCGTACTTCGGGGTGCCGTCGGCGTCCCCGACGTACACGAGGACGACCTCCGCCTCCTCGGTCACCGCGACGGCGTCCTGCGGCACGCGCAGCGGCTCGCCGGAGACCTTCAGGACCTCGCCGAGCCCCTTGAAGAACCAGTTGGGCTGGGTCGGCGCCCCCGAGTCCGCCTTCACGTTGTGGGTGGCCATGAACCCGCTGACCAGCGCGTCCCCGACCGAGTCGGGCAGCAGCGGTGGCCGGAATCGTACGTCCGTCACGGCCGCGGTCACCGGCTCGCGGCCCTCGGTCAGCGCGGCGAGCAGGGCAGGGGTGTCACCGGCGGCGGCAAGAACCGCGGCACGCGGATCGACGCCGGCGAGCGGAAAGAGGGCGAGAACGGTGTCCTCGGGCCCACCGAACCCGACGTACCGCTCACCTTCGTACAAGCACTCAAAAAGGACGGTCATGGGTTGCTCTCCTCCAGGCGGAACGGATGACATGCGGGACGAGCCCACGCCCTTGATGGGCGCAGCACTCAAGGGGCGCGGGGAACTGCGCGATCAGCCCCCACCGGACCCGCGGCCGACAACCTGCTCACCGCCGGAGGCAACACGCAGCCACGACTGCCTGTCCGTCCAGGTCAGAGCAGTCCAACGCGAGGCCCGCCCGGTCAGGCGCAGACCGAATCCCGCCCCCTCGAACGGGCCGATCGTGTTGGTACGCCGGTCCACAACCGGCCACGGAGCCACAATCGCGTCCGCCTCCGCGAAGAACCGGTCGGACTGCCCGCCCTCGACAGCCAACGCATCCGGACTGCGCAGGGCCAATGCCCGACTCGCGTTGATCAACGGCCCTGTCTCGGCGACCTGCACGCCGATCTGGAAGCCCAGGCCCTCGGCACGGGCGTACTCGACCAGCCGGGCCGAGGCGAGCAACCCGCCGTTCTTGGACACCCGGACGTTCACCGCGTCGCAGGCGTCGGCGGCCACGGCGGCCCGCGCGTCCGCCGCCGTGCACACCGACTCGTCGAGCAGGACGCGGACGCTGGTGGCCCGGCGCAGAGCGCGGAGATCGGCCCAGGAGCGGCGGGGGAGAGGCTCCTCGACGAGGTCCACGCCCGCTTCGCGCAGCCGGTGCGCGTGCGGCGCGGCCGTTTCCGGCGTCCAGCTCATGTTGGCGTCCACCATCACCGGCACGTCCGCGCCGAGCCGACGCCGGATCGCGACCACCGTGCGGATGTCCCGCTCGATGTCGTCGGACGCCTTCACCTTCACGAAGTGGAAGGGCCCGCGCGTGTCCAGGAACTCCTCGACACCGATGCTCAGATCCAGCACCTGGGAGACGGGGACGGACGGCAGCTCGACGGCCCCCGGGAACACCAACTCGCCTACAGGGACGGCCAACTGACGGCACAGCAGATCCAGTACGGCCGTCTCCAGCAGGCACACCAGGTTGGTGCCGGGGGCCGTCCCCAGGGTGTGGGCGAAGAGTTCGGGGAACGTCGACTCGAAGCCGTCGGCGCGGAGTTGGGCCGCGAGGTCCGCCGGGGGCGTGGTGCACAGGCGCCCGAACAGCGCGTGCAGCGGGACGCGTTGCAGGGCCTCCGCCACACTGTCGGTCGTCTCGCCGGTGACGTACGAGCGGGGCGCGCACTCCCCGATGCCTGTCACGTCGTCGACGGTGAGGCGCAGGACCAGGCTGTCGCTGGTGCGGCGGCGGGCCGCCGGGTGGTCGAAGCCGATGCGCATCGGCAGCGCCACCCGGTACAGCCGCGCCTCAGACGCCACGGTCCAGCCCCTGGAGCAGGGTGTGCGTGGACGTCCAGTCGACCAGACTGCGGCTGACGTCCGTGTAGAAGAGATAGTGCCGGTCGGTGGGGAACTGGACGACCAGACCGCCGTCGGAGAACAGCCCCTGGAAGACCTCACGGGTCGCGTCGAGGTCGACGATGGGGTCCGTCAGCCCGGACACGAACGCGGCCGGTACGTCAGGGAGTTGGGGGCGGCCGGGGTCCAAGTAGAGGCTCTCCAGAGCCAGTAGGACCGCCCGCGACCGGCGGGTGAGGGTCCGGGCGGCCAGGTCGTCGTTGTCGATGAACTCCCGGTAGCGGGGGTCGTCCGTGAAGTCGGCCGACTTCAGCCCCGCGTCCCACGGTTCCGTGCTCGTCTCGGCGGTCAGCGCCGCCCGCTCCCCCTCGCCGAGCACCGCGTGCAGCCGGCCCAGCCAGGTCGAGCAGAAGACCGTGGCGTCGTAGCGGACGGTGAAGTCGGGGTGGTGGAGGAGTGCGGCCAGGAAGGAGCCGCCGAGGCAGTGCCCGAACAGGGTCAACGGGACGTCGTCGCCGATCAGTTCACGGGTGTGCGTGATCGCGGTGACGTAGTCGGCGACGATCGTGCCGACGTCCGGCACGTCCTGGCGTTCGCCGCCGCTGATACCGCTGCCGCGCCGGTCCAGCACGAAGAAGGCGATGTCGTTGTCGGCGAACTGCGGTCCCACGTCCCACAGCCAGCCCGCGTGGGACTGAAGCCCGTGGAAGTAGAAGACGGCGCCTTTGGTCTCCCCGCGCGGACGCCAGAGGTGCAGTGCGAGGTCGATGCCGTCGACGGAGAGTGTGATGATCTCGCGGCGCACGTTCTGCGGTGGCCTCTTCGTCTCGATCACCGGGGTACTCCCGCCCCGCCGACCAGGTCGGCGACGAAGTCGGTGTCCTTCTGGAAGGGGCTGTACTTGTACTGGGTGGCGTTGCCGAGCTGGCGCCGGGACTCGGTGTAGGCGGCGATGGTGTCGCGGCCGACCGTGCGGAACTCCAGGGCGCCGAGGCGTCCGCTGGTGCGCTTGCTCGCGTACTCGATGTTGATCGTGGCGAGCGCGCGGTCCACGGCGTCGGACAGCCGGTGGTCCAACTCGGTGCCGGGGCGCGGGACTTCGCCGACCACGACATAGTGCGGGGGCTCGGCCCAGCGGGGCCCGCAGAGATAGAGGCCGCCCGCGAGGCCGTACGCGGTCAGCGCCTGTTCGATCGCCTCGGTGACCTGGACCTCGGTGATCTTCTCGCCGGTGAAGGAGTGGAAGACGCCGTCGCGGTGCACGAAATGGACCCACGGGACACCGTCGCGGATCGTGTCCACGCGGTAGATGTCGCCGCTCCAGAGCCGGTAGAGGCCGTTGCCCTGCGTCATGATCAGGTGGTAGTCGCGGCCCGCCTCGACCTCGTCGAACAGCAGCGTGTCGATGTGCTCGCCCGCGTCCAGCAGTCTGCCCAGCTCCACCTCAGCCGGCACGAACTCGAAGAAGGCCTGGCCGACCGCGAGCGGCTGACTGTCCAGGGAGCGGTCCACGGGCAGGGTCGTGACCCCCTCCGTACCGCAGCTCATGAACGGCATCGCGCGCGCCCCGGGCAGCACCGCGTCCAGCTTCGACCGGTAGAGCCCGGCGGAGGACGACAGCCAGCAGCTGTACGCGCCCAGCGAGGGCCACACGTCGGTGAGGGTGAACTCGCCCTGGTCCAGGACGGATTGGAGGTGCCGGGCGGCTTCGGGATCCGGGTCGCCGTACGGGCGGCCCGCCAGGGTGCCGGCGGCCAGGTCGCGGACGAGTTCCGGGCCGTGCTCGGCGATGAGGTCGCGCAGCGAGATCAGGGTGCTCGGGTTGATCGCCGACACGAACCGCAGGCGTCGGCCCACGAGATGGCGGATCCGGTGGTACATCCGGCCCGCGTGCGAGGAGGGCGCCTCCAGGCCGAACCAGGGTGCCATCGCCCAAGGCGGGTTCCAGTCCCGGCTGTTGATGCGCGGATGCCGGTTGCTGATCGCCTGGTACTGCACCCCGTACAGGAAGTCGTCGACGTTCTCGTGGACGGTCTGGGTGTCGAGGGTGGCGTACGGATCGTCGAGGATCGCGGGGTGGAGGTCCAGGTAGGTGCCCCACATCGCCTGCATCGCCGGAATCCGGTACGTGAGCAGCCAGTGCAGGGTGTACGGGACCCGCTTGGGCGACCCGGTCGTCCCGCTCGTCTTCAGCCAGCGCAGGACCGGGCTGCACGACAGGACACCGCCCTTGGTCCGGGTCTCGCGGTCGATCTCGGCCGCGAAGTCGTCGTAGCGCCGGACCGGGAGGACGTCCCGGAAGCTCTTCGGGTCGGACTCGACGGTGTCGTAGCCGCGCTCCTTCCAGTGCAGGGAGTTCCGGCACACGTCGACGATGTCCGCGAGGACCCGCCGCTGGGCCGCCCCCGGGTCCCCGAGGTCGCCCAGCAGCGCCGCCCGGGCCCGCCGGCACTCCTCCTGGAAGGGGACACGACGCCTGTTCCAGTGCTCTTCCCAGTGCTGCGAACCGCCCACGACTTCAGCATCTCCCTAAGCTTGTCGGCTAGTTTCGAGAACCTGTGACACCACCGGGATCGCCGGTAGCGGGGATTGGGGGGATTGGGGGGCGCAGCCCCCCTTCAGGGGCGCGGGGAACTGCGCGACCAGCCACGACGGCGCCGCAGCGAACTGACAGCACCAGCGGAGCTACACGGCGAGCCCGCGGAAGCGCCCCGCATGGAAAACCAGGGGCGCCGCCGCCCCCGTAAGCGCCCCCTCGATGACGGCGGCAACGACCAGTTCGTGGTCGCCCGCCGGATGGATCACGGAGATCTCGCAGTCGAGCCACCCCAGCACCCCCGCGGGGACGGGATGACCGGCCCGCGTGTACGCCCACTCCCGACCGGAGAAACGATCCGCCCCGCGCTCGCTGAACAGCCGGCACAACTCCGCGTGCCCCTCGCCGAGAATGCCGACCGCGAACCGCCCGGCCGCACGGATGCCGGGCCAGGTGGTCGAGGAGCGGCCCGCGCACAGGGCGACGAGCGGCGGCTCCAGCGACACGGACGTGAACGAGTTGACCGCCATGCCCACCGGGCCGTGCGCCGCCTGCGCGGTGACGAGCACGACGCCGGTGGTGAAGCGGCCGAGAATGTCGCGGAACGAGCGCTGATCAAGGGGTACGGAGGTCGGCGCGGACTGTTCCGGCATGCGATGTCTTCCCCTCGGTCAGGACCTGGGAGCCGGCTACTTCGCCCGCTGGGCGATCGCCCAGTCCACGGCCTCCTGCGGACGGGCGGCGGCACCGGTGATCCGCGGGGCCACCTGCCGGGCCAGCAGCTCCAGACTCCGGTTGGTGTTCTCGTACGAGGTCCAGTCGGCGACGTACACCAGCAGCGAGCCGAAGCCGCCGGTCGCCTCCTGGATGCGGCGGACGCCGTCCACGACGTCGTCGACCGAGCCGACCAGCGCGCCGCCCGCCTCCACCCGGGCCTCCAGGGCGGTCTCCCGGGAGGCGCCGGGCGCCAGGACGTCACGGCCGGCCGCCTTGGCGAAGTACTCGAAGAGCCAGCGGTCGTAGCCCTCGCGGACCTCGGCGAAGGCCTGCTCGCGGGTCTCGGCGACATGGACGGGCAGGGCGACCCGCCAGTCCTCGCGGCGCAGCGTCTGCCCGTACTCGTCGGCCGCCTCCTCCGCGTGCTTCCACTGCTGGGCCAGGCCCATGTGCTCCGGGGCGCCCGGCGTCAGCAGCGCGAACGGCAGCGCGAACGAGGTCATGCTGAGCCCGTAGCGGCCGATCAGCCGGGGGCTGGTCACCGAGGTGCCGGAGGTGGCCAGGGCGACCTCGATCGGGCCGGGGCCGAAACGGGGCAACTGGAGCTTGGCGTCGACCAGTTCGTACCAGTCGGTCTTCTGCGTGACCCGCTCCTCGCCGTTGACGAGTTCCAGCAGGGTCGGCAACGCCTCGTCGAGCCGCTTGCGCTGCTCCTTGCCGTCCAGGCCGAACATCGTGGCGTCGAACGGCACCCCGGGGCCGACGCCCAGGATGTAGCGGCCCCGGGTGAGGTGGTGCAGATGGACGGCACGGCTGGCCACATGGAAGGGGTGGTGCCCGGAGAGCGGTACCACCCCGTGCGCCAGCCTGATCTGCCGGGTGCGCTGGCTCGCGGCGGCGATCAGGGTCTCCGGGGCGCCGACCAACCCCCAGCCCAGCGTGTGGTGTTCGCCGAACCAGGCCTCGTCGAAGTTGAGCCGGTCGGCCAGTTCGACCAGGTCGAGGTTGCGGTGGATCGCCAGATGCGGATCCTGGCCCGTCTCGTGAACGGGGGACAGGAAGAGGCCGATACGGCTGTGCACTGTGTTCCTCCAGAGAGCCGGTACAGGTCAGTTCACTTGGTAGACCGCGTCCTTGAGGGCGCGTGCCCGCTCGTAGTCGGCGTCGAGCAGGGTGTCGTCGGGGGAGGTCAGATAGATCCGCAGGGCGGCTGTCATCAGGTCGTTCGTGGGCCGGATCCGGGACCCGGGCCTGTACTTGACCGCGGTGACGACCGTGCTCGGCAGCGCGTCGATCGCCGCCACCGTCTCCTGGTCCACGGCCGACACGACGCCGTCCAGGACGGTGGGCGCGTTGTAGGTGTAGGCGGACTGGAGCTTGCGGTACACGCCGTCGCCGTACCGCTCGACGAACTCCGCCGGGCGGATGTACGCCAGCGCGGACAGCCCCGCCTGGTTGTGGCCCAGACACAGGTCCTGGAAGGCCGGGTTCAGGTTGCCGTTGAGGCGGGTGGCGATCTCCACCAGGACCGGGCCCTCGTCCGTGACGATGACCTCCGCGTGCGTCGGCCCCCAGCGCACGTCGAGCGCCGCGAGGACCTCGGTGACATAGGTGATCAGGGCCGGCACCGGGTCGGCGTCCGGGGCCACCAGGATGTCCCGGTTGTAGATGTTGCGGCCGGTCGGCAGCAGCGTCTTCTCGTACTCCCAGACCCCGCACACATACTGGTGACCGTCGGCGCTGACCGTGTCGACGATGTACTCGGTGCCCTTGAGGTACGACTGGACCAGCGCCTCGGTGTTGGCGTTGCCGAAGATGGTCCGCCCGGCGAGCACGCTCTCGGCGGCGGTACGCGTCTCGGCGGCGTCCTGGCACACGAACACCGCGTCCGAGCCGGCCGAGTCCAGCGGCTTCACGACCACCGGCCAACGCCCCTGGTCCTCCGCCCACTTGACGATCAGTGAGGCGTCGTCGCTCTTGAACTGGTCGGCGCAGCGCACCCCCGCCCGGCGCAGCGCCTCGATCATCTCGTACTTGTCCCGGCGGGCCACCGACAGCGCGGTGCCGTTGGACTTCACCCCGAGCGCCTCACTGAGCCGGTCGGCGGCCCGTACGGCGGACTCCTGGCCCGGCACCACGGCCGCCGGGGCGTGGGCGCGCAGCAGCCCGGCCAGCTCGGTCTCGTCGGTGCTGACGAGGTTCTGCTCGTACGCCGTCAGGTCGGGCGCGAGCATCGTCGGGATCAGTTCCGCCGTGGTCTGCGCATGGATCACGCGGGCGCCGAGGGCGGTGAACGCGGCCGGGTAGAAGTTGCCGGCGGAGTAGCCGTCGACGACCACGGCGACGGTCGCGACGGCCTCGGCACCGTCAACTGCGCCTGTGGCCTGGGAAGTTGCTGCCTGGGAAGCGGGGGTCTCGGAAACGCTCATGCCTGTCCTTCGGATGGTTCGGGTATCTCGCGGGGAGTTGCCGCGACAAAGCGTGCCAGCCTGGCGATGCCCTCCCGAATCGCGTCGGGAGCGAGGTTGCTGAAACCGAGCCGGATCTCGCGGTCGCCGCCGCCTTCGAGGTAGAACATGCTCATCGGCGCCCAACTCACCCCGAAATCACGGGCGGAGCGCTCCATGGCCGCCAGGTCGGCGGTGAACGGCACCTTCAGCACCAGGAAGAAGCCGCCGCGCGGGGTGTTCCAGGTGACGCCGTGCTCACCGCCGGCCGGGAACTCCGCCGCCAGCGCGTCCAGCACCGCGTCCAGCCGCTCCAGGTAGACGGCCGCCAACTCCCGGGTGGCCGACCGCAGATCGTAGTTCTGCTCGACCAGGAAGCCGCCGATCACCGCCTGCGAGAGGGTGGAGGAGCCGACGCTGTACATCGCCTTGGCCTTGGACAGGGTCTGCGCCAGCGTACGAGTGGTGACGCCGGTGTCGGTGGCCTCGGTGACCTCCTGGTCGGCGACCAGATAGCCGAGCCGGGCGCCAGGGAACGCCGACTTCGCGAACGAGCCGAGGTAGAGCACCCGGCCCCGGGCGTCCAGGGACTTCAGGGTGGGCATCGACTCGCCGTCCCGCGCGAACAGCCCGTAGGGGTTGTCCTCCAGGATCAGGAAGTCCTCCTCGGCGGCGACCTCCAGCAGCTTCTCGCGTGCCGCGAGCGGCAGCACCGTGCCCGACGGATTGGAGAAGTCCGGCACCAGATACAGGGCGGCCGGCCGCTTTCCCTCGGCGCGCACGGCACGGGCGGCGGCGCGCACCGCCTCGGGGTCGAGCCCCTCGGGGCCCTCCAGGACGCCCCGTACGGGGATGTCCAGCATCCGGGCGGCGCCCAGGATGCCGACGTACGCGGGGGACACCGACAGCAGGACGTCGTAGGGGGAAGCGAACAGGCCGCGCAGGGCGACCAGGGCGGCCTCCTGGAAGCCGTGTGTGATCATGATCGCCTCGGGCGGGACGTCGATGCCCTCGTCCTGCTTCAGCATCAGGGCGACCTCGTCCTGGATCAGGCCGTTGACAGGCCCGTACTGGAACAGCAGCCGGGTGATGCGATGTTCCGGTACGCCCTTGTCGCGCAGGTGCTTGATATAGCGCTCGGTGTAGAAAGTGAGATTGGCCAGATCGTGGTTTCCGTCGTAGGGCGCTCCCGAGGAGAATGAGAGAGCTTCGGGGAAGCGCAGTGCCGTCTCGCTGAGGATGCGCATGGAGTCCATGCCCGGATCGGCAATTCCGGCGTGCAGCGAGTCGAGGGTGAAATAGACCTGGGTCATATCAGTGGGCTCCCTCAACGGCCGGAACTTCCTCGGCCGACGCGATTGTTGACGCATTCTTTGCCGAGTTCACCGCGGAGATCCAGCTCCCCTTCCCCGGTTCCCATTCCTGAATTCGGGTCCTGGCCACCACGCCACCCTTGACATAGGGCTCCTCGTCGAGAATCCGCTGGAGTTCTTCGCGGGATTCCACTTCGTACACCAGAAGCCCGGAGTTCTCACCGACGAGCGGTCCGCCGAGCAGCAGGACACCGTTGTCGGCCAGCCGGTAGAGGTTCTCGGCATGCGCCGGATGCAGGCCCTGGCGGCCGGCCCGGTCGACGTTGTACTCGAATTCGACGACAAACTTCGCCACACCCAGCTCCTTGCGGTGAGAATCAGGACTGACGCGCGTAGCGCGACCTCACATGTAGAGGCCGCCGTTGATGTCGATCACGGCCCCGGTGGAGTAGCCGGCGCTCTCGGAACACAGGTGCAGCACACTGCCGACGGCCTCGGCGACCGTGCCGTAGCGCCCCATGGGCAGCCGCCCGAGGACGTCTCTCTTCGACTCCTCGGTACGGCGTTCGAACGCGCCGGCGACCCGGTCGGTGGCGATCGGCCCGTGCGCGACCACGTTCGCGACCACTCCGGTGCCGGCCAGTTCGTACGCCAGCTGCTTGGTCATACCGATCACGGCGGCCTTCGCGCCGACGTACGCGGCGTTGTTGAAGTGGCTGTATGTACGTCCGCCGGCCGAGGCGAAGTTGACGATGCGGCCGTAGCCGTCCTCCGCCATCCGGGGTGCGCAGACCTTGACCGCGATCCAGGTGCTGATCACGTTCTCCAGATGGGTCTGTTCGAAATGGCTCCGGTCGAGGTCCGCGTAGCCGATGACCCGGGTGTCGCCACCGACGCCGTTCACCAGGACCGACGGCGCGTGCCGGGCGACGATCTCCGTCAACTGCCGCTCGGCGGCCGGGATGTCCGTGATGTCACCGACGACCGCCTCGGTCTTCGTCACCTCGCCGAGTTCGTCGGCGAGGCGGGTGACAGTCTCCTCGTTCCTGTCGAAGAGGACGAGGGAATTCCCTTCCTTCGCGAGACCTCTGGCCACCTCCGAGAGAATCCCCCCGGCGGCACCGATCAAAAGCGCGGTACGAGCAGTCACTTTGCTTTTCACCCAAACTTTACTGAAGTCGGCGGCCCTGAACGAGCAGGGCCCTGGTGAGGGAAGCTCGGTAGAACGCCACGCCAAGCGGCCCGAATCGTGATCGGGCTGCGGGTGGCGATGGTGTGTGCTGATTCGCATTCGAAGTGTGCTGTGTCGCAAGTACGGATCGCGGTGTCGCGCCGACGTACGCAACAAACTGGCACAGAAGGGTGGCCGCCCCCTCGGCACCTCCCAGAGGCTCACATCTGTCTTCGGTCGTTGTCAACGAGTTTCGGAAATTCCGTTGCCCGCTTGCCGCGACACACGGAAACCAGGGACCCTTGTACCCGGACCGCACCGACCGGGTACTGTCCATCGGTCGTCCGGGCACTTCGGAAGTATGCTGCACCGCTCGGCCAAGTACTGTGAACAGTCGATGAAATGGCGTCGGGAACCTGGGAAGCGAACCGGTTCCGGCGCCATCCTCTAGGGGTGCTCTTCGGCCACACCGAAGAGGAAGAAGCGGAACGGGGGCAAGAGTGAACAATCTTCTGGCGGGTGTTTTCCGGCCAAGACGGCGCGGAATTGCGCCCTTCTTCTGGAGCGCGGCGGATCCGCCGGCCGGCCGGGCCGTACGACGGCAGACGCCACGGCCGAACACGCCGCGCCGGTAGGTGCCCGGGAGCTCCCCCACCCGCTCCCGCCCCGCCGCGCGCCCTCTTTCCGCCTTCTCCCGACCCCACCGGACGAACGGATCATGCGACCCGACTCCCCATGGCGGACAGCCGATTTCCGCACGCTGTTCACCGCATCCGCGCTCAGTCAGCTGGGCAGCAACGTCAGTTATGTCGCCGTACCCCTGGTCGCCGTGGCCGCGCTGGACGCCGGACCCGGCCAGGTCGGCGCCCTCGCCACCCTGAGCACGATCGCCTTCCTGGTCATCGGCCTGCCGGCCGGGGCCTGGGTGGACCGGCTCAGTCACCGCCGGGTGCTGATCGCCGCCGACCTGTGTCGCGCCGCGCTCTACGCCTCGGTGCCGCTGGCCTGGTGGCTGGACGCGCTCACTCTCGGCCAGCTCTACGCGGTCGTCCTGCTCAGCGGCTGTGCGACGGTGTTCTTCGACGTGGGTTCACAGAGCGTGCTGCCCCAACTGGTCGGAAAAGAAGCGCTCGTTCAGGCCAACGCCGACATCAACACGCTCATCGCGGCGGGCAACGTACTGGGCCGCAGCGCGGGCGGTGGGCTCGTCTCGCTGCTCACCGCACCCGTGGCCGTACTGGTCTCGGCCGGCACCTATCTGGGCTCCGGTCTCGGCCTCGTCGCGATCCGGCGCACCCCGCCGGCCGCCTGGGCGAAGACCGGCACGGGCAACCGGCTGCGCGCCCAGATCGCCGAGGGCGTACGGCATGTCTTCGGCAACCGGGAGCTGCGGGCACTCGTGCTCACCGCGGCCCTCGCCAACCTCGGCTCGTCCGTCATCAACACCATGCTGCCGATCTGGTTCGTCCGCGAACTCGACCTGCCCGGTGCCGCGTTGGGCCTGTTCTGGGGGGCCGGCGGGATCGGTCTGCTGATCGGCGCCCGCAGTGCGCGGCCCATCGCGGCCCGGCTGGGATTCGGCCGTACACTCGGCCTGGCCGGACTCTGTCTGGCCCCGGCCGGCCTGCTCGTACCGCTGGTCGACCGGGGTCCATGGCTGTTTCTCGCGGGTGCGGGATGGTGTTTGGCCATGTTCAAGGTGGGCATGGACAACGTGCTCGGAGTCAGCCTGCGGCAGCGGATGACCCCCGGCTCGCTGCTCGGCCGGATGAACGCGACCTTCCGGTTCCTGCTGACGGGCGCCCTGGCGGTCGGTGCCGCGATCTCCGGTGTGCTCGGCGAACTCGTGGGCGTCCAGGCCACCTTGTGGGTGGGCGGCGTGTTCGTGTCGACGGCCTTCCTGCCCGTCTTCCTCTCCCCGGTCCGGGCCCGCAGGGTCCTGCCCGACCCCGTGCCCGAGCCACCCCGCACCCAGGACGCCCCCGCTTCACCCGCGTGAATTCGCGCGTACATGAGGCGTTCCCGTGTTCGGCCGCCGCGAGGCAAAGAGATATCAACCCGCGGCCGTTATTCGCTTATTTTTTCAACAAAAGGTTGACCCTGTGGGTGACCGCCTGTCAGGATCAACCACGCACCCAGGCACAGACCTTTCGTGCGCCGATATCTCCCGCCCGACCGGGCGATCGCGTATCAGGCGCCTCAGATCCCTGACCTAGAGGAGTGCGATGGCAGCCATCGACAATGGCTACCGGACCGAAGGCATCGCCGATTACTCGGATCCCCGCGAAACCATGCGCGCCCTGCCCCGGTTCACGCAGTACCCGCTCACCCTTTTCACCGGAAAGGCATTACCGGGCCAGAGACCCATATCCTGGTGGACGCCAGGCTTTCATCTTCTGACCGCTTATCTCTCCATGGCCCTCGGTGTCGCCGCCGGCTGCACCGGACTGGGCCTGGGCGGCGCCTGGCTGCTGCTGGTGCCGGCGGGCTGGGCCGTCACCCTGCACGGCATGCGCAACCTGCGCATGATGGTCTACCACCAGTGCTCCCACCGGAACATGTACCGAAGGCGACGCCTGGACACCGCGATCGGCCGGCTCACCTCCAGCGTCCTGGTCATCCAGAACTTCGTCCGCTACAGCCGCGAACACGTCAGCGACCACCACGCCGCCCACCACATGACCCTGCGCGACCCCACCGTCCAGGCCTTCCTGATCAGCCTGGACCTGCACCCCGGGATGACCCGCCGGCAGATGTGGCTGCGGGTCCTCGGCAAGCTGGTGTCGCCCTGGTTCCACCTGAACTTCCTGGTGGCACGCGCCCGTTCGTTCTGGCACGGCTCGGCGCGGACCGAGAAGGCGACCTTCGTCACCCTCTACACGACCGCCGTCGCGGCCACCGTCGCCACCGGCACCTGGCCGGTCCTGCTGATCGTCTGGTTCGTCCCGCTGATCCCGCTCTTCCAGATCAGCAACACCCTGCGGCTGTGCGTCAAGCACACCTTCCCGGGCCGGGACCTCACCGTCCGACGCGGCAAGGAGTACTTCGGCGGCCTCACCAACGCCATCTTCATCGGCGAGGCGGCACCCACCCCCGAGCTGCCGCCGCTGCGCCGGGCCGCCGCCTGGGGAGTGTGGACCCTGCGCATGCTGTTCGTGCACGCGCCGGCGCGCTATCTCGTCCTCACCGGCGACACGGTCGTCCATGACTTCCACCACCGTTATCCGTCCACACCGCAATGGCCGAACTACATATTCGAGCGCCAGGCGGACCTGGAAAAGGGCAGCCCCGGCTGGCCGCCCTACACCCACGCCTGGGGTCTCGTACCCGCGATCAACCTGGTCTTCGACTCGCTGTCCACCGCCGATCCGGAGGAATTCAATGTCGCCCGGCTGCGCGAGGTCAGCAAACGGGAACTGTTCGCCGCATTCGACGACTGAATGCGGGTGACTGGCTTTCGACGTCCGTTCAACGATTCCGTCCGAAGACCCCGGGGGCTCTCCATGCGGCAGAACACAGAAACAGCAGCAGAGAAAGAAATCCGTACCGTCATTCTCGGTGTGGCGGCCAGCGACAGCCATGTCGTGGCCAATCACCTCATCGCCCACGCACTGCGCGCCGACGGATTCGAGGTCGTCAATCTCGGCGCCTGCACCTCGATCGCCGAGTTCGCCGAAGCACACGCCGAACACCCCGAGGCCGAGGCGGTGATCATCGGCAGCCTCAACGGCCACGCCCACGCCGACCTCCAGGACCTGCCCGCCGCCCGCGCCGCAGGCCGGCTGCGCTGCCCAGTGATCCTCGGCGGCAATCTCTCCGTGGGCAGCTACAAGGGCGCCGCCGACCACGAACGGCTGTACGCGCTCGGTGTCGACGTCGTCCTCGCCGACCTGGACGAACTCTCCCCGGCACTGGACGAGTTGCGGACCCGCAGCGCCACGGCCGCGCCGGTCGCCGCATCATGAGCGACTCGGATCCGCCGCTCCCCGAACTCGCAGAATCCGTGGCCTACGTACGGGAGTTGGGCAAGCCCACCGTCGCCGATGTTCTGCGGGACGCGCGGGCGGCGGGGCGGTTCGCACTCCAACCCCGTTGCGGGGTCGGCTCGCACGTCCAGATGACGACGCTGCTCCAGGACCTGGAGCGGCATGCCCGGCCCGACATCCTCACGCTCACCATCGACTCGTACACCCGGCTGAAGCAGTTCGACAGCGCCCGCAGGGTCCTGGAGCGCAACCCCGCCGATCTGAACGGCTATCCGCTGGTCACCCACGGCTGGGTGAAGGGGCGTCAGCTGAACGAGGCGGTGGCGGCGCCGCTGGAGATCCGGCACGGGACGCCCGACGCACGGCTGCTGTTCGAGGTCACGGTGGCGTCCGGCATCACCTCGTTCGAGGGCGGCGGGATCTCGTACAACCTGCCGTACTGCAAGGACGTCCCGCTCGCCGAGTCGCTCGCCGCCTGGCGGGACGTGGACGCCCGCTGCGGTGAACTGGCCCGGCACGGACTGGTGGTGGACCGCGAGACGTTCGGCACCCTGACCGCCGTACTCGTGCCGCCGTCCATCTCGCTGGCGATCAGCGTGCTGGAGGCGGTGGCCGCGGCCCGCGAGGGGGTGCGGTGCATCTCGGTGGCGTATCCGCAGGGCGGCCACTTCGAGCAGGACGTGGCCGCGCTGCGGGCCATCCCGGAACTGGCGGCGCGCTATCTGCCCGACGACATCGAAGTCCACGCCGTGCTCCACGAGTTCATGGGCGTCTTCCCCAGACAGCGGCCCCACGCCGAGGACCTCATCCTCTACGGCGCCCTCGTCGCCCGGCTCGGCGGCGCGAGCAAGCTGATCAGCAAGACGTACCAGGAGGCGCACGGCATCCCCGACACCCGCGCCAACATCGACGGACTGCTGCTCGCCTCGCGCGCCAACTCCCCGCTCCTGGACTTCATCACGCTCGACGAGGACCGCATCGGCACCGAACTGGAGTGGATCCTGCGGGAGGTGGCCGAGATCGTCGAACCGATCCTCTCGACCTCCGATCTCCACAAGGAGATTCCGGCCGCGTTCGAGGAAGGGCGGCTCGACATCCCCTTCAGCGCCAGCCGTTCGGCGCGCTCGGAGATCATTCCGCGCCGCGCGGGCGACGGTGCCATACGCTATTTCGCCTCGGGATCACTGCCGTTCTCGGCCCGCACCCGCAGGCAGAACGAGCGGGCCCTCGCCGTGGGCGGGGAGTCCCGGCTCGGGGACATGGTGAAGGGGCTGACGTCGGACATCAACCATTTCCTCGGCATCTTCGGCGAGAGCACGAGCCGCAGCGCATGACCTGAACCGCAGCGAACCGAACCCGACCGCACCCAACTGCCCCGCACGACCCAGGAGTGGGAAGAGAACCATGCAGTCCATCCGCGTCACCCGGCCCGGCGACCCGTCCGAACTCCGCCTGGAGCAGACCGAGTCGCCGGTTCCCGGCCCCGGTCAGGCACTGGTCCGCAACACCGCCGCCGGCGTCAACTACATCGACGTCTACTACCGGAACGGCACCTATCCCGCCGAACCCCCGTTCACCCCGGGCCAGGAGGCCGCCGGAGTGGTGGAGGCCGTGGGGGAGGGCGTGAGCGCCTTCGCACCGGGTGCGCGGGTCGCGTACGCCTCCCAACTGGGCGCCTACGCCGAGTACACGGTGGTCCCCGAGGACAAGCTGATCCCGGTCCCCGACGGCGCCGACCTGACCGAGGCCGCGGCGGTGACCCTCCAGGGCCTCGCCGCGTACTACCTCACCCACGAGACGCACCCCGTCGCCAAGGGCGAGACCGTGGTCGTCCTGGCGGCGGCGGGCGGCCTCGGCAGGCTCCTGGTCCAGCTGGCGGTGGCTCGCGGGGCCACCGTCGTGGCGGTCGCCTCCACCCCGGAGAAGCAGGAGGTCGCCCGAGAGGCAGGCGCCCACCACACCTTCGGCTACGACGAATTCGACGCCGCCGTACGCAATGTGACGGACGGTCAGGGTGCGCAGGTCGTCTACGACTCGGTCGGCGCCACCACCCACCTCACCAGCCTGCGCAGCCTCGGCCGCCGGGGAACCCTCGCCCTGTGCGGACTGTCCAGCGGTCCCGTACCCCCGCTGGACATCGAACTCCTGCGTGGCGGCGGCTCGTTGTTCCTGACCCGCCCCACGATGAAGGACTACGTGTACGACGCCCGGACGCTCCGCGCGGCGGGCGGCGCCGTCTTCGACCACCTGGCGACCGGAGTGCTGAAGCCGCTCGTCCACGCGGCACTCCCACTGGCGGACGCGGCCGAGGCCCACCGCCTCCTGGAGAGCCGCGCCACGACGGGCAAGCTCCTCCTGGCGCCCTGACCGGCACCGTCCTCGCAGTTCCCAACACCCCACCACCGCCCACAACTTCACCATCCCGGGAGCAGACATGGCCGAGGCGAGCAGCCCTCACCTCCTCTTCGTCGGCGGCGCAGGAGACGCCACCCTCGCCGTGGACGTCGTAGAGAACGCGCTGCGGCAGGCCCGAGCACGCGGCCTGACCGTCCACCTCACCAACCAGGAAGCCACCCTGCCCGACACCCCCACGGTCAACGCCCTCGCCGACACGGTCTCGGCGGTCGACTTCTCGGTGCGCGGCGCCAGCGCCGAGTGGGCACGCGAACGCACCTCGTCCGGTGAGCGCTACGACGTCGTCTTCGGCGTACGGGAGATGGCACAGGAGGCGGTCGCCGAGGTCGCCGACGCGCTGGGCCTGCCGGGCAACGCGCCGGACGCCGTCCACCGGGTCCGTACGAAGGACGAGGCGCGCGCCCACCTCGCCGCCGCCGGATTCCGCCAGCCCCGCTTCCGGGTCTGCGCGACGGAGCCGGAGGCCCGCGAGTTCCTGGCCGGCTCGACTGGCCCGTGGGTGGTCAAGCCGCGCGACGCGATGGGCAGCGAGGGCGTGACCCGGATCGACAGCCCGGAGGAGCTGGCGGCGGCCCTGGACTTCCTGCCGTCCGGGCAGCACGGCGGGTTCATCGTCGAGGAGTTCGTGGAGGGACCCGAGTACAGCGCGGAGGGTGTGTTCCTCGACGGCGCCCCGCACATCCTCGCCCTGACCTCGAAGGAACTGCTGCCGCCGCCGAACTTCTTCGAGATCGAGTACGTCATCCCGGCGATCCTGCCGGAGTCGACGGCAGCAGAGATCGAACGGCAGGTCGTGGCCGCGTTGACAGCCCTCGACCTGCGCTTCGGGCAGTTCCATGTCGAGCTGTGGTGGACCGAGCACGGCGTGGTGCTGGGCGAGGTCCATGTGCGCAACGCGGGCGGCTGGATCCACCGCATGCTGCCGCACGTCATCCCCGGCCTGGAGTGGTTCGGGCTGGTCTACGACGACGTCCTGGGCAACCCGGTGGACCGGGCCGCGCTGAAGCCCGTACGCGGCTCGGCGATCCGTTTCCTGACCCCGCCGCCGGGCCGCCTGGTGGCGATCGAGGGCTGGGACGAGGTGCTGGCCCACCCCGCCGTGCTCCACGCGGAACTGGCCATCGCCGTCGGCACCGTCGTCGAACCGCACCGCTCGGTCGAGAACAGGGTCGGCCACATCGCGGTCGGCGCGGACACCCCGGAGGAGGCGCAGGCGCTGGCCCGGAAGCTGGAGGCGGGGGTGCGGTTCGTGACGGAACCGGTGGAGCAGGGCTCGGGGGCCTAGACGGTCTCCACTTCGTATTCGTAGAAGCAGAGGTGGTCCTTGATCTGGGCAACCTCGGGCTTCGGCTCGGGGTACGCCCAGACGAGGTCGGCGGCGTTCGGGAGGGACCAGTAGGACGCCGTGCCCTTGAAGGGGCAGTACGTGTGGGTCTCGGAGGGGGTCAGCAGGTCGAGGCGGACGTCCTCCGCGGGGAGGTAGTAGCGCGGGGGACAACCGGTCTCACGCAGGACGAGGGCCCGCTCGCTCTCGGCGAGCACCTCGCCGCCGTGGACGACCCGTACGCGGTCGTCGGTCTGCTCGATGGTGATCGTGTGTCCTTCAGCCATACAGGCAAAGCGTTCGGGAAGCCCGGGATGTTCCCGCGTACGGTGACGGCATGAACATCTGTGTCTTCCTCTCCGCCGCCGACCTGGACGACCGCTACACGCGCCCCGCGCGGGAGTTCGCGAAACTGCTGGGCAAGGGCGGGCACACCCTGGTCTGGGGCGGCTCGGACGTCGGTCTGATGAAGGTGGTCGCGGACGGGGTCCAGGAGGCGGGCGGCCGACTGCTGGGCGTCTCGGTGGACTTCCTCGCGGCGAAGGCGCGGCCGGGCGCGGACGAAATGGTGATCGCGGGGGACCTCGCCGAACGGAAGCGGCTGCTCCTGGAGAAGGCGGACGCGGTCGTGATCATGGTCGGCGGGACCGGGACGCTCGACGAGGCCACGGAGATCCTGGAGCTGAAGAAGCACGGCAAGACGGACAAGCCGGTGGTCCTGCTGAACACCGCGGGCTTCTACGACGGCCTGAAGGAACAGTTCCGCCGCATGGAGACCGAGGGATTCCTGCCCCGACCGCTCACCGACCTGGTGTTCTTCGCGGAGGAGCCGGTGGGGGCGCTGGCGTACCTGGAGGAGTCGGCGGGCACGGTGTGATGCGAGCATGGCGGGCATGGCTACACATGTGATCACCGGGGCGGGTTCGGGTATCGGGGCGGCGGTCGCGCGGCGGCTGCACGCGCGCGGAGACGAACTCGTGCTGCACGCGCGTGATGCGGGGCGGGCGAAGGAGTTGGCGGCGGAGTTCCCCGGGGCTCGGACCCTGGTGGGCGACCTGGCCGACCCGGACCGCCTCTCCTGGGCGTTCTCGCACCAGTCGCTGCCCGACCGGGTGGACTCCCTGCTGCACATCGCGGGCGTGGTGGACCTCGGCCCGGTGGGCGACCTGACCCCGAAGACCTGGCGCCACCAACTGAACGTCAACCTGATCGCCCCCGCCGAACTGACCCGGCACCTCCTGCCCCAACTCCGCCTCTCCCAGGGGCAGGTGATCTTCGTCAACTCGGGCGCGGGGCTGAGCGCGGGGGCCAACTGGTCGGCGTACGCCGCGTCGAAGCACGGTCTGAAGGCGCTGGCGGATTCGTTGCGGCAGGAGGAGCGGGGTTCGGGGGTGCGGGTGACCACGGTCTATCCGGGGCGCACGGCGAGCCCGATGCAGGCGAAGGTCCACCAGCAGGAGGGCAAGGAGTACGACCCGTCGAAGTGGATCGACCCGGAGTCGGTGGCGTCGACGATCCTGCTGGCACTGGACCTGCCCCGAGACGCGGAAATCAACGACGTGACGGTACGCCCGGGCCGCTGAGGGATTGTTCTCGCCCCCGCCGCCCCTACCCGTCCCATCCCTGGGGGCTGCGCCCCCAGACCCCCCTTTCGGCCTGAACGGCCTCGTCCTCAAACGCCGGACGGGCTAAAGAACAAGCCCCGGCCGGCGTTCGAGGACAACCGCCCGCTCCCACAGCGCTTCAGCACGAGCCTGGGTATTCCAGCCCGTCCGGCGTTTGAGGACGAGCGCGTTCAGCGCGACAAGGGGGGTCTGGGGGCGCAGCCCCCAGGGATGGGAATGGGTAGGGGCGGCGGGGGCGGAGAAACTACGTACGCTTCCCCACGTGAACGCGAACCCCAGCTTCGGCCCCGCCACCGGCATCGGTTCCCTCCCCGGCGGTGACGCCCGGGAAGCCGTGAAGGCGGCCACCGGGTCCTTCGACGACTTCCCCTTCCTGCCCGAACTCCCCGCCCGAGGCCCCGGCGCCGACATGATCGGCCGCACCGCCGGACTCCTCGTCGAGATGTACGCGCGCGTGGAGCCCAGCGGCTGGAGACTGGGGGACCGGCCGGGGCGCGACACCAAGCGCGCCCGCTCCTGGCTCGGCGAGGACCTCGACGCGCTGGAGGAGTTCACTCAGGGGTACGAGGGGCAGGTGAAGGTGCAGGCCGTCGGGCCCTGGACCCTGGCCGCAGCCATCGAGCTCAGGAACGGCGAACTCGCCCTCTCCGACCCCGGCGCCTGCCGCGACCTCGCCGGCTCCCTCGCCGAAGGCATCCGCCTCCACCTCGACGAACTCCGCCGCCGCATCCCCGGCGCCCAACTCGTCCTGCAACTCGACGAACCCTCCCTCATCGCCGTACTCCGAGGACAGGTCAAGACCGCCAGCGGATACCGCACCCACCGTGTCCCCGACCGCCAGGTCGCCGAGGCGATCCTCCGGGACGTCATCGGCGTGCACGACGGCGGGCCCGTCGTCGTCCACTCCTGCGCGCCGGACGTGCCCTTCGCCCTCCTCCGCAGGGCCGGCGCCGCCGCCGTCTCCTTCGACTTCTCGCTTCTCACCGAGCGTGACGACGACGTGATCGGTGAGGCCGTCGAAAGCGGTACGCGGCTCTTCGTCGGTGTCGTGCCGGGGACGGACGGCCCATTGTCAGACCCTGCCGGTAGCGTCAGTGGTGTCAGGACGCTGTGGCGCAGGCTGGGGCTGCATCCGGGACTTCTCACGGAGGCGGTCACGGTGACCCCGTCGTGCGGACTCGCGGGCGCTTCCCCGCAGTACGCACGCAAGGCGCTCGCCCACTGCGCCCAGGCGGCGAGATCACTCGCGGACAACCCAGAGTAACGGGAGGACAACACGGTGGCCGGCGAACAGCACGCACAGACCACATCGGTGCCCGCCGAGGCGCGCGACAGGCACGCCCAGCTCGCCGAGCGCATCGAGGAACACCGCTTCCGGTACTACGTGAACGACGCTCCGGTCGTGAGTGACGCGGAGTTCGACAAGCTCCTGCGCTCACTGGAGGCGCTGGAGGAGGAGTATCCGGAGCTGCGCACCCCCGACTCCCCGACCCAGAAGGTCGCGGGCGCGTACGAGACGGAGTTCACCTCCGTGGAGCACCGCTCACGGATGCTCTCCCTCGACAACGCCTTCGACGACCTGGAACTGGCGGCCTGGGCGGAGCGAGTCCACAAGGACGTCGGCGCCTCCGAGCACCACTTCCTGTGCGAGCTGAAGGTCGACGGCCTCGCCGTCAACCTGACGTACGAGAACGGCCGTCTCACGCGCGCGGCGACCCGCGGCGACGGCCGCACCGGCGAGGACATCACGCCCAACGTGCGCACGATCGCCGAGATCCCGGACCGGCTGACGGGCGACCGCGTCCCGGAGCTGGTCGAGATCCGTGGCGAGGTCTTCTTCCCGATGGACAAGTTCGCCGAGCTGAACGCCCGGCTCGTCGAGGGCGGGGACAAGCCCTTCGCCAATCCCCGTAACGCGGCGGCCGGTTCGCTCCGCCAGAAGGACCCGCGCGTCACGGCCACCCGCCCGCTGCACATGGTGGTCCACGGCATCGGGGCCCTGGAGGGCTTCGACCCGCTGACCCGCCTCTCCGAGGCGTACAAGCTGCTGCACGAGTGGGGGCTGCCGACCACGCGGTACGCGAAGGTGGTCGACGACCTCGACGGCGTACGGGCGTTCATCGCCAACTACGGCGAGAACCGGCACTCCGTGGAGCACGAGATCGACGGCGTCGTCGTCAAGCTCGATGAAATTCCGCTCCAGGGCAGACTTGGCTCGACCTCGCGCGCGCCGCGCTGGGCCATCGCGTGGAAGTACGCGCCCGAAGAGGTCAACACCAAGCTCATCAACATCCGCGTGGGCGTGGGGCGTACGGGCCGTGTCACGCCGTACGCCCAGGTCGAACCGGTCACCGTCGCCGGCTCCGAGGTCGAGTTCGCCACCCTGCACAACCAGGACGTCGTCAAGGCCAAGGGCGTACTCATCGGCGACACCGTGGTGCTGCGCAAGGCCGGCGATGTCATCCCGGAGATCCTCGGCCCGGTCGCCGACCTGCGCGACGGCACGGAGAAGCCCTTCGAGATGCCGGCCGAGTGTCCCGAGTGCGGTACGCCGCTGCGGCCCATGAAGGAGGCCGACATCGACCTCCGCTGCCCCAACGCCCGCACCTGCCCGGCCCAGTTGAGGGAGCGGCTGTTCTATCTCGCCGGGCGCAAGAGCCTGGACATCGAGAACTTCGGCTATGTGGCCGCCGCCGCGCTCACCAAGCCGCTGGAGCCCGCCGAGCCGCCGCTCGCCGACGAGGGCGACCTCTTCGACCTCACCATCGAGCGGCTGCTGCCCATCAAGGCGTACGTCCTGGACCAGGACAGCGGGCTGCCCAAGCGGGACCCGAAGACCGGCGAGGAGAAGATCGCCACGGTCTTCGCCAACCAGGAGGGCGAGCCCCGGAAGAACGCGGTCGCGATGCTCGCCAACATCGCCGCCGCCAAGGACCGTCCGCTCGCCAGGGTCCTCACCGGGCTGTCGATCAGGCACGTCGGTCCGGTCGCCGCCGAGGCGCTGGCCCGTGAATTCCGCTCGATCGAGCGCATTGAGCAGGCCTCCGAGGAGGAGTTGGCCACCACCGACGGGGTCGGCCCGATCATCGCGGCCTCGCTCAAGGAGTGGTTCGCGGTCGACTGGCACCAGGAGATCCTGCGCAAGTGGCGGGCCGCCGGGGTCCGGATGGAGGAGGAGGGCTCCGGCGAGGACGAGGGACCGCGCCCGCTCGCAGGGCTCACCGTCGTGGTGACCGGCACCCTCGAACACCACACCCGGGACGGCGCGAAGGAGGCGCTGCAGAGCCGTGGAGCAAAAGTGACCGGTTCTGTTTCGAAGAAGACGTCTTTCGTGGTTGTGGGTGACAATCCTGGTTCGAAGTTCGACAAGGCGATGCAGTTGAAGGTCCCTGTTCTGGACGAGGACGGCTTTGCCGTCCTGCTCGAACAAGGACCGGAGGCCGCTGCCGAAGCGGCACTTCCGACCGAAGCGGCACTTCCGTCAGAGGAGTAGCGGTTGAAGACCACCCGATCGGCGCATACCAGATGCATACGGGTGGCCGGGTCGCATTCAGGCAACCGTCGGCGACCGCTGCCCGTGGAAGCCTTCTGCGGCCTACTGTTGACGTATGCGCCTGCCGTGCCCGGATACGGTTCGGACGCGGTCCCGTCGACTGTTGACGGACATCGGACCGCGTGGCGTGGGCACCGCCGGCTGTGAGAGGGACGGGAATGGAACCGACCGATAGCGCCGCCCCTCCTTCACGGCTGCGCGGAAGCCGGATATCCGGCGCCTGGCGCCGGGGTTCCGCCCTCCTCAAGGGCCGCCGCCCCGAACCCGGCCGGGAAGAGGGCATGGCCCGCCGCACGGCACGGTTCCTGGAACGGGCGGGCGTCGGCGGACGTACGGCCGGACCGGTGAGCGGGACCAGCGGCACCGGGCAGCGCATCGTCGCCGACAGCAGGGTCACGCCCCAGCTGTCGGCCCACCTCACCGCCGAGCAGCGCGTCGCACAGCTGCACGCCCAGGACCCCGAACGCCAGCTGTCCTGGCCCGCGCTGCCCGCCGCGGTCGTCGCGTCGGCCGGGTTCGTCCTCGGCGCCGGCTTCTACCGCGGCTTCACCGGCCACAACGCGCTCTTCCCGTCCGGCACCGTCGGCTGGGCCCTCGCCGTCCTCACCGGCGTCATCGTCGGCCACCTCGTCGCCCTCGGCCGCGCCCGCTGGTGGGGCGGCACCGGATCGGGCGCCGCCCTCACCCTCGCCGTACTCCTGCTGTACGGATGGGTACCGGCCGGCATGGTCAGCCTCACCGTCGTCGTCCTGGTCGGCATAGCCCGGCGCCACCGCTGGCGGCAGGGCCTGCTGGCCGGCGCGGTGGACATCCTCGGCATCGGCGCCGGCGCGCTGGTGCTCGCCGCGTTCGGCCGGGTCCCGTCCGTCGAGACCCCGTGGAACCCCCAGACCTGGAGCGTCTACACGGCACCCGAGGTGGTGCTGATCGCGATCACCTACCTCGGGGTCACCCGCACCCTCCTCTGGTATCTGCACACCCCGCGCGGCGGACTGCCCACCGTGGCCCGCTCCGCCCTGGTCAGACAGGGCCTGGTCGCGATCGCGCTGCTCGCCATCGCACCGCTGATCTGCGTCGTCGCCGTCGCCCTGCCGGTCCTGCTGCCGCTGTTCGCCATCCCCCTCATCGCCCTCGACTCCACCCTGTGGATAGCCAGGGCCCGGGCCGAGGAACAGCTGCGCGACCCGCTCACCGGACTGCCCAACAGACAGTGGCTCCTGGAGCGCACCTGGACGGCCCTCGACGATGCCGAACGCATCGACGCAAGGGCCGCGTTGATGCTCATAGACCTCGACCGCTTCCGCTCCGTCAACGACACCCTCGGCCACCTCGCCGGTGACCGGCTCCTCCTCCAGATAGCGGACCGGTTGCGGCTCGCCCTGCCGCGCGGCGCGGAGGCCGCACGGCTCGGCGGCGACGAGTTCGCCGTATTACTGCCGGTCGTCGACTCCACGACGTCGGCCACCCGCGTCGCCCGCAACCTGGTCACCGTGCTCGGCTCCCCGCTCGACCTCGACGGACTCACCCTCGTCCTGGAGGCCAGCGCGGGCCTCGCCGTCTTCCCCGACCACGCGCTCGACGCGGAGGGGCTGCTGCGGCGCGCGGACGTCGCCATGTACCAGGCGAAGCGGGACCGCACGGGCGTAGAGGTGTACGAGTCCAAGCGGGACTCGAACACCCCGGACCGCCTCGGACTGCTGGGCGACCTGCGGCGCGCGCTCGACGCGCACGAGGTCGAACTGCACTACCAGCCCAAGGTGCGCTTCGACGGACAGGTCGCGGGACTTGAGGCGCTGGTGCGCTGGGTCCACCCGGAGCGCGGGAAGGTGCCGCCGGACGAGTTCATAGCGATCGCTGAGTCGTCCGGGCTGATGCCCCACCTCACGGAGTACGTGCTGGAGACGGCGCTGGAGCAGGTCGCGAAGTGGCGCGCCCAGAAGCTGTTCGTCCCGGTCGCCGTCAATGTCTCCCCGCGCGACGTCCACACCCCCGGCTTCGCCGGTTCCGTCGCCGCACGCCTGGCCAGGCACGGGGTCCCGGCGGGGTCGCTGCAGCTGGAGATAACGGAACACGTGCTCCTGGAGGACCCGCAGAAGGCCGCGGACACCCTGGCTGCGCTGACCGGGCACGGCGTGAAGATGTCGCTGGACGACTTCGGCACCGGGTACTCGTCGCTGGTGCATCTGCGGCGGCTGCCGGTGAGCGAGCTGAAGATCGACCGGTCGTTCGTGGCGCGGCTGGCGGTGGACACGGAGGACGCGGAGATCGTGCGGTGCACGGTCGATCTCGCGCACTCCCTGGGGCTGCTCGTAGTCGCGGAGGGCGTCGAGGACGACGAGACGTGGGAGCGGTTGCGGGATCTCGGGTGTGACGCCGT
Source organism: Streptomyces sp. NPDC002680 (assembly GCF_042889145.1). Lineage (NCBI taxonomy): Bacteria > Bacillati > Actinomycetota > Actinomycetes > Kitasatosporales > Streptomycetaceae > Streptomyces > Streptomyces sp. NPDC002680. The sequence continues at coordinate 644,489 of NZ_JBIAQP010000002.1, forward strand.
GCAGGGGTGGCTGGTCGCCGCCGCGATGCCTCCCGAGGAGGCCACCGCGTGGTTGCTGGCGCGCGGGACCCGTGGCTGGCAGCGTCCGCGGGCGGCTCTGCCCGCCGCGGAATAGAGGCGGAACCGGAGCCGGGAGAGAAGGCGGAACAGGGGGAGAACTCCCACCCGTGGCAAACCCGTGCGCGGGTTGTCTCCCCTGCCCCCTAGGATTGGGGCCAAAACCACACCGCACTCACCCCAGAGGATCGCTGCATGCCTGGCATCACGCGCGAGGAGGTCGCCCACCTCGCACGGCTGGCGCGTCTGGAGCTGAAGGGCGAAGAGCTCGACCACTTCGCAGGCCAGCTCGACGACATCATCGGCGCGGTCGCCCGCGTCAGCGAGGTCGCCGACCAAGACGTACCGCCGACCTCGCACCCGCTGCCGCTGACGAACGTCATGCGCGTGGACGAGGTCCGTCCGTCGCTCACCCCCGAGCAGGCGCTCTCCGGCGCCCCGGCCCAGGAGCAGCAGCGTTTCAAGGTGCCGCAGATCCTGGGGGAGGACTAATCACCATGACGGACCACAGCAGCATCATCCGGCTCACCGCCGCCGAGACCGCCGCGAAGATCGCCTCCGGCGAGCTGACCGCCGTAGAGGTCACCGAAGCGCACCTCGCCCGGATCGAGGCCGTCGACGAGAAGGTGCACGCCTTCCTGCACGTCGACCGGGAGGGCGCCCTCGCCCAGGCCCGTGCCGTCGACGCCAAGCGCGAGCGCGGGGAGACGCTGGGCCCGCTGGCCGGCGTACCCCTGGCGCTGAAGGACATCTTCACCACCGAGGGGATCCCGACCACCGTCGGTTCCAAGATCCTCGAAGGCTGGATCCCGCCGTACGACGCGACCGTCACCCGGAAGCTGAAGGCCGCCGACGTCGTCATCCTCGGCAAGACCAACATGGACGAGTTCGCCATGGGGTCGAGCACCGAGAACAGCGCGTACGGCCCGACCGGCAACCCCTGGGACCTGACCAGGATCCCCGGTGGTTCCGGTGGCGGGTCGAGTGCCGCCCTCGCCTCCTTCCAGGCGCCGCTGGCCATCGGCACGGACACCGGCGGTTCCATCCGCCAGCCCGCGGCCGTCACCGGCACGGTCGGCGTCAAGCCGACGTACGGGGCCGTCTCGCGGTACGGCATGGTCGCGTTCTCCAGCTCCCTGGACCAGGGCGGGCCCTGTGCCCGTACGGTCCTGGACGCCGCGCTCCTCCACGAGGTCATCGCCGGGCACGACCCGCTCGACTCGACCTCGATCGACGCGCCGGTCCCGCCGGTCGTCGAGGCCGCCCGCAACGGCAGCGTCGCGGGCATGCGCGTCGGCGTCGTCAAGCAGTTCCGCGGCGAGGGCTACCAGGCCGGTGTCATCCAGCGCTTCGACGAGTCCGTGGCCCTGCTGAAGGACCTCGGGGCCGAGATCGTCGAGCTGGACTGCCCGTCCTTCGACCTGGCGCTCTCTGCCTATTACCTGATCGCGCCGAGCGAGTGTTCGTCGAACCTCGCCCGCTTCGACGGCCTGCGCTACGGCCTCCGTACGGGCGACGACGGCACGCACTCCGCCGAGGAGGTCACCTCGCTCACCCGCGCGGAGGGCTTCGGCCCCGAGGTCAAGCGCCGCATCATGCTCGGCACGTACGCGCTCAGCTCCGGCTACTACGACGCGTACTACGGCAGCGCCCAGAAGGTCCGTACGCTCATCACGCGGGACTTCGAGAAGGCGTTCGAGTCGGTAGACGTGATCGTCTCCCCGACGACGCCCACCACCGCCTTCCCGATCGGCGAGCGCGCCGACGACCCGATGGCGATGTACCTCGCGGACCTCTGCACCATCCCGACCAACCTGGCCGGCAACTCGGCCATGTCCCTGCCCTGCGGTCTCGCACCCGAGGACGGGCTGCCGGTCGGGCTCCAGATCATCGCCCCGGCCCTCCAGGACGACCGTCTTTACAAGGTCGGCGCCGCTGTCGAGGCCGCCTTCGTGGAAAAGTGGGGGCACCCGCTGCTAGAGGAGGCACCGTCGCTGTGAGCGCCATGGCCAAGAAGGCGAAGAACTTCAAGAAGTCGAAGACCGGGCTGTACGTGTCGCTCGGCAGTACCGCGTTCGGCGCGATCAGCGTCGCCAAGCAGGTCAAGCTGGCCCGCGACGACGGGGACACCCTCCGTCTGATCGACGCCGCCGTATCCGCCGCCGCCATCGTCACCGGCCTCGCCATCCTCTACCGCGAGCTGAAGCGGCTGGGCGACGACGACGTCCTGCTGGGCTGAGAGGGAAGTTTTCACCGTGACCACCACGACCGACGAGTTGGTGTCGTACGAGGACGCCCTGGCGACCTACGACCCCGTCATGGGCCTCGAAGTCCACGTCGAACTCGGCACCAAGACCAAGATGTTCTGCGGCTGTTCGACCGAGCTGGGCGCCGAGCCCAACTCGCAGACCTGCCCCACCTGCCTCGGCATGCCCGGCTCGCTCCCGGTCGTCAACGCGACCGGCGTCGAGTCCGCCATCAAGATCGGCCTCGCGTTGCACTGCGAGATCGCCGAGTGGTGCCGCTTCGCCCGGAAGAACTACTTCTATCCGGACATGCCGAAGAACTTCCAGACCTCCCAGTACGACGAGCCGATCGCCTTCAACGGCTACCTCGACGTCCAACTGGAGGACGGCGAGACCTTCCGCGTGGAGATCGAACGCGCCCACATGGAGGAGGACACCGGCAAGTCGCTGCACGTCGGCGGCGCGACGGGCCGTATCCACGGCGCCTCGCACTCGCTGCTCGACTACAACCGGGCCGGCATCCCCCTCATCGAGATCGTCACCAAGCCGATCGAGGGCGCCGGCGAGCGCGCTCCCGAGGTCGCCAAGGCGTACGTCGCCGAGCTGCGCGAACTCATCAAGGCGCTCGGGGTCTCGGAAGCCCGCATGGAGCAGGGCCAGATGCGCTGCGACGTCAACCTGTCGCTGCGCCCGCACGGCCGCGAGAAGTTCGGCACCCGCAGCGAGACCAAGAACGTCAACTCGCTGCGTTCCGTGGAGCGGGCGGCCCGGTTCGAGATCCAGCGGCACGCCGCCGTACTGAACTCGGGCGGGACGATCATCCAGGAGACCCGGCACTTCCACGAGGACACCGGGTCGACGACCTCGGGCCGCGTGAAGGAGGAGGCCGAGGACTACCGGTACTTCCCCGAGCCGGACCTCGTACCGGTCGCCCCCACCCGCGAGTGGGTCGAGGAGATCCGCGCCGGACTGCCCGAGCTGCCGCTGGTCCGCCGCAACCGGCTGCGCGAGGAGTGGGGCATCAGCGCCACCGACATGCAGTCGATCCTCAACGCCGGTGCGATCGACCTGATCGTCGCCTCGATCGAGGCCGGCTCCGACGCGGCCTCCGCCCGCAAGTGGTGGATGGGCGAACTCGCGCGCAGCGCCAACGAGTCGGGCACCTCGCTCGACGAACTGGCCATCACGCCCGAGCAGGTCGCCCGGGTCACCGCGCTGGTCACCTCCGGCGACCTGAACGACAAGCTGGCCCGCCAGGTCATCGAGGGCGTCCTCGCGGGCGAGGGCACCCCGGACGAGGTCGTCGAGAAGCGCGGCCTGAAGGTCGTCTCCGACGACGGCGCGCTCACCACCGCCGTCCAGGAGGCCATCGCCGGCAACCCGGGCATCGCCGACAAGATCCGCGGCGGCAAGGTGGCCGCCGCCGGTGCCCTGGTCGGCGCGGTCATGAAGGCGACCCGCGGCCAGGCCGACGCGGCCCGCGTCAAGGAACTCATCCTTGAGCAGCTGGGCGTCAGCGAGGGCTGAGCCACACGACAAGGCTGAGGGGCGCGTCGGGATTCCGACGCGCCCCTCAGCCGTTGCTTCACCTGATCACGTACGACGGCCCACGACCCGTACGAAGCCCAGGGACCGGCCCTGGTCGGCGTGCATCAGCTCCACCTGCTCGCGGGCCATGTTCGCCATGAACTCCTCGGTGCTCTCCTCGGCGCAGACCTCGCTCCACAGCAGCCAGTCCCGCCAGCCGTCGGGCTGCCAGTCGGCGGCCTCCACCGTCACGGCCCCACTGCGCGTCCACTGACGCCGCCACCAGGCGGGGGAGTGGAACGCCCAGAAGCCCGGGTCCCAGAACGGCTTGAGGTGCTCCGGCGGTTCGACGCCCTCCGGCTCCTCGCGCAGCGCCGGCATGACGACACCGATCCGCCCGCCCGGCTTCAGCAGCCGGGTGAGGGTGGGCAGATACAGGTCGTTCGTGCCGAAGTACTGGTAGGCGTCGATGCTCACGATCGCGTCGAACGACTCGTCGCCGAACGGCAGTTGATGCGCCTCCGCGAACACGGGCAGCACCCGGTCGGCGACGCCCGCCTCGGCGATCCGGCGCGCGTTCTTGCCGGGCTCGATCCACAGGTCGGCGGCGGTGACCTGGGCGTCGTACTCCTTGGCGAGGAAGACCGAGGTCATGGCCTTGCCGCAGCCCAGGTCGAGCACCCGGGCGCCCGGCGGGAGGGTGTCGAGACCGAGGGCGGGGGCCAGCCACTCCAGCAGCCACAGGGCGTGCGGGCCCATCTGGTTGTCGATGGTCCAGCGGGCGTCGTAGCGGCTGCTGCGCGGGTAGTCCGGGTGGTTCAGGCGGTCAGTCCTGGAGGTGATGTCGGACATCGGTGAACGGGCTCCTTGAGTTCTGCGAAGACGAAGAACGGGACGCTTCGGAGCTCGGTCGGACCTTCAAAAAATGCACCCACTCGGGTCGCCGGCGAAGCCGGACACGGACAGTCGACGGCCGGACGCTAGCAGTGGGCTTCCGCCGCCCGCATCCGAATTCTCAGGTGGGCGCGCTACGCTCCCGCGCCATGGACGTGCACGAGAACGTGGGTGACGACGGGGAGGCGCAGGAGGAGTACGAGGACGACGAGCTGGACGCGCGGCGCGCCCGCTGGACGGCGACCGGAACCGGTGCCCTGCTGGCCCTCGTAGGGCTCGCGGCCTCGACGCTCCGCCTCACGGGCTCGGCGCCCGCGCTCGTACCCGGTGCGTACGCCTTCGGCGCCGCCGTCTGTGCGCTCGCGTCGGTGCTGGGCGCCCGGGGGCGTACCCGGCGGGCGCTGTGGCTGCTGATCGTCGGCGTGATGGTGATGGCACTCGGAGACCAGTTCGACTGAGATCGGCCGAGTTCGGCCGGGGTGCTTATGCCGCTTTTACTGGGGCGACAGAGTTCATCTGATTGTCCTGTGATGTGACTCGCAGTCTTGTGAGTAAGGGCACGAACGTCTCAAACGATCATCACCGCCTGCGACAGTGGTTTGGCATCGCCCTTGCCGTTTTTCGTTTCTTTGCGGGCCGTTCTGTTCATTCACGACTGTTCCCGGTCAAAGAACCACATGTCATCCCGGGAGCACGTCTGTGGCAGTCCTCGCACGCTGGTGTGTCAGGCACCGTCTCGTCGTCGTACTCATCTGGCTCGCCGCCTTCGCCGGTGTGACCGCCGCCGCGGCCGTCGCCGGCTCGGCGTACTCGAACGACTACGAGGCACCCGGCACCGAGTCGGGCCGCGCCACCCAGCTCCTGGAGGACGGCTTCCCCGGTCTCGGCGGCGACACCGACACCGTCGTCTGGCACACCGGCTCCGGCACGGTCCGTGCGGCCGACGTCGAGCAGACGATGAGCGACACCCTGGACCGGATCGACGACCTGCCCGGCGTGGCCTCGGTCGTCAGCCCGTACGAGGGCCGCGGCGGCAGCCAGATCAGCGGCGACGGACGTACGGCGTACGCCACCGTCACCTTCGAGAAGTCCGCCGAGGACATCGACGCGGGCGAGGCGCGGGCCGTCGTGGACGTGGCTGAGGCCGCACGGGCCGACGGGCTCCAGGTGGAGCTGGGCGGCAGCGCCATCGCGCTCACCGAGTCGTCCGGCGGACACCTCGCCGAGGCTCTCGGGGTGGTCGTCGCGGCCGTCGTGCTGTTCCTCGCGTTCGGCTCGCTCGCCGCCTCCGCGCTGCCCATCGCCACCGCCCTGGTGAGCGTCGGCACGGCGTACGCCGGGATCGTGCTGCTCGGCCACACGATGACCGTCGCCGACTTCGCGCCCATGCTCGGCCTGCTGATCGGGCTCGGCGTCGGCATCGACTACGCCCTGTTCATCGTCACCAGACACCGGCGCGGCCTGAAACGCGGTCTGTCCGTCACCGAGGCCGCCACCAACGCCGTCACGACCACGGGACGCGCCGTAGTCTTCGCGGGTGCGACCGTTTGCATAGCCCTGCTCGGGATGCTGATCCTGCGCCTCGGCTTCCTCAACGGAGTCGCCATCGCGGCCTCCCTGACGGTGATCCTGACCGTCGCCGCCTCCGTGACCCTGCTGCCCGCCCTGCTGTCCTTCACCGGGCCACGCGCCCTGAGCCGACGCGAGCGGCGCAGACTGGCCGAGCACGGGCCCGAGCCGGAGCTGCCCACCGGGTTCGCCGCCCGCTGGTCCGCGTTCGTCGAGCGCCACCCCAAGGTGCTCGGCGCCGCCGCCCTGGTCGTCATGGCGCTGCTCGCCCTGCCCACCCTCTCGCTCCACCTCGGCACCTCCGACCAGGGCAACAACCCCGGCACGACGACCACACGCCAGGCCTACGACCTCATCGCCGACGGCTTCGGCCCCGGCGTCAACGGCCCGCTCACCCTCGTCACGCCCGTCTCCGACGCCGAGGACAAGCTCGTCCTCGACAACCTCGCCGCGACCCTGAGGACAACCGAGGGTGTCGCGTCGTCCTCGCCGGTGACCTACAGCGCGGACGGCTCCACCGGGTACCTCACCGTCGTACCGACGTCCTCGCCGCAGTCCGCGAAGACCAGTGACCTGGTGGAGCGGCTGCGCGAAAAGGTCCTCCCGCGCGCGGAGACCGGCACCTCCCTCGACCTGCACGTCGGCGGGGTCACGGCGAGCTACGACGACTTCGCGGATGTGATCGTCGGCAAGCTGCCGCTGTTCGTGGGTGTGGTGATCGGCCTGGGCTGCCTCCTGCTGCTCCTCGCGTTCCGCTCGATAGGCATCCCGCTCAAGGCCGCCGCGATGAACGTCGCCGCCGTCGCCTCCGCGTTCGGTGTCGTCGTCGCGATCTTCCAGTGGGGCTGGGGGAGCGAACTCCTCGGCCTGGGCAGCGCGGGCCCGATCGAGCCCTTCCTCCCCGTGATCATGGTCTCGGTCCTCTTCGGGCTCTCCATGGACTACCAGGTCTTCCTGGTCAGCCGGATGTACGAGGAGTGGCTGGAGACCGGCGACAACCGGCGAGCCGTACGGGTCGGCCTCGCCGAGACCAGCCGCGTGATCAACTCCGCGGCGGTCATCATGATCTCCGTCTTCCTCGCGTTCGTGCTGAGCGGCGACCGCGTGATCGCCATGTTCGGCATCGCCCTGGCCGCCGCCGTCGCCCTCGACGCCTTCGTCCTGCGTACGCTCCTGGTGCCCGCGCTGATGCATCTGCTCGGCGGCGCCAACTGGTGGCTGCCCCGCTGGCTGGACCGGCGCCTGCCGCGCATCAGCATCGAGCCGCCCGAGTGCCGCGTGCCCACCAGTCAAATGCCGGGCGTCGACGAGGCCGCCCGTGCGAGCATTCCGGGGCCGCGCGCCACGGACGGCGCGCAGACTGACGTACTGGTGAAGGAGCGACCGCAGGATGTACGCGATATCCCTGGGTGACGACGGCGCCGAACTGCGGCCCCTGGAGCCCTGGCACGCCGAGGAGTTCCTCGCGCACCTCGACCGGGGGCGGGACTTCATCACCCGGCACGTCCCCTTCGGCATGAACACCACGGACGTCGACTCCGCGCGGGAGCAGCTCCAGCGGTACGCCGACCAGCGAGCCGCCGACACCGGCTCGCTGCACGGGATCTGGCTGGACGGGAAGCTCGTCGGCGGCGTCCTGTTCCTCAACTTCAGCGCGGAGCACGGCAACTGCGAGGTCGGCTGCTGGCTGGAGCCGGCCGGTACCGGACGCGGTCTGATCACGCGCGCGATGCGGGTCCTCATCGACTGGGCGATTGACGTACGGGGCATGCACCGTGTGGAGTGGCACGCGTCGTCCGTCAACGAAGCGAGCATCAACGTGGCGCGACGGCTGGGCATGAGCCGTGAGGGACTGCTGCGGGAGAACTATCCGCACCGGGGGGTCCGCGCGGACACCGAGATCTGGTCGGTACTCGCGCCCGAGTGGCAGGCCGCACGCGCGCGTGCCGCTCAAAAGGATCATTAAGAAACTTCTCAGACGACGTCCGTACGGTGCGAGGCATGGGAACCAAGACAGCAGACGAGACCGGCGCCGAGACCGGTACCGAGGCGAAGAGCGACGACGCGAAGAGCGGCGGGGAGACGGTGGACATCACCAAGGACGACCAGCAGACCGAAGCCACGGCTGAGGCCGAGGCCGAGGTCGAGGTCCTGGGCGACGCGGACGAGTACGAGGGCGAGGACCTGGACGACGCGGACCTCGCGCCCGAGAAGGAGGGCCCCTCAGGCGTGGGCCAGGGTGCCGCCGCCGTCGTGTCCGCCGTGCTCGGCTTCGTCTCGCTCAGCGGCAGCTGGCTGGGCACGGTGGCCGGCGCGCGCGAGGGGATCAACGGCCAGCTGGAGATGCAGGCCGCGGCGTCCGCGAGCGTCGCCGCCCAGGTCAAGGCGATCTACGGCGACGCCTGGCAGGCCACCGCGCTGTGGGGCGGCATCTTCGCGCTCGCCGCGCTGCTCGTCGGTGTCGCGGCCATCGCCCGGCCCGCGTTCGGCGCCCCGGGCAAGCCGCAGGCCGGCTGGATCAGGTCGGTCTCCTGGGCGGGCGTCGCGCTCGGCGTCGTCGGACTGCTTCTCGCGGTGCTCAAGTACACGAACGTCATTCTGGACGTGCCCTCGGCAAGCTGACCCCGGGCGGAATCACCGCAGGTCATGAGGGGCCTTAGGCCGGTCGTAAGCACCTTACGGCCCGTCTGAGGCCCCTCACCCGTTTCTAAGGCCCCCACCCCCTCGGAAGATGCGGAACTCTCCCGATGTGGCGGACCCCCCTGGGAGACGAAGGTTGAGACATCGCAGAAAGCGAAGTCCGGCCGATCTCGTCAGAGACCGGAGACCTGAGGGGTACCAGATGTTCGAGTACGAGCTCCAGCAGATCCGTTCCGCCGAACTGCGCCGCGAGGCCGCGAACGAGCGCCTCGCCCGGGAAGCGGTCCGCGGCGCCCGCGCCGCCAGCCGCGAGGCAGCGGGCCGGGCCGCCGAGGGCGAGGTGCATACCGACCACCGGCGCCGGCACTGGTTCACCCGGGCCGCGTGAGCACCGGGGGACGGGCGGACGGTCGTACGGCGGAGCTCCTCCCCGAGCACGCCGCGACCGTCCGCCCGACGGTCCCCACCGCCCCCACGGCCGATCCGGCGGACGGCCCGATAACCAGTCCCCCGATGTCAGAGCCCTGTGCGATGCTCTGGCCCGTGGAGACCAGGTCCGTCAGTCCGGTGTTCGTCGGTCGCGACGACGAGTTGGGGGTGTTGCGCGACGCGCTCGACCGTGCCGACGCCGGTGAGCCGCAGGCGCTGCTGCTCGGCGGGGAGGCCGGGGTCGGGAAGACGCGGCTGGTCGAGGAGTTCGCCGGGGTCGCCGACGGTCGCGGTGCCGTCGTCGTGCTCGGCGGCTGTGTCGAGATCGGCGCCGACGGCCTGCCCTTCGCGCCCTTCTCCACCGCCCTGCGCGCCCTCCTGCGGGCGCTGCCCGACGAGTTGGCCGCCGCCGCTGCCGGACAGGAACAGGAACTGGCCCGGCTGCTCCCGGAGTTGGGCGAGACCGGCGCCGGGCGGCACGACGAGGAGGGCATGGCCCGCCTCTTCGAACTCACCGCGCGTCTGCTGGAACGCGTCGCCGCGGACCGTACGGTCGTCGTCGCCCTCGAAGACCTCCATTGGGCCGACGCCTCCACCCGCCACCTCCTCGCCTACCTCTTCCGCACCTTGCGCACAGGCCGTCTCGTCGTCCTCGCCACCTACCGCGCCGACGACATCCACCGCCGTCACCCCCTGCGTCCCCTCCTCGCCGAACTCGACCGGCTCCGCACGGTCCGCCGGATCGAGCTGGGCCGCTTCAACCGGGCCGAGGTGTCCTGCCAGATCGCCGGCATCCTCGCCGCCGAACCCGAACCGGCCCAGGTCGACGAGATCTTCGACCGTTCCGACGGCAACGCCTTCTTCGTCGAGGAACTCGCCGTCGCCGCCCACGAGGGCTGCCGCACCCGGCTCACCGACACCCTCCGCGACCTGCTCCTCGTCCGTGTCGAAAGCCTGCCCGAGAGCGCCCAGCGGGTCGCCCGGATCGTCGCCGAGGGCGGCTCCACCGTCGAGTACCGGCTGCTCGCCGCCGTCGCGGGCCTCGCCGAGGACGACCTCATCGAGGCCCTGCGCGCAGCCGTCGGCGCCAACATCCTGCTCGCCACCCCGGCCGGCGACGGCTACCGCTTCCGCCACTCCCTGGTCCGCGAGGCCGTCGGCGACGACCTGCTCCCCGGCGAACGCTCCCGCCTCAACCGACGCTACGCCGAGGCCCTGGACGCCGACCCGACCCTCGTCCCCGCCGACGAACGCGCCATGCGCCTGGCCAGCTACTGGTACCACGCCCACGACCCGGCCAAGGCCCTGCCCGCCGTCCTGGACGCCTCGGTCACCGCCCGGCGCCGGTACGCCTACTCCGAGCAACTGCGGCTCCTGGAACGGGCGATGGAGCTGTGGGACACCACCCCCGACGCCGTACGCGCCACCCTCCGCCCCGTCGACTACACCGAGGTGTACCCGCCCTGCGGCTGCGACCCGGCCACCACCGCCCTGCGCTATCTCGACCTCATGGCCGAGGCGGCCGTCGCGGGCCGGCTGTGCGGGGAACGCGAACGCGCCCTGAAGATAACCAAGCGCGCGCTGCACCTCCTGGAAGACGGCAGCGACCCCCTGCGCGCCGCCTGGTTCTGGTGCCAGCGCTCGCGCCTCGTCCAGGCCCTGTCCCGGGGCGACGGCTGGCAGGAACTGGCCACCGCCCAGGACCTCGTACGGGGCCTGCCGCCCTCGGAGGTCCACGCCGAGGTCCTGTCCGGCGCCGCCGTCTGGTCGATGCTGCACTGCCCGGGCCCCGACGCCCTCGCCGCCGCCGAACAGGCCGTCGAGTACGCGCGGATGGTGGGCGCCCACGAGACCGAGATGGGCGCGCGGATCACCCTCGGCGTCCTCATGGCCCAGTCGGGCGGTATCGAACGGGCGCTCGCGGAGATGCACGAGGTGAAGGAGCGCGCGGTCGAGGGCCACATGCCGTTCGTCGTGGGCCGCGCCTATGTGAACCTGCCGGGCTCTCTCGAGGGAGTCGGCCGTTCCCGGGAGGCCGTTCCGATCCTGGAGGAGGGGATCGCCTACACCCGGAAGTTCGGGCTGCTGGACTCCGAGGCCTGGGTGTGGGGCAATCTCTCCGAGTCGCTGTACTCCCTCGGCCGCTGGGACGAGGCCGTCGAGGCCGCGGCGAACGCGCTGCAGCGCGGCCAGAGCGACAACCCTCAGGGGGCCAGCGCCATCTGCCTGGCCCATCTCGCGCTGAGCCGGGGGGACGTGACCGAGGCGGCGGACCGACTGGCCGCCGCCCGGGCCCACTTCGGCTCCCACGACCGCATGCCCCAGCACTCGCTCCCGCTCGCCCGTATCGCCCTCGGCGTCGCCGCCGCGGAGGGCCGCCTCCTCGACGCCCGCACGGAACTGGGCCAGGTCCTGGACGCCGGCTTCCCGCCCGGCACCCACAGCTACGCCTGGCAGCTGCTCCTCGCCGCCGCCACCGCCGAGGCCGACGCCCGCGAGCTGCCCGCCGCCGGGCCAGGCCGCAGCGAAACCCTCGAACGCATCCTCGACACCGTCAAGACGCTCACCACGGACGCCCCCGTCTGGCTCGCCCACGAGCAGTGGGTCCGCGCCGAACTCCAGCGCGCCCACGGCACGGCCGGCCCCGACACCTGGTCGCCGGTCGTCACCGCCTTCGAGACCCTGGACCGCCCGTACGACCTCGCCCGCGTCCGCCACCGCCTCGCCGAGGCCCTGCTGACGGACGGCGCCGACCCCGACGACCGCGCCCGTGCGACGGACCTCCTCCGCCTGTCCGCCGCCGTCGCCGACCACCTGGGCGCCCGCCCCCTCGCCGACGCCGTCACCCTTCTGGCTCAGCGCGCCCGCCTCACCCTGACCGGCGCCCCGGCCCGCCCGGCCCTCGACCCGGCGGACTCCCTGGGCCTGACCAGCCGCGAACGGGACGTCCTGCGCCTGGTCTCGGCCGGCCGCACCAACCGCCAGATCGCCGAGGAACTCTTCATCTCCCCGAAGACAGCGAGCGTCCACGTCTCCAACATCCTGGGGAAACTGGGCGTCTCGGGGAGGGGAGAGGCGGCGGCGGTGGCGCATCGGCTGGGGCTGTTCCCCCCGGGTGCGGTCGCCGCCCGGACGGCCGGGTGAGGGCGAGAGTTACGCTGCAAGGGACTCAGGCCCAGGGGAGGCCCCGTGTTCAACATGTTCGAGGAGCTCTTCGCACCGGGACGCAAACACACCCGCGACGAACAGAACCGCCTGGAACTGACCCGCGAGGACGTCGGCGACGGTGACCCGGGACGCGGGCCGATAGACCTCGCGTCCGGAAAGGTCGTCGTACGCCGGTCCGAGCAGCCTGAAGAGCCGGAGCCGACCGAGCAGCCGGATCCCCCTCACGACACCTGAAGCTCCAGAATCCGATCGTCCCCCTCCTTCGGCGACCCCCGCCCGTCCGTCGCGCTCGTCACCAGCCACAGTTTGTCGCCGCCCGCCGACACCACCGTGCGGAGCCTGCCGTACTCGCCCTCCAGGAACGCCTGTGGGTCGGCCGCGGCCTTGGTGCCGTCCAGCGGGATGCGCCACAGGCGCTGGCCCTTCAGCCCCGCCATCCAGATCGAGCCCTCGGCGTAGGCGATACCGCTGGGGGACGCGTCGTCCGTGTGCCACTGGGCGAGGGGGTTGTGGAAGGCGTCGTCGTCGCTGTCGCCCTCCGCCTCGGGCCAGCCGTAGTTGTCGCCCGGCGCGATCTGGTTCAGCTCGTCCCAGGTGTCCTGGCCGAACTCCGACGCGAACAGCCGCTGCTCGGAGTCCCAGGCGAGGCCCTGCACATTGCGGTGGCCGTACGAGTACACCACCGAGTCGGGGAAGGGGTTGCCCGGCGCCGGTTCGCCCTCCGGGGTCATCCGCAGGATCTTGCCGCCCAGCGAGGACTTGTCCTGCGACAGCCCCGTGTCACCGCTCTCGCCCGTGCCCGCGTACAGCATCCTGTCCGGGCCGAAGGCGATCCGGCCGCCGTTGTGGATGTAGCCCTTCGGGATGCCCCGGAAGACCGTGTCCGGGGCGCCCAGCTGCTCGCCCGCCGGCTTCTCCTCCTCGTACAGCATGCGGGCGATGCGGTTGTCCGACTCCGTCGTGAAGTACGCGTAGACCATGTGGTCCGACGCGAAGGAGGGGGACAGGGCCAGGCCCATCAGGCCGCCCTCGCCCGCCGGGGAGACTCCGGGCACCTCGCCCAGCTCCGTCTTCTTCCCCGTCTCCGTGTCGACCCTGGTGATCGTGCCCTCGTCACGGGAGGAGACCAGCAGATCGCCGTCCGGGAGCGGGGCCAGGCCCCAGGGGCTCTTCAGGTCCTCCGTGACCGTCCGCAGCACCTTCACCGTGCCCTTGGCGGGCGGGGCCTCCGCGGTCGCCCGCTCGGAGGGCGAGGACGTGGACGGCGTACGCGTACCGCTCGGAGACGTACTCTCGTCGCCGCTTCCTCCTCCCTCGTCGGAGGAGCAGCCGGCCGTGAGCAGGAGCGTGGCTGCGGCCAGTAAGGCCGTCACAGCTCGACGTTGCACGATCATGGTCCCTTCGACGCGGCACGTTCTCCTTGTCATACACCGCTCGGGCCCCACGAGTTCCCGATCCGCGCAGCCTGATTCCCCGGACCGGTCCGTCTCAGTCCCACGACCCCTGCGCCCGGGGCAGACCCGCGACCTCCGTCAGATCCGCCGCCGACAGCCGCAGCTCCGCCGCCCGCGCGTTCTGCGCCACCCACCGTTCCCGCTTCGCCCCCGGTACGGGCACCACGTGCCGGCCCTGCGCGAGCACCCAGGCCAGCGCCACCTGGGCCGTCGTGACCTCCGGGCCGAGGCGGGCCGCCACCCGGCGCAGACCCGCCACGATCGGCTGGTTCGCGGCCATCATCTCGGCCGTGAAACGGGGGTGGCGGGCCCGGATGTCCTCCGGCTCGAAGCCACCGCCCGGCGTCAGCGTCCCGGTCAGAAAACCGTTGCCCAATGGCATCGCCGCCAGAAAACCCACCCCGCGCGCGGAGCACCACGGCAGCAGCGACTCCAGCGCCTCCGTCGACCACACCGACAACTCGGCCTGCACCGCGCTGACCGGAAACACCTGCTGCACCCGCTCCAACTGACGGATCGTCGCGTCGTACAGCCGCGCCTGCGACCGGCGCCCGGTCCGCGCGCCCATCGCGGACAGCCCCAACGCCCGTACCTTTCCGGCCTGTACGAGTTCCGCCAGCGCGCCCCAGGTCTCCTCGACGGGAACCTCCGGGTCCGCGCGGTGCAGCTGGTACAGGTCGATGACGTCCGTCTGGAGCCGGCGCAGCGAGGCGTCGCACGCCCGTCTCACGTATCCGGGGCGGCCGTTGGCCACGATGTGCTGATCGCCCACCAGCAGACCGACCTTCGTCGACACGAAGGCGTCCGGGCGCCGCTCCTTCAACACCCGCCCCACCAACAGCTCGTTGGTGAACGGGCCGTACATGTCGGCCGTGTCCAGGAGCGTCGAGCCCTCGTCCAGGGCCCGGTGCACGGCCCGCACCGACTCCTCGCCGCGCTGCCGGGACGCGCTGTACGCCCAGCTCATCGGCATGCACCCGAGGCCCACGGCCCCCACTTCGAGCGCCGCCGCGCCGATCGTCCTGCGCTCCACCTGGTCGTGAACCTCTCTCTCCCTGCGCCCCAAACCTAACCTCTGTACGCACACCGGTTCGCAAAGCGGTTCGCTTAGCCTCGTGACCATGACTGTTGACGTATGGCTCCCCATCCCCCCGGAGGAGATCGAGGGCCTGCCCGAAGGGCCGAACCACCTCTTCTGGAACGGCGATCACGACTACCCGGGGGACCCGGCCGACTGCGCGTTCTACGTGGTGCCGTACATGAGGCCCGTCGAGGTCTGTGTACGTCCCCTGCCGGAGATGACCGGCGTCCAGGTGGTCCAGACGCTGTCCGCCGGCGTCGACAACATCCAGCCGGGGCTCGGGCAACTGCACCCGGGCGTACGGCTGTGCAACGCGCGCGGTGTGCACGAGGCGAGCACCGGCGAGCTGACCCTCGCCCTGATCCTGGCCTCGCTGCGCGGCATCCCCGACTTCGTGCGCGCGCAGGCCAAGGGGGAGTGGCTGGGCGGGTTCCGGCCGGCGCTCGCCGACAAGAGCGTCCTCATCGTCGGGTACGGCTCGATCGGCGCCGCGATCGAAGACCGGCTCGCGCCCTTCGAGCTCGCGCGGGTGGCGCGCGTCGCGCGCTCTGAGCGCACCACGGCGCGCGGACCGGTGCATCCGCTCACCGAACTGCCCGCCCTGCTGCCCGAAGCCGACATCGTGATCCTCGCCACGCCCCTCACCGATCAGACGAGAGGACTGGCGAACGGCGACTTCCTGGCCCGTATGAAGGACGGCGCGCTGCTCGTGAACGTGGCCCGCGGCCCCGTCGTCGACACCAAGGCACTGCTGGCCGAGCTGGAGTCCGGGCGTCTCACGGCCGCCCTCGACGTCACCGATCCGGAACCGCTGCCGCCGGGACACCCCTTGTGGCAGGCGCCCGGCGTGCTTATCAGCCCTCATGTCGGCGGCCCCACCTCCGCGTTCCGGCCACGCGCCGAGCGGTTGCTGGTGGACCAGTTGACTCGTTTCATGAACCGGGAACCGTTGCGGAACGTGATCCTTACGACGGGGACGATCGACGCGTAGTCCGGTTCGGGCACCCTCCGCATTCCCCCGGATGCGAGGTGTGTCCGTATTGCCGCTGGTCGTCACGGAGAGTAGAGGAACTATGTCCCTGAGTGACGAGACTGGTGTATCGTCCCGACAGGGGCTGCGCCGCGAACCGTTCGGCGCCGGGGGCGGACATTTCAGACTGTGAGGGGGGCGACGGGCGATGCACGGCCTATGGGCGAACGATCCGACGCGGCGGGGCCGCCGACGGCGACCCTGGCGCACGGCCGCGCGCAGACGCGGCCACTGCAGCCATCACCACCACCGCCGGCACAGCGGTCGCCGGAGGCACACGCACGCCTCGCCCCAGGCACCCGGCGCGCACCCGGCGCACCGGGTCGCGCGGGACGCGGGAGCGGCGCGGGTCCGGAGGGTCCGGTGAGTTCCCCGGGGGCGCTGTTGAGCCGCCGCCGGCCGCTCTCCGGCGGGGGGACGAGCCTGGTCTCGCAGCTCGTACTGGCCCTGGTGTGCGCGGGATACGCCGTCGGTTCCGCGCTCGGCTGGGGCTCCCCCCGACTCGCCCTGATCATGGGCGACTTCGGGCTGAGCGCGGCGGCGGCCACCGCGGCCGTGTCCTGCTTCCTCTACGCCCGCAGCCGTATCCGCTTTCGACCTGCCTGGCTGCTGTTCGCGCTGTCGTCCGCCATGGCCTCCCTGGGCAACCTGGTCTGGGGGTGGTACGAGGTAGTGCTCGACGTGGACGTGCCCAGCCCCAGCCTCGCCGACCTGTTCTTCCTGTGCTTCGCCCCGCCCGCCATCGTGGGACTCCTGGTCCTCGCCAAGCGGCCGGTGACGAAGGCCGGCTGGGTCTGCATGGTCCTCGACGCCTGGCTGATCGGCGGCTCGCTGCTCACCCTGTCCTGGAGCCTCGCCCTGGCGCAGACGGCGAAGTTCGACGGGCCGAGCGTCGCGCACACCGCGCTGTCACTGGCGTACCCGCTGCTCGACATCGCTCTGGTCAGCATGGTCCTCGCGCTGCACTTCCGGCGCTCCACCGTGAACCGCTCCGCGGTGAACACGGCGATCGGCGCCCTCGCCCTGACCGTGGGCTGCGACGCCCTGTTCACCTCGCCCCTGATGCACAACAACTACCACTCGGGCCAACTGCTCGACGCGGGCTGGTTCGCCGGCTCGCTGCTGCTGGCGTACGCGCCATGGGTGGGCGCCGGCCACGAGGGGCCCGGTGAATCCGGCGGGCACACGCGCGTGGTGCACGAGCACCTCCCCGGACAGCAGCGCCCGGGCGGCCGTCCCGGCGGCCACCAGCACCCGTCCCACACACCGCACACGCCTCGCCAGGGCCACCCGTCCGCTCCGGGGCAAGGGCATCCGCCCGCACCGGGCGGTGATCACAGCCGGTATCCGGCCACCCGGCCCATCACCGGCTCGCTGGCCGCGCTCACGCCGTATCTGGCCGCCGCGGTCTGCACGCTGGGCATCCTCTACAACGTCCTCAACGGCCGCAGCCCCGACCGCGTGGTGCTCATCACCGCGGGCGCCGTGGTCCTCGCGCTCGTCGTGCGCCAGGGCATCATGCTGCTCGACAACATCACCCTCACCCAGGAACTGGCCCAGAAGGAGAACCACTTCCGTTCCCTGGTCCAGGGCTCCAGCGACGTCATCATGATCGCCGCTCCCAACGGGATGCTGCGGTACGTCAGTCCGGCCGCCGCCGGGGTCTACGGCCGGCCCGCGGAGGAACTCGTCGGCACCGAACTGGCCCATCTCATCCACCCGGAGGACCTGGGCTGTGTGGTGCACGAGGTGCGCCGCTTCCTCGCCGCCAGCCCCGGTGAGGAACCCACGACCCGTATCGAGTGCCGCTTCAAGTCCGGTGACGGCGGCTGGCTGAACGTGGAGTCCACGGTCAACCGGCACCACGGCGGCCTCATCTTCAACAGCCGGGACGTCACCGAACGGGTGCGGCTCCAGGCCCAGTTGCAGCACAACGCCGAGCACGACCCGCTCACCGACCTGCCCAACCGCGCGCTGTTCACCCAGCGTGTACAGCAGGCACTGTCCGGCCGCCGCTCCACCGACCGCGGCACGGCCGTCCTCTTCATCGACCTCGACGGCTTCAAGGCCGTCAACGACACCATCGGCCACCAGGCCGGGGACGAACTGCTGGTCCAGGCCGCCCGCCGACTCCAGGACGCGGTCCGGTACGGGGACACCGCCTCCCGCCTCGGCGGCGACGAGTTCGCCGCCCTGATCGTCGGCGACGGCACCCGGGACCGTACCGCCCGCGAGCGCCACATAATGGAACTGGCCGACAGACTGCGGCTCACCCTCTCGCAGCCGTACGACATCGACGGCAACGACGTCCGGGTCAACGCCTCCATCGGCGTCGCCTTCGCCGAACCCGGCCTCGGCGCGGGCGAGTTGCTGCGCAACGCCGATCTGGCGATGTACCGCGCCAAAGCCTCCGGCAAGGGCCGCGTCGAGCTGTACGCGCCCCAGATGCAGCAGGACGTCGTACGGAAGGCGGAGCTGGCCACGCGCCTGCGCGCCGCACTGCACGACGGCGAGTTCGCGCTGCTGCACCAGCCGGTGGTGGCCCTGGAGAACGGCCGGATCACGTCGGTCGCCGCCCAGGCACGCTGGCGCTCCTCCCAGGGCGTGCTGTTCACGCCCGCCGAGTTCCTGCGGGTCGCCGAGGACAGCGACAAGACCGCCGAGCTGGACCGCTGGATGCTGGAGGAGGCCGTCGAACAGGCCGCCGAACGCGCCGCGACCGGGCTCGCCGTACCCGTCGCCGTCCGGATGAGCGCCCGGCGGCTCCTCGACCGCTCCCTGCCCCTGGGGTCGATCGAGACGCTGCTGACCCGGCACGGGCTGCCCACCGGCGCCCTGGTGATCGAGCTGGCGGACACCGATCCCCGGGTGTCCCTGGACGAGCTGGAGCGGCGGCTGAACGCCTTCAGACGGCTCGGCGTACAGATCGCGCTGGACGGCTTCGGCAGCGGCTATGCGGCGATCACGGCACTGCGGCGGCTCCCCGTCGACGTACTGAAGCTCGACCGCGGGCTGGTCGAGGGCGTCGTCGAGTCCGCGCGGCTGCACAAGATCACCAGCGGGCTGCTGAGAATCGCCAACGACCTCGGGCTTCAGTCCGTGGCCGACGGCGTGGACCTGCCGGAGCAGGTGATCGCCCTGCGCGCGATGGGCTGCACACATGGGCAGGGCATGGCCTTCTCCGGGCCGCTGGACGAGTACCGGCTGCGCCGGGCCCTGTCCACCGGCCGCTATCCGGTGCCCAATGGTCCGGCCGAGCCCGCGTTCGCGGGGGGCGGCTCCGGGGTGTACACAAGTACGGGTGTGTCCGCCGGTACAACTGTGTCCGCGAGTGCGGCCGTGCCCGCCGTTCTCGGGGGCGGAACGGCGCTCCGCTCACATAATGAGACTCCCGTCCCACCCACTTGACAGTCGGTGTGCGCCGGGGAGAGGGTCGACCTCATGCGCACCCGAATTCTCGTACTTGGAAAGCGCGTCGGCTGACGCTGGTGAACGTTTCGGACGGACCCGGAACACCCAGCGACCGCACCCGGCGCGCTCCCCTCGCTTGCCTCACGGCACGAGGGGTTTTTTGTTGCACCGACACCAGTCGGACCGCGACAAAAAAGCAACGCACACCGCACAAAACTCGCAAAAACCCTCAGCATCGAGAAGAGAATGCCGATGACCGAGCAGGCCACCGGGGCCCATCACCCGCAGCCGCGGCCCCGTTCCGGAGGACAGCAGTCCGCCCCCGAGCACGTCACGGGTGCGAAGTCCCTCATCCGCTCGCTTGAGGAGGTCGGGGCCGAGACGGTATTCGGCATTCCCGGCGGTGCGATCCTTCCCGCGTACGACCCGCTGATGGACTCCACGCGGGTGCGGCACGTGCTCGTGCGGCACGAGCAGGGTGCGGGTCACGCGGCCACCGGTTACGCGCAGGCCACCGGCAAGGTCGGCGTCTGCATGGCGACCAGCGGCCCCGGTGCCACCAACCTGGTGACCCCGATCGCCGACGCGCACATGGACTCGGTGCCGCTCGTGGCGATCACCGGGCAGGTCGCGTCCAAGGCGATCGGCACGGACGCCTTCCAGGAGGCGGACATCGTCGGCATCACGATGCCGATCACCAAGCACAACTTCCTGGTCACCAAGGCCGAGGACATCCCGAAGACCATCGCGGAGGCCTTCCACATCGCCTCCACGGGCCGCCCCGGTCCCGTCCTGGTCGACATCGCCAAGGACGCCCTCCAGGCCCAGACCGTCTTCCAGTGGCCGCCGGCCGCCGACCTGCCCGGCTACCGCCCGGTGACCAAGCCGCACGCCAAGCAGATCCGCGAGGCCGCCAAGCTGATCACCGCCGCCAAGCGGCCGGTCCTCTACGTCGGCGGCGGTGTCATCAAGGCCAAGGCCACCGCCGAGCTGAAGGTCCTCGCAGAACTCACCGGAGCGCCCGTCACCACCACCCTGATGGCGCTCGGCGCATTCCCCGACAGCCACCCGCTGCACGTGGGAATGCCGGGCATGCACGGTGCGGTCACCGCCGTCACCGCGCTGCAGAAGGCCGACCTGATCGTCGCCCTCGGAGCCCGCTTCGACGACCGCGTCACCGGCAAGCTCTCCAGCTTCGCCCCGTACGCCAAGATCGTCCACGCCGACATCGACCCGGCGGAGATCGGCAAGAACCGCGCCGCCGACGTCCCGATCGTCGGGGACGCCCGCGAGGTCATCGCCGACCTGGTCCAGGCCGTGCAGAAGGAGCACAGCGAGGGCCAGACCGGCGACTACAGCGCCTGGTGGAAGGACCTCAACCGCTGGCGCGAGACCTACCCGCTCGGCTACGAGCAGCCCGACAACGGCTCGCTCTCCCCGCAGCAGGTCATCGAGCGCATCGGTCAGCTCGCCCCCGAGGGCACGATCTTCGCGGCGGGCGTCGGCCAGCACCAGATGTGGGCCGCGCACTACATCCAGTACGAGAAGCCCGCGACCTGGCTGAACTCCGGCGGCGCCGGGACGATGGGGTACGCGGTCCCGGCCGCGATGGGAGCCAAGGCCGGCGCCCCGGACCGTACGGTCTGGGCGATCGACGGCGACGGCTGCTTCCAGATGACCAACCAGGAACTCACCACCTGCGCGCTCAACAACATCCCGATCAAGGTCGCCATCATCAACAACGGCGCCCTCGGGATGGTCCGCCAGTGGCAGACCCTGTTCTACAACCAGCGGTACTCCAACACAGTGCTGCACTCGGGCCCCAATGACGTCAATCCGGACGCCAAGGGCACCCGTGTCCCGGACTTCGTGAAGCTGTCCGAGGCGATGGGCTGCTACGCGATCCGCTGCGAGTCCCCCGACGACCTCGACAAGGTCATCGAGGAGGCGAACTCGATCAACGACCGCCCCGTCGTGATCGACTTCATCGTCCACGAGGACGCCATGGTGTGGCCGATGGTCGCCGCCGGCACCTCGAACGACGAGATCATGGCCGCCCGGGACGTCCGCCCCGACTTCGGCGACAACGAAGACGACTAAGAGAGAGCCTTGTCAACGCCATGAGTAAGCACACCCTCTCCGTCCTCGTCGAGAACAAGCCAGGTGTCCTCGCCCGGATCACCGCCCTGTTCTCCCGGCGCGGCTTCAACATCGACTCGCTCGCCGTCGGCGTCACCGAGCACCCCGAGATCTCCCGCATCACCATCGTGGTCAACGTGATCGAGGCACTTCCCCTCGAACAGGTGACCAAGCAGCTCAACAAGCTCGTCAACGTGCTGAAGATCGTCGAACTGGAATCCGGCTCGGCCGTTCAGCGTGAACTCGTTCTGGTGAAGGTGCGCGCGGACAACGAGACGCGTTCCCAGATCGTCGAGATCGTCCAGCTCTTCCGCGCCAAGACGGTCGACGTCTCCCCGGAGGCCGTCACCATCGAGGCCACCGGCAGCAGCGACAAGCTGTCGGCGATGCTCAAGATGCTGGAGCCGTACGGCATCAAGGAACTGGTGCAGTCCGGCACGATCGCGATCGGGCGCGGCGCGCGCTCGATCACGGACCGGTCGCTGCGCGCGCTGGACCGGTCGGCCTAGACGACGGATCCGGGCGGTCGGGGTACACCGGCCGCCCGTATTGCGAGACCCCCGAACTTCACTTCCCCCCGCCGTCATACGGTGGGACGCAACACCTGCACTCAAGGAGAGAACCCAAAGTGGCCGAGCTGTTCTACGACGCCGACGCCGACCTGTCCATCATCCAGGGCCGCAAGGTCGCGGTCATCGGTTACGGCAGCCAGGGCCACGCCCACGCGCTGTCGCTCCGTGACTCGGGTGTCGACGTCCGCGTCGGTCTGCACGAGGGCTCCAAGTCCAAGGCGAAGGCCGAGGAGCAGGGCCTGCGCGTGGTGACCCCGGCCGAGGCCGCCGCCGAGGCCGACGTCATCATGATCCTCGTCCCGGACCCGATCCAGGCCCAGGTCTACGAGGAGTCCATCAAGGACAACCTCAAGGCGGGCGACGCGCTGTTCTTCGGCCACGGTCTGAACATCCGCTTCGACTTCATCAAGCCCCCGGCCGGCATCGACGTCTGCATGGTCGCCCCCAAGGGCCCGGGCCACCTCGTCCGTCGCCAGTACGAGGAGGGCCGCGGCGTTCCGTGTATCGCGGCCGTCGAGCAGGACGCCACCGGCAACGCCTTCGCGCTGGCCCTGTCGTACGCCAAGGGCATCGGTGGCACCCGCGCCGGCGTCATCAAGACGACGTTCACCGAGGAGACCGAGACCGACCTGTTCGGTGAGCAGGCCGTTCTCTGCGGTGGTACGGCCGCGCTGGTCAAGGCCGGTTTCGAGACGCTGACCGAGGCCGGCTACCAGCCGGAGATCGCGTACTTCGAGTGCCTGCACGAGCTGAAGCTGATCGTCGACCTGATGTACGAGGGCGGCCTGGAGAAGATGCGCTGGTCGGTCTCCGAGACCGCCGAGTGGGGCGACTACGTCACCGGTCCCCGCATCATCACGGACGCCACCAAGGCCGAGATGAAGAAGGTCCTCGCCGAGATCCAGGACGGCACCTTCGCGCGTGAGTGGATGGCCGAGTACCACGGCGGTCTGAAGAAGTACAACGAGTACAAGCAGCAGGACGAGCAGAGCCTCCTGGAGACCACGGGCAAGGAGCTGCGCAAGCTCATGTCCTGGGTGAACGACGAGGCGTGACGCCGTCGGTCGGGCCGTGACGCCGGTGGTTCACCGGTGTCACGGCCTGGCTGTGTGCCCGGGGTCCCGCTGGATTCAGCACGTGCGGGTGATCCTTCCGCGCAGGCGGGAGAACGCCCTCGCCGCGCCACTACACTGCCGTACTACATTCGCGTCAGGCCCACAGCGTCGTGCGTCTTCCACGCGGTAGCCCCTCCACCGCCTGCGGCCGTCGGGACGGCCGTCCGCAAAGGACTGAGTGAGGACTCACGTGAGCTCGAAACCTGTCGTACTCATCGCTGAAGAGCTGTCGCCCGCGACCGTCGACGCGCTCGGCCCGGACTTCGAGATCCGGCACTGCAACGGAGCGGACCGAGCCGAACTGCTCCCCGCCATCGCCGACGTCGACGCGATCCTGATCCGCTCGGCCACCAAGGTCGACGCGGAAGCGGTCGCCGCCGCCCGGAAACTGAAGGTCGTCGCACGAGCCGGCGTCGGCCTGGACAACGTCGACGTGCCGTCCGCCACCAAGGCCGGCGTGATGGTCGTCAACGCACCCACCTCCAACATCGTGACCGCCGCCGAACTGGCCTGCGGTCTCCTGCTCGCAACCGCCCGCCACATTCCGCAGGCCAACGCCGCGCTGAAGAACGGCGAGTGGAAGCGCAGCAAGTACACGGGCGTGGAGCTGGCCGAGAAGACCCTCGGTGTCGTCGGCCTCGGCCGCATCGGTGCGCTCGTCGCGCAGCGCATGTCCGGCTTCGGTATGAAGGTCGTCGCGTACGACCCGTACATCCAGCCCGCGCGGGCCGCGCAGATGGGCGTCAAGGTCCTGTCGCTGGACGAGCTGCTCGAGGTCTCCGACTTCATCACCGTCCACCTGCCCAAGACCCCCGAGACGGTCGGGCTCATCGGCGACGAGGCGCTGCACAAGGTCAAGCCGAGCGTCCGGATCGTGAACGCCGCGCGCGGCGGGATCGTCGACGAGGAGGCGCTGTACTCGGCGCTCAAGGAGGGCCGCGTCGCCGGTGCCGGTCTCGACGTGTACGCGAAGGAGCCCTGCACGGACTCCCCGCTGTTCGAGCTGGACCAGGTCGTCTGCACCCCGCACCTCGGCGCGTCGACGGACGAGGCGCAGGAGAAGGCGGGCATCGCCGTCGCCCGTTCCGTCCGCCTCGCGCTCGCCGGTGAGCTGGTCCCGGACGCGGTCAACGTCCAGGGCGGTGTCATCGCCGAGGACGTCAAGCCGGGTCTGCCGCTCGCCGAGAAGCTCGGCCGGATCTTCACCGCGCTCGCGGGCGAGGTCGCGGTCCGCCTCGATGTCGAGGTGTACGGCGAGATCACCCAGCACGACGTCAAGGTACTCGAACTCTCCGCGCTCAAGGGCGTGTTCGAGGACGTCGTCGACGAGACCGTGTCGTACGTCAACGCCCCGCTGTTCGCCCAGGAGCGCGGCGTCGAGGTACGGCTGACGACCAGCTCGGAGTCGGCCGACCACCGCAACGTGGTCACCGTGCGCGGCACGCTCGGCACCGGCGAGGAGGTGTCGGTGTCCGGCACGCTGGCCGGTCCGAAGAACCACCAGAAGATCGTCGCGGTGGGGGAGTACGACGTCGACCTCGCGCTCGCCGACCACATGGTCGTGTTCCGGTACGCCGACCGTCCCGGTGTCGTCGGCACGGTCGGACGCATCTTCGGCGAGGCGGGCATCAACATCGCCGGGATGCAGGTGTCCCGGTCGGTGGCGGGCGGAGAAGCGCTGGCTGTCCTGACCGTCGACGACACGGTTTCCCCCGGGGTGCTGACGGAGGTCGCCGAGGAGATCGGCGCGACGTCTGCTCGATCGGTCAACCTGGTCTGAGGTGACCGTCGGTCTGGGGGCTGCCGCCCCCAGACCCCCGCTACGGCCTGAACGGCCTCGTCCTCAAACGCCGGACGGGCTGAGATGCCCACCCCGGCCGGTGATTTCGAGGGCGAGGCCCGTTCAGCCCGCCCACCCCGGCCCGGCACCACCCAGCCCGTCCGGCGTTTGAGGACGAGCGCGTTCAGCGCGATACGGGGGTTCGGGGGCGGAGCCCCCGAGGATGGGAACGGGTAGGGGCGGCGGGGGCGAGAAAAAGCGCGACGAGCCGAGCCCCCTCACTCGTCCGGTGTCTTCAACTTCAGCGCCACCCCCGCCGCCCCCAGCAACACCACCACCCCCGCGACCGCAGCCGCCTGCATCCCCTGCGCGTAAGCCTCCCGCGCCGCCACGACCAGCGCGTCTCCCGTGCGCGCCGGGAGCTGCTGGGCCACCGCCAGCGCACCGCCCAGGGTTTCGTGGGCCTCGGCAGGAGCCGAGGCCGGGATCCCGTGGCGGTAGACCGCCGTACCGATCGAGCCCAGTACGGCCATGCCCAGCGCGCCCCCGAACTCCGCGCCCGTCTCCAGCAGGGAAGCCGCGGCGCCCGCCCTGTCGACCGGGGCGGTGCTCAGGCCCAGGTCCATCATCTGGGACATCACGGTGACGATCCCGGCCGCGAGAACGCCCGCGCCGGCCAGGACCAGCCACAGCGAGTCGGTGCCCACCAGGACCAGCAGCCCGTATCCGCACGCCGCCGTCACGAAGCCGCCCGCGACGACATGGGCGCGCGGCACGCCCCGCTGGACCAGGGCCGCGGCGACGGGGGCCGCGACACCGACCAGGACCGTCGGCAACAGGCCCCACAGTGCGGCCTCCAGGGAGCTCTTGCCCAGCACCGACTGGAGGTACTGCGTGGTGAAGTACGCCGAACCCATCATCCCGAACGCCGAGATCAGGTTCAGGGAGACGGCCGGGCCGAAGCCCCGCCCCCGGAACAGCGCGGGGGAGACGAGCGGTGAGGCGGCCGTGCGCTGGCGCTGGACGAAGAGGTACGCGAAGAACAGGCCGACGGTGACCGAGACGACGTACTCCGAGTGCCAGCCCTCCGCCGCGATCTCTTTCAGGCCGTAGATCACGGGGAGGACCGCCACCATCGACAGGGGGACGCTCAGCAGGTCGAAGCGGCCGGGGTTCGCGGACTTCGACTCGGGGAGCAGGAGCGGGCCCAGGACCAGGAGCAGGGCCATCGCGGGCAGGTTGACCAGGAAGACCGAGCCCCACCAGAAGTACTCGACGAGCAGTCCGCTCATCACCGAGCCGAGGGCGACGCCGCCGGTCATCACCCCGGACCACATGCCGATCGCCTTGGCGCGCTGGCCGGGGTCGCGGAACATCGTGCGGATCAGGGCCATCGTCGACGGCATCAGGGTCGCGCCGCCGATGCCGAGGACCGCGCGGGCCGCGATCAGGGTCTCGGCGCTGTCCGCGTACGCGGCGAGGAGCGAGCCCGCGCCGAAGGCGGCGGCGCCGATGAGGAGGAGCCTGCGGCGGCCGACGCGGTCGCCGAGCGAGCCCATCGTCATCAGCAGGCCGGCCAGGACGAAGGCGTAGATGTCGAAGATCCAGAGTTGCTGGGTGCCGGTCGGGGCCAGGTCCGCGCTGATCGCGGGAACCGCGAAGTAGAGGACGGAGACGTCCATCGAGACCAGCAGCAGCGGCAGCATCAGCACGCCGAGCGCGGTCCATTCGCGGCGGCCGGCCCGGGGGCCGGGGGAGGTCGTCGTGCAGGTCGGGTTCGTCATGGCGAGCAATGTACGAGCGTTTTAAACGTGTGTCTAGAACGGTCGTATAAATCGGCCGTATAAATCGGTTGTCTAGGACGGTTGTATGGATCGTGGGTAGGGTGGTCGCATGGGACACCGTGAGGATCTGCTCGAAGGCGCCAAGCGCTGCCTGCTGGAGAAGGGGTTCGTGCGCACGACCGCGCGCGACATCGTCAAGGAGTCGGGGACCAATCTGGCGTCCATCGGCTACCACTACGGCTCGAAGGACAAGCTCCTCGCGGAGGCGTACGTCGCCCTGGTGGAGGGGCTCTCCGACGACTTCGACCCCGCGACGGGGGTGGCCGGTGACGCCGAGCCCGGCTCGCTCGACCGGTTCCAGGGGGTCTGGTCGAACATCATCGGCACCATGCGGGGGCCGGGTTCGTTGTGGCGCCTCAGTGTGGAGATCGTGGCCATGGGGGACCAACTGCCCGCGGTCCGTGACCACTTGGCGCTGGCCCAGCGCGAGGCGGGGCGCGGTCTCGTCTCGTTGTTCCTCGGGATGCGCGAGGAGGACGTCCGGGAGGAGGACGTGGACTCCGCCGGCGCGTTCTACAACACCCTGATGACCGGGCTGATCTGCCAGTACGTCTTCGACCCGACGACGGCACCGGACGCGGAACAGCTCACCGAGGGGCTGCGGCGGGTCATCGGGGCGTCGGCGGAGGCGGCGGGCTGATCCCGAACGGCGGGCTGGCCGGAACCCGATGACCGGGCGGCGGATCTCGACCGGTGGCTGTCCGAACCGACGGAACGCCGACGGGCGGGGCCGGCCGAGTGGCCTCCGGTCACAGCCGCACCCCCTTCAACACCATGTGCAGCAACAGCCTGTCCTCGCCGTCGTCCAGATCCAGCCCCGTCAACCGCTCCACCCGCGACAGGCGGTAGTACAGGGTCTGGCGGTGGATTCCCAGGGTCGTCGCCGTGCGTGTCGCCTGGCCCGCGCAGTCGAGGTATGTCTCGGCCGTGCGGGCCAGCTCGCGGTTGGTGGGGGAGAGGAGCGGGGTGACCGACGGGTCGTGGGTCGCGTCCGGGGGGAGGGCCGTCAGGAGGCGGTACGGGCCGATCGTGCGCCACTCCGCGACCGGGCCGAGGCCGGGCTCCGCGCCCACCGCCCGCGCCGTCGCCGACGCCTCCCGCCAGGCCACCCCCAGCTCCGCCAGACCGACCCGCCCCGCCGCGACACCCGCCCCGCCCCGCTCACCCGCCCGCTCCAGCAACCGCCCCGCCGCTGTCGTCGCCGGCGTCAGCGTGTCCGGTGCGCGCAGCCGGAGCAGCACCGCCAGGGCCTGGGCCGACGTCCCCCACGGCATCGTGCACAGGGCCGTCGCGCCCTGCACCGTACGCACGGAGGGCGCGTCGGACGACGGCCAGGGGGCCACACAGATCAGCGTGTGGGGCGCGTCGGCCCGCGGTCCGAGCGCCGTACGGAGTTCCGCGACCGCCGTGTCCCGCTGCCAGTCGCGCTCCGCCGTGAGGACGGCCCGCAGCTCACGGGTCAGATCCGCGCCGTGCTGCGCCTCGTCCGCCAGCAGCGCGCCGATCCGCGCCGTCACCGCCATGGCCGTGGCCAGCTGAGCGTCCGACGGCCCCGGATCGTCGTCCAGCAGCCAGACATAGCCGAGGACGACACCCCGATGGCGTACCGGGAGACAGATCCGGCCCCGGTACACGCCCGCCTCCGGGGTGGGCGGGATGCGCACCGGCCCCGTCGCCCGGGTGATCCCGAAGCCCTCGAACCACTCCCGGACCACCGTCGTCGAGCGCCGGGTCAGGATCGAGCGCGTGCGCACGGGGTCCAGCGCCGACTCGTCCAGCTCACCCTCACTGTCGTACGCGCCGAACGCGATCAGCTCGAAATCCCGGTTCTCCAGGGTCGCGGGCGCACCCAGCAGCTCCGAGATCTCGTCGACCAGGTCCTGGTAGTCACCGGCGTGGTTGGAGGATGCGGCGTCGGCAGTCACCCGCCCATTCTCCCCTGCTCCCCGGCCACCTTCATACATCTGTCTGAGATCTGCGGCACGGATGCGTGACAGCTGTCGATGGCTCACGATCGGAGGGATCCTTAGGTTTCACGGTGGTTCTCCGTTTACCGGCCCTTTGTGGAGGTGCCCCGTGCTGGGTCCCGTGATTCTCGCCGCCTCGCGCAGCGACCGGATGCGCCGAGTGATCTCGGCCGCTCCGGTGACCAGGCCGGTCGTCGACCGCTTCATCCCGGGCGAGACGGTCGACGACGTCGTACCGATCGTCCAGGACCTCACCGACCGGGGCCTCGAAGTCACCCTGGACGTGGTCGGCGAGGACATCACCACCCCCGAGCAGGCCGCCGCCGCCCGGGACGCCTACCTGGAGCTGATCGAGCGCCTCGGCGATCTGGACCTCGGCACCCGCGCCGAGATGTCCGTGAAGCTGTCGCTCTTCGGCCAGGCACTGCCCGGCGGCCATGAGCTGGCCCTCGCCAACATCCGGCCCGTCGTCGAGGCGGCAGCCGAGATCGGTACGACGGTCACGCTCGACGCGGAGGACCACACGACCCTGGACTCGATGTTCGCCATCCACGAGGAACTCCGGAAGGACTTCCCGCAGACCGGCTGTGTCATCCAGGCCTACCTGTACCGCACCGAGTCCGACGCCCGCCGCCTCGCCGACAGCGGCAGCCGCGTACGGCTCGTGAAGGGCGCGTACAAGGAGCCCGCCGAGGTCGCCTACCAGCAGAAGTCCGAGACCGACAAGGCGTACGTCCGGATCCTCCGCATCCTGATGGAGGGCACCGGGTACCCGATGATCGGGTCCCACGACCCGCGCCTCATCTCCATCGCCCAGGAGATCGCCCGCCGCGCGAGCCGCAAGCCCGACGAGTACGAGTTCCAGATGCTGTACGGGATCAGGAGCGACGAGCATCTGCGGCTCGCCGCCGAGGGCCACCGGATGCGCGTCTACACGGCATACGGGACGGACTGGTACGGGTATTTCATGCGGCGGCTGGCGGAACGTCCCGCCAACCTCCTCTTCTTCGGCCGCTCGATCCTCACCAAGGGCTGAAACCCGCCCGCTCGCAAAGGAGTTACGGACACCATGGACGCCGTCACCCAGGTCCCCACCCCCGTCAACGAGCCGGTGCACGGCTACGCCCCCGGTTCGCCCGAGCGCGCGCGGCTCGAAGCCAAGCTGAAGGAGCTGGCCGAGAACCCCGTCGACCTGCCGATGACCATCGGCGGCGAGCGGCGCATGGGCGGCGGCGAGCGGATCGACGTCGTACAGCCGCACAACCACAAGGCCCGCCTCGGCACGTACGCCAACGCCACCCAGCAGGACGCCCAGGACGCGATCGACGCGGCCCTCGCAGCGGCCCCCGCCTGGCGCGCGATGGCCTTCGACGACCGCGCCGCGATCATCCTGCGCGCCGCCGAACTCCTGGCAGGACCCTGGCGCGAGACCCTCGCCGCGTCCACGATGCTCGGCCAGTCGAAGACCGCCCAGCAGGCCGAGATCGACTCCGCCTGCGAACTGATCGACTTCTGGCGCTTCAACGTCAAGTACGCCCGTGACCTGCTCGCCGAGCAGCCGCCCGCCAACTCCCCGGGCGTCTGGAACCGCCTCGACCACCGCCCCCTCGAAGGCTTCGTCTACGCGATCACCCCCTTCAACTTCACGGCGATCGCCGGCAACCTGCCCACCGCGCCCGCGTTGATGGGCAACGTGGTCGTGTGGAAGCCGTCCCCGACCCAGACCCACGCCGCCGTGCTCCTCATGCAGCTGCTGGAGGAGGCGGGCCTCCCCAAGGGCGTGATCAACCTGGTCACCGGTGACGGCATCGAGGTCTCCAAGGTGGCCCTTGAGCACCGGGACCTGGCCGGTATCCACTTCACCGGCTCGACCAAGACCTTCCAGTACCTGTGGAAGACGATCGGCTCGAACATCGAGAAGTACCGCTCGTACCCGCGTCTCGTCGGCGAGACCGGCGGCAAGGACTTCGTGGTGGCCCACCCGAGCGCGGACCGGGCGGTGTTGAAGACGGCCCTCACACGCGGTGCCTTCGAGTACCAGGGCCAGAAGTGCAGCGCGACCTCCCGCGCCTACATCCCCGCGTCGATCTGGAACGACGGCTTCCGCGAGGAATTCGCCGCCGAGGTCGACTACTTGACCATGGGTGACGTCACCGACCTCGCCAACTTCGTCGGCGCCGTCATCGACGAGCGCGCCTTCGCCAAGAACAAGGCCGCCATCGACCGCGCGAAGTCCGACCCCACGTGCACGATCGTGGCGGGCGGCGAGTACGACGACTCGGTCGGCTACTTCGTCCGTCCGACGGTCGTGGAGTGCACGGACCCGGCCAACGAGGTCTTCACGACGGAGTACTTCGGCCCCTTCCTCGCCGTGCATGTCTACGAGGACGGGGCGTACGACGAGATGCTGGCCCAGATGGAGTCGGTGTCCGACTACGCCCTGACCGGCTCGGTCATCTCAGGCGACCGCGCGGCAGCCGCGTACACGATGGAGAAGCTGCGCTACGCGGCCGGCAACTTCTACATCAACGACAAGTCGACGGGCGCGGTCGTCGGCCAGCAGCCGTTCGGCGGCGGCCGAGCCTCCGGCACGAACGACAAGGCGGGCGCCCCCCAGAACCTGATGCGCTGGACGTTGACCCGCGCCATCAAGGAGACCCTGGTCGCCCCGACCGACTACACGTATCCCCACATGGGCTGAATCTCCCTCGTGCAACAGGTCATGGGCCGGGCAGACTTCGGCCCATGACCTGGACGGAGCGTGTGCTGACCAGTGACGGGGTCGGGCTGTGGGCCTGCCGATCCGGGCGCGGCGAGGAGCCGCTGGTGCTCTGCCACGGTGGGCCCGGGCTGTGGGACATGTTCGAGGACGTCGCCGAACTCCTCGGAGACCTGGCCTCCGTGGTCCGCTGGGACCAGCGCGGCTGTGGGCGCTCGGAGCCGTCCGACGGGCCCTGGACGAGCGAGCGGGCTGTCGCCGATCTCGACGCCGTACGACAGCACTTCGGCCTGGAACGGATGACCCTGCTGGGCCACTCCTGGGGCGCACAGCTCGCCCTCACCTACGCGCTGACTCATCCCGAGCGAGTCCGAGCCCTCGTCTATGTGAGCGGTACGGGAATCGGCCCGGACGCCGACTGGTTCGACACGTACCGGCACAACTTCCGTGCCAGGCTTGCCGAGGCGCCCGAACTCCTCGCCCGCTGGACCGAGTTGACGGACCGCCGGTCGGATCTTTCCGAGGCGGAGGCGCGCGAGAGTGCCGTACTCCAGTGGTCGGCCGAATTCCCGGACCGGGAGCGGGCGTTGGAGCACGCCGGGCGGATGGCCGAGCCCTGGTTCGGCGTCAACTTCGCCTGCAACCAGGCCTTCAACGCCGAGCGGAAGCGGACCTGGGGCACCCCTGATCTGTACGACCGTTGCCGGGCGCTCGACCTCCCCGTGGTCATCGTCGACGGGCCGGCCGACATCCGCCCCCGCACGGCGGTCGACTCCCTGGAGCTGGCCCTGCCGAACGTCGCGCGGGTGGTCCTGCCGGAAGCCGGGCATCTCCCCTGGGTCGAGGACCCGACCGGCTTCCGGCAGGCGATCGCATCGGTGCTGTGACCGGTCTCAGTTCTCGCAGGTCGTACGGCCCGGATGCCAGCGGCAGGCCAGCGCGGCGAAGCCGCCGTCCGCGATTACGGGTACGGCGATGGTGGCGCCGCCCTTGGCGACCTGCGTCCCGCGCACCAGGCCCGCCGAACCGTCCGTCACCGTCTCCACCAGCCAGCGCCCGGCGCCGAGCCGCAGCGGTATGTCCGCCGTGTGCGCCGCGCCCGCGAACGTACCGCCGATGAACCACCGCCCGTCCGCCGCCCGTCGGGCGAGTACGGCGGCCCGGCCCGGGTCACCGGTCAGCAGCCGTGTCTCCTCCCAGCGCGCCGGCAGCTGCTCCAGATAGCCGCGGGCCTCGGGACGTGCCTCGTACGACTCCGGAGTGCCGGCGAGGTTCTGGATGCCCGACTCGTACAGCACCGTCAGCCCCAACTCACCCGCGTCGGAAGCCACGTTGGGGCGGAACGGGCGGTGGAAGGCGCCCGGGGTGAAGTCCATCGAGCCGATCACATTGCGGGTGAAGGGCAGCGAGGCCAGCTGCTCGGCGGTGTTGTTGCGCTTCTCCTCGCCGCCCACGCCCTCCATCGTCATGACCTGGGGCCAGGTGCGCTGCATGCCCTTGGGGATCGTGGAGCCATGGAAGTTGACGAGGAGGTGGTGCCGGGCCGTCGCCTCCAGGGCCTCGTCGTACCAGCGCATCCGTTCCTGCGACTCCGAGTCCATGAAGTCGATCTTCACGCCCTTGACGCCCCAACTCGCCAGCGTGCTCAGCCACTTCTCGCGTTCCACCGGGTCGGTGAGGAGCGTGTAGTGCAGCCAGACCTGGACGCCGACCCCCTTCGCCGCCGCGTACCGCACCAGCTCCGGCATCCAGCTGTTCGTCTGCCAGTCGGGGTCGATGACGTCCCACTCGCCGGGCTTGTAGTACCAGCCCGCGTCGACGACCTCGTACGGCCACTTCCGCTCGGCCGCGTAGTCGACATACCCCTTCTGCGCGGCCAGGCTCTGCCCGGCCTCCTTGCCGCCCGCGAGCCAGGTCCACAGGGCCGGGCCCGGCCTGATCCAGGACGTGTCCCGGACCTTGGAGGGCGGCGCGAGATCGTCGACGAGCGTCGACTCCGTCACGGTCGTCAGATCACCGGTGACGATCGTGCGCCAGGGCGTCTTCAACGAGCCTTCGACAGCGATGGGTTCGTCGTTCCAGAGGCTCACCTTGTACGTCGGTGAGTTCGCCTCGTGCGTCAAGTGGGCGCCCGCGTAAGAGCCGTTGAGGTCCGACTCGGCGATCAGCGCGTAGCCGCCGGGCGTGTTGAAGAGGGCCTGCATCGAGTACGAGCCCGCCGGGGCCGTCGCCGCCGACTCGTAGCGTTTGAAGGGGAGTTCGTTGTCGGCGCGGTAGGCGTTGATGACCGCCTGGCTGTCCGTGGGGAGCGTGAAGGCGGAGGTCTCGCGCAGGACGTTCCCGGTGCTGCGCGGCAGGACGTAGCGGTAGGCGACGCCGTCCCGGGCCACCCGCACCAGCAGGTCGAGCCGGGCGCCCTCGGCGGTACGGAAGCGGAAGCGGGCCTCGGTCATCCGGGCAACCCGCTCACGGGACTTGCCCGTTGTGGACGTATAGCGCTCGGTGACCGTCCGGGTGGTGCGGCCCGTCAGCTCCAACCCCTGGGAGAGATCGGCCTGTTCGGTGACCAGACCCAGTGGGGAGGGGGCGAGGACCTGTTCGTCGGCGCGTCTCACGGTGAGGGTCGGGTGGCCGTCGGCCGGATCCAGCGCGACGACGGCCGTGGGGGAGGAGCCGGGCGGGGCCTTCACCTCCCAGGCCGCCGCCGAGCCGCCGGTATGCGCACCCGCCGGGAGAGCCGTCACCGCGGTGGCGAGTAATGCGGAGCAGAGAGTCAGCGCGATCGACATGAAGTACCCCTTCAGCCGTTCAGTCATCCGATGACTGTGAGGCTGCTGGGTGGGATTGGGGCTGTCAAGGTGTCGCGCAGCGCTATCTGCGTGTTGGAGGTCGGATCAATCAGGTCTGGAAGTGTCGGTGAACATCCTGCGACGGCTCGGGATACTGGACCCATGGCCCCCACCCTGCGCACCGCTCACACGGCCGACCTCGCCCCCGCCGAACTCGCCGCCGCCCGTGACCTCATGGACGCCGCCTTCGACGGAGGCTTCGCCGACGAGGACTGGGAACACGCGCTCGGCGGCATCCACGCCCTCGTCCACGACGAGACGGGCCGCCTGCTCGCCCATGGCTCGGTCGTCATGCGCCGCGCACTGCACCGGGGCCGCTGGCTGCGCGTCGGCTATGTGGAGGCGGTCGGCGTCCACGCCGAGGCCCGCCGTCGCGGCCTCGGCGGGCTGGTGCTGGGCGAGCTGGAGCGGATCGTCGACGGCGGCTACGACTTCGGCGCGCTCTCCGCGAGCGCCGACGGTGCCTCCCTCTATCTCGCCCGGGGCTGGCAGCTCTGGCCGGGCCGGATCAGCGCCCTCGCTCCGGACGGCGTGGTCCACCTCCCGGACGAGGAGGGCGATGTCTTCGTACGCCCGGCCGCTGTCGGTTCGCTGGACCCCTTCGACGGTCTGATCTTCGACTGGCGGGACGGTGACGTGCTGTAGGGCGCGCAGCCAAAAGGCCAGGTCAGGCGGGTGTGACCCAATCGGCCGTCTCAGATAGTAGGAAGTCCGACTAATTGTGGAGACAGATGCCCTGTCCTCGCCTAGTTTTGTAGAAGCCGAACGTGTCGCTGGACCAAGCGAATGACGGTAGTGAGCCGGAGCCCCATGCAGGCAACCCCTGCGGCACCGAGTTCCCCGTCCGACCCGGCGTCTCGAATCCCCCCTCCCTAGGAGTCGATTTCCCATGGCCGAGACGACCGTCCGCCGCCGAGTCCGCCACATCTCCCCGACGAGCGAGTCCGACCGCAAGAACGCGGCGGCGGCCCTTCAGCGCGCCCTCGACCGCAGGGACAACGGCGGCCAGACAGGCCACTGAGCAGGCGCGTTACGCCCGCCGCACCTCGAAGTGGTCGATCCGCTCCCCGCTCTCCGCCAGCGCGGACACCTTGAGCCGGGGAGCCGCGCCCGGTGCGCCGGCCTCCGCCTCCACCGAGAGGAACGAGTAGCCGGTGTAGCGCACCCGCGACCACTCCACGGTGTCCTCGTGCCGCTCCTGCGACTTGGTCCAGTAGTAGCTCTCCACCGACTCCCGGTCGACGATCTTCCCCTCGAAGCTGTCCTTCACGCCGACCGGGAAGCTGTACAGACTCCGGCCCGCGCCGCCCGCCGTGACGTACACGGTCCCGTCACGCGTCGGATCGGTCGACGCCCCGACCGGCACCTTCCTGCCCACCCGGCCGCCCCGCAGTGCGTCCGTCCGCTCGTACACATGGTTGTGGCCGTTGATCACCAGATCGACCTGGTGCTTGTCGAAGAGCGGCAGCCAGGCGTCCCGTACCCCGCCGTCGGAGGCGTGGGTGGACGTCGAGTACGTGCAGTGGTGGAAGAAGACCACGATGAAGTCGATCCCGTCCGACGCGCGCAACTCCGCCAGCCGCCGGTCCAACCACGCCGTCTGACGGCCGTCCGTGTGCCCCAGGTTCGCGGGGATCTCGTACGACACGTCGTTCGCGTCCAGCGCCACGACGCCGACATTGCCGTACGTGAACGAGTAGGCGCCCGGGGTGTTCCGGGCGTCGAAGCCGTTCTCCGGGAGCGACCAGCGGGCCGACTGGCCGCCGTAGCCGTTCGGTGAGTACCAGGCCTCCATGTCGTGGTTGCCGGTCGTCACCATCCACGGCA
Source organism: Streptomyces sp. NPDC002680 (assembly GCF_042889145.1). Taxonomy (NCBI): domain Bacteria; kingdom Bacillati; phylum Actinomycetota; class Actinomycetes; order Kitasatosporales; family Streptomycetaceae; genus Streptomyces; species Streptomyces sp. NPDC002680. The sequence continues at coordinate 680,807 of NZ_JBIAQP010000002.1, forward strand.
CCGACTTCGCGACCGTCTCCGTCTGCTTCAGGAACAGGTCCCAGGCGGTCGGGTCGTACGTGTCCGACTTCTCGCCGTGGCCGGTGACGTCCGCGTAGCAGATGTCGCCCGCGTGGAGATGGAAGGCGGGGTCGAGGCCGAGGATCAGCTTGTCGTTGGCGAGCGCGTCGGGCGTCACGCCCTGGTCGCCGAAGGCCGTGAACACAAAGCTCGCGGGCGCGGTCGCGGGGGCCGTGCGGAACGCGCCCAGGGTGGACCGGTGCGCGCTCGACGCCGGGTCGAAGCCCTCGTGGCCGACGCCGTAGTAGTACGTCGTCCCGGGGCGCAGCCCGTCGAGCGCCGCGTGCACGTAGTACTGGTCCAGATCGAGGCGGATGCCCGTCAGGCCCGGCGTGTGCAGCGCACGGACCTCGGCCTCGATACGGCGGCCCAGGTCACCGGGGGCGAGCCCGACCCGTACGAACGGCTTCCTGACCGCGAACGGCACCTGCCACGAGACCCGCATCATCGTCTTCGGGTCGGCGCCGAAGGCCAGATGGCGGCCGAACGGCGTGACGGCGGAGCCGGGCACCTTGCTGGTCGCAGGGTTCGCCGTGCCCGTGCTCGACGAGCAGCCGGTGAGCAGACCGCCGCCGGCCAGCGCGCCCGCCGTCACCAGCGCACGGCGCCGCGTGAACCGCGTCCGCAGATACTCGTACTGCTCCGCCATGCTCATCCGGCGGGCGAGCTGTGGCGGAATGCCGACGTTCGGGGTGTCCATGGATGGGAACTTCCCAGCAATCCCCAACGTCCGCCACACATACGGGTGAACGGCAGTCGAAGAGCGGTCGCCGCGGCACGCCCTCGTGTCCGTATCGCGGACAAGGCGTGTCATCCCATGGGACCAGGAGTACGGTGCCGTTATGTCTCGCAGCATCAATCTCGCAGTGATTCCCGGTGACGGCATCGGCCAGGAGGTCGTGGCCCAGGGGCTCAAGATCCTCTCCGCCGTCCTTCCGCAGGATGTGAAGCTGGAGACCAAGGAGTTCGACTTCGGTGCCCGGCGCTACCACGCCACCGGTGAGACCCTCACCGAGGCCGACCTGGACGCGCTCAAGAAGCACGACGCCATCCTGCTCGGCGCGATCGGTGACCCGAGCGTGCCGTCCGGCGTCCTGGAGCGCGGCTTCCTGCTGAAGCTCCGCTTCGCCTTCGACCACCACGTCAACCTGCGTCCGTCGAAGCTCCTCCCCGGTGTCGCCACCCCGCTCGCCGGGCAGCCCGAGATCGACTTCGTGGTCGTCCGCGAGGGCACCGAGGGCCCGTACACCGGCAACGGCGGCACCATCCGCAAGGGCACCCCGCACGAGGTCGCCACCGAGGTCTCCGTGAACACGGCCTTCGGTGTCGAGCGAGTCGTCCGTGACGCCTTCGCCCGCGCCCAGGCCCGCCCCCGCAAGAAGCTGACGCTGGTCCACAAGAACAACGTGCTGACCTTCGCGGGCCACCTCTGGACGAACATCTTCAACAAGGTGGCCGAGGAGTTCCCCGAGGTCACCACGGACTACATCCACGTCGACGCGGCGACGATCTACCTCGTCACCGACCCCGCCCGCTTCGACGTGATCGTCACCGACAACCTCTTCGGCGACATCATCACCGACCTCGCCGCGGCCGTCTCCGGCGGCATCGGCGTCGCTGCGAGCGGGAACATCAACCCGTCCGGCGAGTACCCCTCGATGTTCGAGCCCGTGCACGGCTCGGCCCCGGACATCGCCGGTCAGGGCAAGGCCGACCCCAGCGCCACCGTCCTGTCCGTCGCCCTCCTGCTGCGCCACCTCGGCTACGAGACCGAGGCCGTCCGCATCGAGGACGCCGTCACCGCCGACCTCGCGGAGCGCGGCACCACGACCCGGACGACCGACGAGATCGGCGACGCGCTCGCCGTACGAGTAGCCGGCTGACCCGCCGCGCCTCCTCGAACACTTTCGAAGCCGCCGGGTCGCATATGCACCCGGCGGCTTTTCTTATGTCCCCGCCGGGTGTCACCATCATCCCCTGGGTCGCATTCACGCCCTTTTCGTCCATGGCCCCGCCCACGCGATAATCGAACGCGGAGCCGCGGACTGAGGGAATGCTCGGACGTCCTACCACTGGCCACTGGCAGTAGAGGCGTGAGCGCGGCCCGTCACACACAAAACCGGTGAAGGACACCCACTCATGACGACGCCCACGATCGAGCTCAAGCCCTCGGCCTCGCCACTTTCCGGCGCGGAGCGCGAGGCGATCCTGGCCAGCCCCGGCTTCGGCCGCCACTTCACCGACCACATGGTGACGATCAAGTGGACCGAGGGCCGCGGCTGGCACGACGGCCAGCTCGTCCCGTACGGCCCGCTCTCCCTCGACCCCGCCAACATGACCCTGCACTACGCGCAGGAGATCTTCGAGGGACTCAAGGCCTACCGCCGTCCCGACGGCTCCGTCGCCACCTTCCGCCCGGAGAAGAACGCCGAGCGCTTCCAGAACTCCGCGCGCCGGCTCGCGATGCCCGAGCTGCCCGTCGAGACGTTCATCGAGGCCATCGACGCGCTGGTCCAGCAGGACCGCGACTGGGTGCCCGCGCACGGCGGCGAGGAGTCCCTCTACCTGCGCCCCTTCATGATCGCGACCGAGGTCGGGCTCGGCGTCAAGCCGGCCAACGAGTACCTGTTCCTGGTGATCGCGTCCCCCGCCGGCGCCTACTTCCCCGGTGGCGTCAAGCCCGTCTCCATCTGGCTCTCCGAGGACCGCGTCCGCGCCGTCCCCGGCGGCATGGGCGACGCCAAGACCGGCGGCAACTACGCGGCCTCCCTGCTCGCCCAGGCCGAGGCCGCCGCACAGGGCTGCGCCCAGGTCTGCTACCTGGACGCCGTCGAGCACAAGTGGATCGAGGAACTCGGCGGTATGAACCTGTACTTCGTGTACGGGGACCGGATCGTCACCCCCTCCCTCACCGGCTCCATCCTGGAGGGCGTCACCCGCGACTCCCTCCTCACCGTCGCCCGCGACCTCGGCTACACCGCCGAGGAGGGCCGTATCTCCATCGACGACTGGCAGCGCGACGCCGAGAACGGCTCCCTGACCGAGGTCTTCGCCTGCGGTACGGCGGCCGTCATCACCCCCGTCGGCACGGTCAAGCGCACCGGCGCCGAGTGGCAGCAGAGCGGCGGTGAGCCCGGCGAGGTCACGCTGCGGCTGCGTGAGGCGCTGCTCGACATCCAGCGGGGTACGGCGGACGACAAGCACGGCTGGATGCACGTTCTCGGCTGAGGGCTCGGCAGGGTGGGCGGTTCTTTGGCTGCCGGCCGGTGGGGGCTTGTCGCGCAGTTCCCCGCGCCCCTGAAGGGGCGCGATTCGCCCCCGGCATAACGCGTTCCCCCGGTGGGTATCCACTCATTCCACCGGGGGAGGGGGAACACATGACCGTACGGCCGCCGCGCCGGTCCCGGCTGCGTGGGCTCCTGCGTGAATTACGCAAACCCCGGCGCCCGCAGAGCCTCTCCGTGCTCGTCCTGCTCGCCGCCGTGGCCGGGCTGCTGCTCTGGAACAGCTCCGGCATGGACAACTACGGCGAGAACCTCGCCCTCAACCTCGGCACCGACATCCTCGGTGTCGCCGTCACCGTCTTCGTGATCGGGCCGCTGATCAGCCGCGCCCAGGAGGGCCGGGTGCGCGAGCACACCCGGCTCGACTACGAGTGGTTCAGCGCCCAGGTGCACGGCTCGAACTCCAACGTGAAGATCCTCGACACCTTCTCGAACGTGTTCGGCCCGCAGTTCTCCGAGCGTCTCTTCCGCGGCATCCGCTCCGCCACCGCGCACGGCGCCCGCGTACAGATCCTGCTCCTCGACCCCGACTCCCTCGCCGTCCTCCTGCGTGGCCAGGAACTGGGCGAACGGCACGCCGACATCCGCCGGGACATCCTGCGCAACCTCCGCACCCTGCACTCCTTCCGGGACCGTCTCGACGACCACGCCCGGACCCTGCTCGACGTACGGCTGTGCTCGACCTCGCCCGGTGTGACCCTCTACCGCTGGGACGGCCGCTCCCTCGTCTCCTTCCTCACCGTCGGCCGCCTCTCCGGCGAGGGCGTCCAGCTGGAGGTCGCCGTCCGCTCCCCGCTCGGCGCGTTCGTCGAGCAGCGGTTCGACGAGCTGTGGCAGCAGAGCAAACCCATGGAGCGCTTCACCCACATGCCGGTCACCCTGGTCGACGCGGCCGCCGCCCGACGGGAGTTCACCTGCCGGTTCGTGGTCGTCGACGAACGGTGGTACGTCGCCGGACACGACCTCGTGTCCTACCTGGCCCGCCACCGCCTCGACCAGCTCTCCGCGTACAGCGACGCCCTGGGGACGCCCTCGGCCGCGTACGAGGTGATCGTGGTCGACGACGAGACCGAGCTGTACACGCAGCTCACCGCGTACTACGCGGAGAAGTACGATGCACCGGCGGCGGCCTTCGTCTGGCTGCGCCCGCCGGCCCTCGTGACGGAATGACGGAATAGAGGCCCTTGCACAGCATGAGCTCAGCGCACGACCCGGCCCCGCGCGGCGGCCCGAGATTCCGCGCTCTCACCCCTCGTGACCTGGACGGTCTGCTCCAGCGCGTCGGCTCCTTCGCGCCCGCCGACCGGCTGGCGCTGCGCGCGGTCGCGACGGTGCTGCCGTTCCGTACGAACACCTATGTCGTCGACGAGTTGATCGACTGGTCGGCCGTGCCCGACGGCGACCCGATCTTCCGGCTCACCTTCCCGCAGACGGGCATGCTCCCCGCGCCCGACGTCCGCGAGATGGCGAATCTGCTGGCCACCGGCGCCCCCGCCCGCGAACTCCAGCGCGCGGCCCACCAGATCAGGATGCGCCTCAACCCGCACCCCTCCGGCCAGCTGGACGCCAACGTGCCCGTGCACGAGGGCGTCCGCCTGCCGGGCCTCCAGCACAAGTACCCCGAGACGGTGCTGATCTTCCCGCGCCAGGGCCAGACCTGCCACGCCTACTGCACGTACTGCTTCCGCTGGCCGCAGTTCGTCGGCGAGTCCGAACTCCGCATCGCCACCGACGACATCACCACCACCACGGCCTATCTCCGCGCCCACCCCGAGGTCAGCAGCGCGCTGATCACCGGCGGCGACCCGCTGGTGATGAGTACGGAGGTACTGAGCCGGTACGTCGACCCGCTGCTGGAGATCGACAGCATCCGCTCGATCCGCGTCGGCACCAAGTCCCTCGCCTTCTGGCCGTACCGGTTCACCACCGACCGGGACGCCGACGACCTGCTGCGGCTGTTCGAGAAGGTCGTGGCGAGCGGCCGGCACCTCGCCCTCATGGCCCACTTCACGCATCCGCAGGAACTGCGCCCACCCGTCGTACGGGAGGCGATGCGGCGCGTGCGCGACACGGGCGCCGTGATCCGCTGCCAGGGGCCGCTGGTGGCCGGGATCAACGACAACGCCGACGCCTGGGCCGAGTTGTGGGACACGACGACGACACTGGGCGCGGTGCCGTACTACCAGTTCGTGGAACGGGACACGGGCCCGCAGGGCTACTTCGGCGTCCCGCTCGCCCGCGGTCACCAGATCTTCCGGGACGCCCACTCCCGGGTCTCGGGCCTCGCCCGTACCGTGCGCGGCCCGGTGATGTCGGCGATGCCCGGCAAGGTGTGCGTGGACGGCATCGCGGAGGTGGCCGGCGAGAAGGTCTTCGTGCTGCACCTCATCCAGGCGCGCGATCCCGCCCTGGTCGACCGCCCGTTCTTCGCCGCGTACGACGAGGACGCGACCTGGTTCACCGACCTCAAACCGGCCTTCGGGGCAGCGGAGTTCCTGCCCGGCCTCGAAGCGGGGTGACAACAGGTCTCCCGGAATCCCTCCCCCTCAACTGCCGGGCGTGGCATGGTGAATATGCCCTACTGCGGGGCATTCCGGCGCGGTTCGGGGGAGATGGTGCGGCGGATGGAAGCACTGGACTTCCAGGTCGAGATCGGCCGCGGCTCCGGGCACGGCTACGAGGTGACCTGGCGTGCGCCCGACGGCAGTGAGACCTCCGGCCTGACCAGGATCTCCGTCTCCGCCGACGAGTTGCGCGCGCTGACCGCCCGGGTGCCGGAGGCGGTCCTCGCCTCCTCCGCGCAGGTGCGGCGCAGCGCCACCCCGGAGGAGCGGCCGATCCAGGAACTCGGCCGGCTGCTCTTCGACGTGCTCCTGCCGGACAACGGAAGGGCGTTGCTCGCGGCGGCCCGGCATCGAGCGGTGCACGAGGAACGCAGACTCCGGGTCGTCCTGCGGGTACGCCCGCCCGAACTCGCCCGTCTCCCCTGGGAGTTCCTCTTCGACGAGGCCCAGAACGACTACGTCTGCCCGACCACACCCCTCATCCGCCACCCCCAAGTGGCGGCGCCACAACGCCCGTTGAGAGTACGGCCGCCCTTGCGCATCCTGTGCATGGCCGCCGCCCCCGACGACCAGGAACCTCTGGCCGTCCGTGCCGAACAGCAGCGCCTCAGCAGCGCGTTGTCGGGACTGGAGAGCGAGGGGCTGATCGAACTGGGCTGGACGGCCGGCGACACCTGGCGCGATCTGCGCACCGCTCTGCGCCGGGGCGGCGACGCCGGCCAGTGGCACGTCTTCCACTTCATCGGACACGGCGGCTTCGACGCCACCGCCCAGGAGGGCGCCCTGCGGCTGAGCGCGGAGGGCGGCGGCAGCTACGACCTGGGCGCGGAGAACCTCGCCATGGTCCTGGAGGGCAGACCGTCCCTGCGCCTGGTCGTCCTCAACGCCTGCGAGACGGGCCGCTCCAGCGCCGCCGACCCGTTCTCCAGCGTGGCGGGCGCCCTGCTGCAACGGGGCGTGCCGGCGGCCCTGGCCATGCAGTTCCCGATCTCCGACCGGGCCGCCGAGGAGTTCAGCCGCACCTTCTACGAGGGTCTCGCACACCGTCTGCCCGTCGACGCGGCCGTGACCGACGCCCGCCAGGCGATCCGCCTCGCCCTGCGCGGCACCCTGGAGTGGGGCACGCCGGTCCTCTACATGCGCTCCCTCGACGGCCTCCTCTTCGACCTCACCGACCGGGGCGGCGCCCGCTCCGGCACGGCCCGCCGGGACACCGGCGAGATACACGACATGTACGTCCAGGGCCTGGCCGCGCTCTACACCGAGCGCTGGGACGACGCGGTGTCCGCGTTCCGCGCGGTGGTGGCCCAGGACCCCGGGTACCAGAGCGGCAGGGTGAAGCTGGACGAGGCGATACGGGGCCGCCGCCTGGCCTCCCTGTACGCGGCCGGCACAGGCGCCGCGGATCACGGCCACTGGGACGCGGCCGTGGAACACCTCGGCGCGGTGGTCGCGGCGGAACCCGGCTACCGGGACGCCGCCCACCGCCTGCGGCAGGCCCGGTACGAACAGGCGGTCGCCGCACTCCGCAAGGAGATCACGGACCTGCACAGGGTCTCCCAGTGGCAGGCGGTACTCGCGGCGGGTGCCCGCCTGGCCGCGCTCTCTCCGACGGACCCGGATCCGGACGGGCTCGTGGAGCAGGCGCGCCGGGCGGTGCAGGGGGAGAAGACCGCGGGGGAGACACCTGACACGGCCGAGGAGGAAGTCGCCCAGCAGGACCGCCCGCCCGAGCCGCCGGACGAGGGGCAGGTGCCGCAGGGACCCGGGCCGGACTCGGCCTGGCCGCCCCCGATGGCCAGGGGCTCGGCGGACTCGGGCTCGGCGGGCATACGGCGGGACCCCTGGCCGGAACTGGCGGGGTCGCCGTCGGCAGGGGCCGGCCCGGAGTCCGTACGGCGCGACCCTTGGGCAGAGCAGGCCGAGCGGCCCGACCCTTGGGCAGAGAGGGCTGAGCGGCGCGACCCTTGGGCGGAGGAGGCCGAGCGGCCCGAGTCGGGCGGCTCGTCGCCGTCGGACGCCGGTTCGGAGGCTGCCGCCGGCCTCGGGAGACCGCCCGCCGACCGGTCCGGAGCCCCTCCCCGGCCGTCCTCCGACTCCGCCCACCACCAGACCGTCTTCTTACCCGAACCGCGCGACTTCCCCCTCCCGCCCGACCTCACGCTTCCGGCCGACACCTTCCTCACCGGCCCCGGCGCCCAGGAGGAGAACCCCCTCCCGCCCACCGTCTCCGGCCCTCTCTGGCGTACGCCCTCGTGGGTGGCGTCGTACCCGCCGAGGCCCGTCATGCCGCCGAGCGTGGGGCGGCGGCCGGAGCCGGCGCGGGACGGGGACGTCCGGGTGTCGGAGGAGCCCGGGGCCCGGTCCTTCGGATTCAGCCGGGACGGGAGCCGGGTGGCCGTCGGGTATCAGAGCGGGCGCGCGGACGTGCTCGACCTCGGCGGGCATGTCGTCGCCACCCTGTCGCACACCCCCACACGGGCCGCGCGGCTGCTCGGCGGCCGTCAGGGCGATGGCGTGACCTGTGTCGCGTTGACGCCGAACGGCGCCCAGCTGGCCACGGCCCAGCACGGGACCGTACGGATCTGGAGCGTCACACGGGGCGTCGAGCTACGGCAGATGCGGCTGCCCGACGACGTGTGCGCGATGGGCTTCAGCCCGCTCGGGCACAAGGCCGTCTTCGTCACCACGGCCGCGTCGGCGTACATCTGGGACACGGGCGAGCCGGCCGCCCGCCGCCGACGGCTGCGGCTGGACGTCCGCCCGTACCGGCTGGCCTGGTCGGCGGACGGGCTGCGCTTCGCCACCGCGGGGCCCGCCGGGGCGCGGGTGTGGTCCATCGTCACCGGGGACTTCAGCCTGGAAGTGGCCCGGAACTCCGCCGTCCTCGACGTCGACGTCAGCCCGTACGGAGCACGGCTCGCCATCGCCCACGGAACCGACGGCGCGCGCGTCCTCGACGCCCGCTCCGGTGTCGAGGTGCGCCGGTTCGGCTCGCTGGGCCCGGTCTCCCTCGTGGCGTTCAACGCCGACGGCACCCGGCTGGCGACCGCCGGCCGCAGCGGCGTGGACGTCTGGGACACCCGCACCGGCGAGCGCGCCGCCCACCGGCGGTTCGACTCCCGCTGGTTCACCGAGGCACTGCTGTTCGGCCCGGACGGGGCCGCCCGCGCCGTCGTACGGGAACCGGAATCGGCCTGGCTGATCCGGATCGGCGAGGACGAAGCGGACTGACACACCACCTGACCGACACACCACACGGGGGAGGAAGGCCATGGCCGACCACACGACCTACGACCGCACAGCCGAGGAGACACCACCCGCCGCGGACGTCTACATCGGCGCCCGCGAGGCCCCCGGTACGGAGTCCGACGTCGTCGCCGCGCTCGCCGCCCTGGGCTTCACCGTACGGGTCAAGGTCTGGCCCGTACGCCGGGCCGTGGCCGAACTCCACTGGCTGCTGCTCGTCGCCCTGCCCCTCCACTCCTTCCTCGGCGGCCTCGGCAGCAGACTCTCCGACGACCTGTACCGGAAGCTGAAGGAGACGGTACGACGCGGACCGGAACCCGCGTCCGCCGCCGAAGAGCCCCGCCTGATCGTCCTCCAGGACACCGACACCGGCGTACGGCTGCTGCTGGGCCCGGAGTCCGACGCCGCCGCCCTCGCCGGCCTCCGCGATCTCGACCTCACCCGCTTCCGGCACACGACCCTGCGCTACGACCCCGACGCGGCCCGCTGGGCGCCGGTTCCCGGAGCCGACGAGGACCACACGGACGCGTGAACCCTCGTCCAGGTTGTACGCAATAAGACCGATTGACCCTTACCGTGAAGGTGCGTTTGCATCGCAGTGAGCCCTCGGCACGGGGCCGGGGGAGCAGTGCACAGGGGGAAATGTGCACCGGGGGAAACGGGGAGACACATGACCAGCAGAGCCATGCGGTTCGTGCGTGCGACGACCATCGCCGCACTCGCCGCCGGCACACTCGCACTTCCCATGACCACGGCGTCGTCGGCGCCGGGGAAGGCACCACGACCGGGCGTCACCGAGCGAGTCACCGTGTCGGCCAAGGGCGTGCAGTCCGACGGAGACTCGGGCGGACCGACCCTCAGCGACGACGGCCGCTTCGCCGCGTTCGCCACCTTCGGCGCCACCATCGTGCCGGGCGACACCAACGGCGACTCGGACGCGTTCGTGCGCGACCTGCGCACCGGAAAGGTGACCCGCGTCAGCGTCGCCTCGGACGGCACCCAGTCCACGGGCGGTGACACGCACACCGCGCGCATCAGCGGCAACGGCCGGTACGTCGTCCTCACCTCCGACGCGACGAACCTCGTCGACTGGGGCGGAAAGCCGCCCACCGGCTTCTCCCACGAGGACGTGTACGTCCACGACCGCCGCACCGGCCGCACGGAACGGGTGAGCACGACACCCGACGGCGGAACCGCCAACGCGTACGGCAGCGTCGGGATCTCCGACGACGGCCGGTACGTCGCCTTCAACGCACCGATCGCCCGTATGGAGGGCGGCACGAGCTACTACCTCGCCGCGTACGTCACGGACCGCCGCACCGGCAAGGTCACCCGGATCAGTCACGAACACCCGGAGTGGACGGTCTACAGCACCGGGATCAGCGGCAACGGCCGCTATGTCGAGTACAACATCCGCCACCCGCGCGGCGGCCGGAGCGAACTGATGGTGTTCGACCGCCGGACCGGCAAGGAGGAGCAGGCCAACGTCGACAGCGCGGGCTCGCCGTCGCAGGCCGACGCCAGTGCCGTCGGTGGCTCGCTCTCGGACGACGGCCGGTACATCGCCTTCAGCTCCCTCACCGACCTGGTGGGCGACCCGACCCCCAACGGCTTCTACCTCTACGTACGCGACCTGCGCACGGACGTCACCCGGCGCATCCAGCACGACGGCCCGGGGGAGCGGAGCCTGAGCGGCAATCTCCTCAGCGGCGACGGCCGGTACCTGGCGTACAACTTCCCGGTGCGGACCCCGGCCGGCGACTTCGTCGACAACGTCTATCTGCACGACCTGCGCACCGGAACCACCCGCCTCGTCAGCAAGACGGTCACGGGCGGCATCGCGACCGAGCCGACCGGGTACAGCGCGCCCTCGTCGCTCAGCCGCGACGGCAGGCTGGTGGGCTTCCTGTCGTCCGCGACCGACATCGTCAAGGGCGACACGAACGGCCACTCGGACGGGTTCGTCCGCCGTATGCGCTGAGCACCCGGGGTTCGCATGCTGAGACACCCGGGAGCACGGGGACGGTCTGTGCCAGACTGCCCCCGTGCTCTCGTTCGCCACGATTATTGGCAGCAGGCGCGCCGGTCCGCAGTGACCGCCTCGTACGACCAGGTACGGGCGGCCACCGTCGTCTTCGACCCGCGCGCAGACCTCTCGCACCCGCGAGGGGTTTTTCGCTTTTCTGGCCCACCTTCAGCCGGAGAAGGAGCGCGAGGGATCATCGGAGGACGGTGGAGCCGGTCATTCCGGTACAGACCGAGATCGACATCCCAGGAGCCTTGAGACCATGACGGAACCCAGCGAACTCGACGACTCGTTCCACGTCTTCGACACCACCCTGCGCGACGGCGCCCAGCGCGAGGGCATCAACCTCACCGTCGCCGACAAGCTGGCCATCGCACGGCACCTGGACGACTTCGGCGTCGGCTTCATCGAGGGCGGCTGGCCGGGCGCCAACCCGCGCGACACCGAGTTCTTCGCCCGCGCCCAGCAGGAGATCGACTTCAGGCACGCCCAGCTGGTGGCCTTCGGCGCCACCCGCAGGGCCGGCGGCAAGGCGAGCGAGGACCCGCAGGTCAAGGCGCTCGTGGACTCCGGCGCCCCCGTCATCACCCTGGTAGCCAAGTCCCACGACCGCCATGTCGAACTGGCGTTGCGTACGACCCTCGACGAGAACCTGGAGATGGTCCGCGACACCGTCGCCCACATCCGCTCCCAGGGCCGCCGTGTGTTCGTCGACTGCGAGCACTTCTTCGACGGCTACCGCGCCAACCCCGAGTACGCGAAGGCCGTCGTCCGGGCCGCCTCCGAGGCCGGCGCCGATGTCGTCATCCTCTGCGACACCAACGGCGGGATGCTCCCGGCCCAGGTCCAGGCGGTCGTCGCCACGGTCCTCGCCGACACGGGCGCCCGTCTCGGCATCCACGCCCAGGACGACACGGGCTGCGCGGTCGCCAACACCCTCGCCGCCGTGGACGCGGGCGCGACCCACGTCCAGTGCACGGCGAACGGCTACGGCGAACGCGTGGGCAACGCCAACCTGTTCCCGGTGGTCGCGGCCCTGGAACTGAAGTACGGCAAGAAGGTGCTCCCCGAGGGCGCGCTGCGCGAGATGACCCGCATCTCCCACGCGATCGCCGAGGTGGTCAACCTGACGCCTTCGACCCATCAGCCGTACGTGGGAGTCTCCGCGTTCGCCCACAAGGCGGGCCTGCACGCCTCGGCGATCAAGGTCGACCCGGACCTCTACCAGCACATCGACCCGGAGCAGGTCGGCAACACCATGCGGATGCTGGTCTCCGACATGGCGGGCCGCGCGTCGATCGAGCTGAAGGGCAAGGAGCTCGGCGTCGACCTGGGCGACGACCGCGAACTGGTGGGCCGGGTAGTGGAGCGCGTGAAGGAGCGCGAACTGAAGGGCTACACGTACGAGGCGGCGGACGCGTCCTTCGAGCTCCTGCTCCGCGCGGAGGCCGAAGGCAGGGCCCGTACGTACTTCGAGGTCGAGTCCTGGCGCGCGATCGTCGAGGACCGCCCCGACGGCAGCCACGCCAACGAGGCCACGGTCAAGCTCTTCGCCAAGGGCGAGCGCATCGTCGCGACGGCGGAGGGCAACGGCCCGGTGAACGCCCTCGACCGCGCCCTGAAGGTGGCCCTGGAGAAGATCTACCCGCCGCTCGCCAAGCTGGACCTGGTCGACTACAAGGTCCGCATCCTGGAGGGCAAGCACGGCACCCAGTCCACGACCCGCGTCCTCATCTCGACGTCGGACGGCAAGGGCGAGTGGTCGACGGTGGGCGTGGCGGACAACGTGATCGCCGCGTCCTGGGAGGCCCTGGCGGACGCGTACACGTACGGGCTGCTGCGGGCGGGAGTGGAGCCGGCGGAGTAATGGCAATGGTGGGGGTGGGGGGCGGGACCTAACCCCCGCCCCCCACCTCCACCCCCACCCCCCACTCCGGGGGTGTCCGTTTCCGCCCGGCTTCGGGTAGCTTCGAAGATATGAAGGCCGTACTGGTCCGTTCTCTCGTACGCCTGCTGCTGGTGCCCTTTGTAGCGACACTCGCGGTACTCGCGCTGCTGACGGCCGCCGCGCCCGGCGCCCAGGCGGCCACCGACCTCTCCAAAGTCGCCGAGGCACTGCGAGCGGACCCGGTGTACGTGGACCCGGAAGCCTCCGACGTCCTCTCCGCCGCCGACGCGGACGCGCTGGCGGCCAAAATCAAGGACGCGGACAAACCGCTGTTCGTGGCCGTTCTCCCGGCCGACTACCCGGCGGAGAACCTCTTCACGAACCTCCGTACGGAGACCGGCATCACGGGCCTCTACGCCGTACGCCTGGGCGACCTCTTCAGTGCACGGGCCGACAGTGGCGTGCTGAGCAGGTCGGCGGTGGGCAACCTCGTGACGGCGGTGGAGCGAGAGGGTGACGCGAAGGCCCAGCTGAACGACTTCGTCGACGCGGCGCTGCGCGGCGGTGTCGGCGGTTCGGCACCGGCCACCTGGAGCGGCGGCGACTCCGGTGGCGGGGTGGACGCGGGTGCGCTGATCACGGTCGGCGCGGTGCTGGCGATGGGCGGCGCGGGCGCGTACGCACTGGTCCGGCGCAACCGGCGACGGCACGAGGAGGAGAGGCGCGCCGCGCTGGCGAAGCTGACGGTCGTGGTCGACGAGGACATCACGGCGTTCGGCGAGGAACTGGACCGGCTCGACTTCCACCCGGCCGAGGCGGGCGCCGACGACGCGATGCGCGCGGACTACGAACGAGCGCTGGACGCGTACGAGAAGGCGAAGTCGCTGATGGCGGCCACGAGGCGCCCGGAGGAAGTACGCGCGGTGACGCAGACGCTGGAGGACGGCCGCTTCTCGCTCGCGCAACTGGCGGCCCGCCGCGAGGGCGGTCCGCTGCCCGAACGCCGCGGCCCCTGCTTCTTCGACCCGCGCCACGGCCCGTCGGTCGCCGACGCGACCTGGACCCCGGCGGGCGGCGCACCCCGCGAGGTCCCGGTCTGCGCGGCCGACCGGGCCCGCCTGGCCGACGGCCAGGACCCGGCGATCCGCGAGGTGGAAACGGCCTCGGGCCCCCGCCCGTACTGGGACGCGGGCCCGGCGTACGGCCCCTGGGCGGGCGGCTACTTCGGCGGCGGCATCCTGCCCGGCCTCCTGGTCGGCACGATGCTCGGCAGCATGATGGCCACCCCGTCCTACGCGGCGGACTACGGCGACTTCCGTGACCCCGGCGGCTACGAGGGCGGCGACATGTCCGGCGCGGACTTCGACTCCGGGGACTACGGGGGCGGGTTCGGGGGTGGGGACTTCGGAGGTGGCGGGGACTTCGGCGGAGGCTTCTGAACCAACGAGGCCAGACATCACCCAGCCCGTCCGGCGCCTTCCCACCATCCCCTCGCCCCCGCCGCCCCTACCCGTTCCCATCCCTGGGGGCTGCGCCCCCAGACCCCCCTTTGTCGCGCTGAACGCGCTCGTCCTCAAACGCCGGACGGGCTGGATGGTGCCGGCCGAGGCTGGATGGTGCTGGCCGGGCTGGGTGGTGCCGGCCGAGGCTGGAGGGTGGTCGTCGGGGCTGGAGGGGTGGCCGTTGAGGCTTGATCTTTCAGCCCAGCCCAGGAATTTCAGCCCGTCCGGCGTTTGAGGACAAGGCCCGTTCAGGGCCGGAGCGGGGGTCTGGGGGCGCAGCCCCCAGAAGGATGGGAACGGGTAGGGGCGGCGGGGGCGAAAAACTCCCCACGACGTACGGGCACAAGCACGGGCCCGGTGCAGGAGAGCACCGAGCCCGTGGACGTCGTACGGAGACAGATACGAAGGACCGTCAGAGAGTCGCAGCCGCCGCGGTGATCGCCGAGGCGAACGTCGAGACCTCGGAGTACACACCGGGCGCGTTGGCCCGGGCGCAGCCGATACCCCAGCTGACGATACCGACCTGCACCCACTCGTTGGCGCTGTCCCGACGGAACATCGGACCACCGGAGTCACCCTGGCAGGTGTCAACCCCACCGGATGCGTACCCCGCACAGATCTCGTCAGCCGCGACAAGCCCGCTGTAGCCGCTGTAGGAACGACACGTGGCGTCACTCACGAACGGCACGGTCGCCTTGAGCATGTACCGCTGCTGGGCACCACCCTCAGAGGCCGAACCCCACCCGGCGATGGTGAAGGTACCGGTGTTGTAGGCCGTGGTGGTGGCGATCTTCAGCGTGGACTGGGTGGTGATGGGTGACGCGAGCTTGATGAGCGCCCAGTCCTTGCCGTTGCCGTTGTAGCCGGGGGCCCGGTACACGTACGTGGACCTGACCTGGACCCGGCCGGTGGTCGACTGGAGGTCCACGACACCGGCGGTCGCCGTGATGCTGGTGTTGGCGCCGGTGCCGCTCACACAGTGCGCGGCGGTGAGCACGATCTGCTGGGTGAGCAGCGAGCCGCCACAGCCCATCGAGAGCCGGACCATGAACGGGAACTCGCCCTGCGCGGCCCGGGTTCCACCGACGACGGGCGCCGGAGCGGCCTGGGCGGAGGAGAGGGGCTGCAGGCTGATGATCGCGAGCGCGGCGGCGCCGGCGGCTGCGGCTCTCTTGAGCGCGGTGATGAGCTTCTTCAACGTGATGCCTTCCGTGGGGGGTTGGACATACGCAGAAATGTCAGGCTCATGCCAAACAAACAGAAAGAACTCGTGCGCGTGGTGGCATGAGCTGGTCAAAATCTGTTGAAGGATTATGGGAACGCTGTGAGCGCGCCCACAAGGGGCGAAATCCGGCCGCGCCCATCGAGCCACCGGCCCGAGCCGGGGCTACACCGGCCTACGTACCGGCGTCGGGCAACCGCAGCCACTCCGCCCAGGACAGATCACGCCCGATGAACCGAGGCCGCACGAAGGGCCACGCATCGCCGATCCACCGAGGCACAAGCTCATCGAGCGCCTGCTCGACCGCACCCCCCACGGCGCTGTCGACAACCCACCAGGAGACCTCGGCATCGGCCCCGGCCTTCTCGGGCGGATCGATGTACACACAGCCGAGCTCGACGCTCTCATCGCCGTTGAGCAGCACGTAGTTGAAGGACTCATGGGCGTCGATCTCGGCGGCATGCCGCTCCAGATCGGCAAGATTGGCCTCGTACGTGATGGAGGCGGCAGGCCACCCCCAGGCCTCCCCGAAGATGCCCCACAGCCGCTCACGCGACCCCATGACGGTCGGGTAGTCAATCACGGCATCGGCCCCACGAATCGGCCGCAGGTGATACCCACCGGCCACGTCGACATGCAGCGGATGAACGAAGTCGCGGGGAAGCCAGGTCATGATCGGAGGCTAACGCCCGGGTGGACACCTCGCACCGGGTTATCCGGGGGAGCGGGCCACCGCCGACCGTACCGCTCTCCGGCGGCATGCCACCAGGCGCCGACGACTGTCCGGGGTGAAGGCCGAGCTTGTGCGGCGCGTCCGCTGTCACCTAGACGGTGACCATCCGCGCCAGGGAAGGTTCTCGCACAAGGTGACGACGACCCATTCGGTGTCGTCCATGCTCACGTTCACCTTCTTATTCATACTTGTTCATACGGCACAGGGGGCAGTCGATGAAGTGGTTCGGGAACGGCCGGTCGGAGCAGCCGCAGCACCCGCGGGGTGTGGTGCCGCTGACAGGCGTCAGCAAGACGAACGACGACATGCCCGCCGTACCGTCTCAGCTCCCGCCCCCTCACCTACTGGCAGCCGGCGGCCCGATACGGCAACGGGACGACGGCGACGGCGACCGCGTCGTACGCCTCACCACCGGCGCGGCCCCGGTCATCCTCGACATCACGCATCGCGGAGGGGGCCACTTCGTCGTGGACGCCCTGGACGGCAAACTGCGCTCCGGGAGCCAACTGGTGTACACCGACGGCCCGTTCGCCTGCCGCTCCCTGATCAACGCCGACGACAGACCCGTACGCGCTCTCCGCGTCCAGGCGGACGCCCACTGGACGATCGAGGTGCGTGACATATCGACCGCACTGCCCCTGGAGGCGAACGGCCACGCGGCCCGCCCCGCCTCGGACGTACTGCGCTACGAGGGCGGCCCCGGCATAGCCACGCTCCGCTACGGGGGCGCCCAGGGCTCGTCGGACGGCGGCTACTTCCTCGCCGACACCTTCGAAACGGACGCGACAGCCTTCCTGGACGAGTTGGCCAACCAACTGGGCCCGTGGCAGGGCGAGGCACCCTTGTCTGGCCCCTGCCTGATCTACGCCCGCTCCGACGGACCGTGGTCCATCAGCGTGCAGTCGCTGGAGGGCTAGGCCCGGCCGAGGAATGCGGCCCAGGAACCGGGGGCGACGGTGAGGACGGGCCCGGAGGGGTTCTTGGAGTCACGGATGTGGATGGCGGAGGTGTGGGCGGCGACTTCGACGCAGTTGCCGCCCTCACTGCCGCTGTGGCTGGACTTGAACCACGCCAGGTCGTTCGAGAGGTTCTGGTGCCGTGCTGCGGTGGTCATGACTCTCCTAGCAGTCCATCCAGGAGGCGCACGCTCTCGTCGGGAGAGAGGGCCTGTGACCGCAGCATTCCATATTTCAGGTGATAGGAACTGACCTCGTCGGGGTCGTCCACAAGGAAGCTGGCGCGCTGCACCTCCAGGTACACCAGGCGTTCGTGATCCGGGGTTTCGAGCAGCACCATGGGGCCGTCGAGACAGGCGTGGGGCGTGCGGTCCATGGGCATGATCTGCACGCTCACATGGACGGGTTCGCAGGCTTCGAGGATCTTGCGGATCTGCTCGCGCATCACCTCCCGACCGCCGGCCTCCCGACGGAGGATGCTCTCCTCCAGGACGAAGTGCCCCACCGGCGGCTGCTCCCGCTGCCAGATCAATTGGCGTTCCATACGGGCGTTCACCCACTGCTCGGCAGTTTCGTTCCCGATTGCCGGATATCGATAGTCGAAGACGGCGCGGCAGTACTCCGGAGTTTGGAGCAACCCCGGAACCGCCTGGGTCTCGTACGACAGGAGGCTGAGCGCCTCCTGCTCGTGCTCGACCAGCCCCTGTGCGAACTGGACGACCCGCTCCCGCACGGGCACCTTGACCACCATCACGGCCAACACCCCACCTGTGTCGAGCAGTTCGTCGAACTGCTCCGCCCGGTCGAGTTGCAGCGCAAGTCGCCCCTGTTCGATGGAGCCGACCGTGTCGACGTGGATGTTCGCGCGCTCCGCCAACTGCTCCTGCGTCAGCCGTGCCCGCTTCCTGAAGTGGGCAACCGCCGCCCCGATGGCCTGCCATGAACTGCCCCGCCGGGGCCTCTTCGCCGAATGCATGCCCGTCCCCTTCCCCCGTCTCCACCCGAACCCCTCGTAGTGGAGTCGTAGCAATCGGAACTACGACTTCACGTACTGCTCCACAGTAGTGACTCCCTGTGACAGTGGCCCCATGAACGCACAACCCCAACTCCTCCACAGCCGCGAGGCGTTCTACCGCCGCGACCGCAGGTCGGTACGCCTGGCCCGGGACTTCACCCGCGAGGCCCTCACCGACTGGGGCACCCCCGAGCGCACCGACGACGTGCTGCTCTGCGTGAGCGAACTGACCACGAACGCCCTCCTGCACGGCGTGCCACCGGGGCGTGGCTTCCTCCTCCAACTGACCCTGGCCACCGACGGCGTACTGCGCGCCGAGGTCCATGACAGCGGCCCGGGTGAGATCCGTACGCCGGATCCCGGTCCGGAGACTGAGGAGGGGCGGGGGCTGCTCATCGTGGCGGTGGTGGCGGACAGGTGGGGGGTGGGGGAGAGGTGCCCCGGTAAGAACGGCTAACACAATGATCCGAGTTGTCGGTGGGTGATGAGGCAGCAGGCGAGTTTGAGGAACGCTTCGTGGATGTCGGCCCTGCGTTCCCAG